>PMLB01000182.1:30478-109301 GCA_003158735.1 Myxococcales bacterium | reverse complement strand
GGTCAGCCGCTTGATTCCGAACTGCTTATTGTACCAAGCCTGGGGAACCGCCGTGTTGGGCTTGTGACTGCCTGCCGGGCTAACGCTCTCGTCCTTGTAGTAGATACGCGCCGGCGTCTTCAGGTACTTCTCGAGGTAGACGGCGCGCCGGAGCGGCGCCGGTCGCCAGCGGTAGAGGATGTCGAGAACCTCTGAGGGGATGTCGATCCAGCGCTTGGTGCTGACCTCCTGCTCGATGAGGTTCATGGGGAAGACCGGCGCCAGCATCTCCGGGCTGACCGGCTTCCCGTCGGGCCCGAGGGGCGGCAGCATCGGCGTGGGAAGGTCGGCGGCCAGGTTGTACCACTGTCGCGGGATCTCGCTGTCGTCGAGAAGGATCTTTACGTTTTGCATTTCTTTGCATCCTGTCAGGGGTGAAGCGAAGCGCGACGCCGCAGGAAGCCTGAGGACCGCCGGGCCAAATCGGAGCGCATTCATATCATATTTCCCTGTCAAAACGCGGCCTAGCCGTGCGACGCTCCTCCACTCGCCACCCGCGGTCGCAAGGTGCAGCGCGGCGCGGCAGCGGCACACGTGCAGCACTGCGGTTAGGACGTTTGTGGTCCTGCGTAGGACGACCTGTCACACAGGTAGGCGCAAGAACGACATGCAACGACACCGCCAGGGTTAGCAACTGATGGCACCAGTAGGGAATTTTCGTTTCTCAGGGCAGGTGGTGCAGTTGTTATGTTAGTCGTGGGTTGGTAGGCTGATAGAGTTTTTGCACCCACCCCCAGATGAGGCGCGTCCAATGTCAACAAGTACGATTTTCGCCCGTATCGGTACCTGCGTTCTCAAAAGCCATAGCGCCCTAGTCTTGGCGGGCGCGGTTGTTCTGCTCGCGGGAGCGAGCTGCACCAGCGCGACAGTGTCGTCTCAGCAGAATGGCGGGCAAGGCCAAGGTGGAGGCAACGGTGGTGGGGGTGGTCCTAACGCCGGCAGTGCGGCCTGCATTGTTTGTACTCCCACCGGTGGCAGTACCGGCAGCGGTGGAGCGACTCAGAGCACATTTGTCGCGTCCAAGACCTGCGGCGACGGCGTGCTGGACCAGGGCGAGGACTGCGATGACGGCGTTCTCCCTGCCGCAAAATTGGATCCCAACCATCCCATTGATACCGGCTGCAATGCCCAATGCCTGGTCGAAGCCAACTTTATTTGTCCGACGGCCGGCCAGCCTTGCGTCGATCAAAGGAAGTGTGGCAACAGCGTGCTGACTTCCGACGAGACTTGTGATGACGGCAATACCGTCAGTGGTGATGGCTGCTCGGCAGATTGCAAGTCGATCGATTCCGGGTGGCAGTGTCGCGTGCCTGGAAAGCCATGCACCCCAATTTGTGGCGACAGCAAGCTCGAGGGCGGTGAGATGTGCGACGACGGCAATACCCTCAATGGTGATGGCTGCTCGGTCACTTGCCAGGTGGAGCCTGGCGCTGATTGCCCCACACCAGGTCAGCTGTGCAAAGTGGCGAAGTGCGGGAACGGAATCAAGGAGACAGGCGAATCCTGCGACTGTGGCAACGATCCCAACAGCATACCAACCGGTTGCACTGGCCCGAACGGCCTGTTCAACGGCGACGGCACCGGCTGCTCGAAAACCTGCACCAAGGAACCCATCTGCCGAGGAACGAACGGGACTGGGACGACCCACGAATGCGCGACCAGTTGCGGAAACGGCAACCTCGAAACGGGCGAGGACTGCGACGATGGCAACCTGAAGGACCATGATGGTTGTTCGTCGTCATGCAAAGTCGAAGACGGGTACACCTGCACCGCAAAGCTCAACGCCGACACCCAGCCATGTACGCAGCCTATCTACACCGGCCAATGCCTGGAGTTGCCGGTCAAGTATCGTGACTTCGAGAGCGAGAAGGAAACCAATGGTCACCCGGACTTCTTCTACTACGGCGCGCCTCTGCAAACAGCTAGCGTCGTGAGCATCACAGGTGTGTCAGGCCAGCCCGGCGCACTGTCGTACAGCAAGCGCTACTGCGTGCCCAACTCGGCCGGTCCAGCGCGGCAAAACGATGCGACCGCGCGTTGCTGGGGCATAGCCCAGGCAAACCTGGACAACAACGGACGGCCCGCATTCGATACAACCCGCAACGGCGGGGGCGCGAACGCAACATTGTGCGATTGCCAGTTCACTGACTGGAGCCACGACACCAATGGCGGACACGTGCCTGGCTACACCCAAGCCGCTAACGGCCCAACCAATGGGCTCACATACACTGCGGGAGCAAACGGGCATCCCATGTACAAGGGCCCTGCGCCGGTCGTGACCAGCGGGGACACCTTCGCCCAGTGGTGGCTCGACAGCAAGTACACGAACAACAAACACATTGTCTCCAACCTGGAGCTGGGGCCGGTAGCAGGGGCGACAAACCTCTATCGCTTCTCCAGCCCTCCGCACACTGTGTTCGGCAACTTCTTCCCGCTCGATCCACCGGCCAACAACTTCCCCATCTATTCGCTGACCGGAAGCACAAGCGGCCCAGGCACGGTGACGACCTCGACCACCGGCAACAACGAGCCACTCCTCTGCAACCTGTGGCCCTACTGGTACAGCTCCACTGGATTCGGGGCGGGTGCGGGCTGCAAGGCAGACCAGTATCTTTTCCCGCCCAGCTTCGCGCCTGGCGCTGATGCGGCTGCGTGGTTTGGCGCAAACCCGGGTGGCGCCTGGATCACGGGGATTCAGGGGTGGTACCACGACTCCTGGTTCTCCACCGAAGCGCGCTACCTGTTCGTGTTCAACGGCGCATTCCAACTGCAGTTCTTCGGGGACGACGACACGTTCGTGTTCATCAACGGCGTGGAGGTGATCGACCTTGGCGGCGTCCATCAGCGCCTTCCGGCCAGCGTGAAGGTCGACGCGACCGGGACCGCGACCATCCAGGAGGGCGGCAACGTCTACCTGCCGTGCACGGGGGCCAACTGTCCGGTGATTCCGGCGGGCCTCGCCGTTGGGGACTTGGTGCCCTGTGTCGGAGGCATAGATCCGGTGTCGAAGCAGGCGTTCAACGGTACCTGCGCCGGCGGCACCTGTGACTGCCGCTCGCGCACGGTGGCACTCGGCCTGAAGAACAACAGTACCTACGAGATCGCCGTGTTCCAGCGCGACGGAAACCCCACTGAGTCGAACTTCCAGCTCACGCTAAGCGGGTTCTCCACGAACAAGTCAAACTGTGGACCACGCTGTGGCGACGGGAAGGTGACCGGCGGCGAGGAATGCGACTGCGGCGATGGCAGCGATCCAAACCAGCCGCTTCCCGTGGGCTGCCCGGGGTTGAACAACGACACCCTGTACGGCGGTTGTTCGACGACGTGCAAGTGGGGACCCTTCTGCGGGGATGGCGTCACGCAAGGCCCACCGGATGGTCCCGAGAACTGCGACCAAGGCAGCAAGAATGGCTCGGTTACAGGGGCGGGAGGATGCACGTTCGGATGCAAGAATCCTCATTACTGCGGCGACAAGAACATCGACAGCGATCGAGGCGAGCAATGCGATCTTGGTGGCGACGTTAACGGCGTCTACTATGACGCCAACGGGAACCCATCCGCCGTCCAGACTGACAAGGGTGGGGGGCACATGAAATGCACCTTGGACTGCCAGGTTCCGATCATCAACACGCACTAGCGAATCGCTCGCACCATCGCGCTGGCCAGGGCCAACATCCCTGGCCGCGGTTTCTGACTTGAAACCAGCGCGGTTCACGCATAATAGGAGGTGTGGCGGGGGATAGGCAGAAGAACGAGGCGTCACGCCTGATTGGCTTCGGTGGATGGTTGCGGCAAACCATGCCGCGACGGGATTCTGTGCCTTCAGATTTCGGTCCTGGCTGTCGAGGATATGAGCGATGACAAGGGTACTGTTGGTGGATGACCATGCGGTAGTTCGGCGAGGAGTTCGGGATATCCTTACCGAGGCGCTGGGAAAGGTGGCATTCGGAGAGGCATGCAAGCCCAGCGAAGCCCTGGAGAAGCTGCAGAAGGAAACCTGGGACGTGGTGGTGCTCGACATTTCTCTGCCTGGGCGTGGAGGCGTCGACGCGCTCCGGGACATGAAACGTCTCCGTCCCACGGTGCCGGTCTTGGTGCTGAGCATGCATCCCGAGGAGCACTATGCTTTGCGCGCGCTGCGCGCGGGGGCGGCCGGGTACGTGAACAAGGAGGGCGCAGCCGAGGAGTTGGCCGGGGCGGTACGCAAGGTACTGATGGGCGGCACTCATGTAAGCGCGCGGCTGGCTGAAGCGTTGGCCAAGAGCCTGAGCCATGGCTCGTCACGGCCCGCCCATGAGCGGCTTTCGGATCGTGAGCTTGAAGTCATGCGCGGCATCGCAACCGGCAAGACGGTCAAAGAAATCAGCGCGGGGCTGGCGCTGAGCGAGAAGACCATCAGCACCTATCGCACGCGTCTGCTGGAGAAGATGCAGATGCATTCCAACGCCGAGCTGATTCAGTATGCTCTGCACGAAGGCTTGGTCGCCTAGAGCGCCGAACGGTTTGTCGTGGCGCGCTTGTAGGACATTAGCCGACAGACGAATCGGACATCCCCTGGCAGTGGCGACGCGGCCGCCGTGAGACACTGGAGGCATGGTACTCAGCCCCGGACGGCCCACACGAATCCTACTGGTCGACGATCACCCTGCCGTCAGCCAGCGCATCGGCGAGCTGTTGGCCGGTGCGGTGCCCGGAGCGGAAATGGTTTCGGCGGTGTCCGGGGAAGAGGGCCTGAGCTTGGCGTGGACCCAGTCGTTCGACTTGGTGCTACTTGATCTGCGGCTGCCGGGTCGAAGCGGCATCGAGATCCTCAAGGAGTTGCGGGCTGTCAAGCCCCTTCTGCCGGTCATCATCGTGAGTTCGCTGCCCGATTCTCCCTATGCAACGCTGGCGCGGCGGGCAGGGGCAATAGATTTCGTGACCAAGAGTGCGCTGGTCCAAGACCTGGGGCGTGCTGTAAAGTCTGCTCTCGGGGTCAGCGCGATGACGTAGGTGGGCCGACGATGATCGCGAGAAGCAAGGAACCGATGGTACGAGAAACAAAATCACGACAGCCCCGGCTCGAGTCTTCGCCTCGGCACAAGAGCGCGGATTATAGCTCGACTGACTTGCTGGTGGTGTTGGATGGCGCGGGCAGCATCCGCGAGATCAGTCCATCCGTCACGCACTTGCTGGCCCATCGTCGCGGTCAACTCCTGGGTACCAAGTTCTCGGAGATGCTTCACCCCGATGACGGGGTAGCTGTCCTGTCCCTGCTGGGCGCCATGACAGAAATGGCGGAAGAACCCGTGCAACTCCATCTGCGCTTACGTCGAGTCGATGGCGGCTGGCGAAGCTTCGAAGCGGTGGCCCGAACTGTGTCGGGGCCCAACCACCAGCCCTTGGTCGTGGTGGAGGCCTACGACGTGAGCGCGACTCGGCTGAGTCAGACGGCCGAGCGGCCGGCCGTGCAGCTGGGCGGTCCCCTCGCCGAGAGCGCCGATCGAGGGGGCCACGTCGAGGATGATTCGTCTGACGAGGCCCCGAGCCCCGAGCTGATCGAGCGAGCAGGCGCGCGCGACGAAACCGTCTTGGTGGCGCTTGACGATCCTGAGGTGAGCAGACTGGCGTGCAGGGTCATGCGCCAGCTGGGCTACGCTGTGCTCGAGGCCATGAGCCCAGCCGATGCAGAAGGGTTCGCTCGCGTTCACAAGGGCACCATCCACTTGCTGGTCGCCGACCTGGCCACGCCGCGCGTGCGCGGGCGCGAGTTCGTGCACTCAATGCGGACCATCCGGCCCGGATTGAAGTCGTTGTTCGTTTCGTGTCAGGGCTACGGATCCCTGGCTGAGCGTCGGGTTTTTGAAAGCGGTGCCCGTCTCTTGCACGAACCCTTCACGCCCGAAGAGCTGGCCCACGCAGTCCGCCGCGCGCTTGAGAGTGCGACGGAGCGGTAGCGACAGTCTGGCGGGAAATTTCGGGCGGCCCGACGGACCGGATCGCGGGTCGCGGGAGGTGGCTGGCGTGGGCGTGAGGGTGAGCGTGTTCGTGTGGGGGACGCGGGATGCGGAAGGCGTAGGGCGAGGGCGTGAGAGATCCGCGTCTCGCGAGCCGCTCACGCGGGCCGCTACCGCTACCGCTCACGCGGGCCGCCACCCGTCTGGCCGCGCCCCGGCCTTCCCCATCAAACCGCACACTCCCTCTGCTATGATGGCCCCTTTCGTGCGATCCTATGCGCATCCCTAAACGAAGGAGGCCAATTTGGAACTCAACAAAGACTTCGTCAGGCTCCTGCGAGCGCTCGCCGATGTTGACGCGCGTTATCTACTCGTGGGAGCCCACGCTGTGGATTTCTACGGCCAAGCACGCACCACCCGACACATGGACATCTGGTTGGACGACGGGCCCGACAACCTGGAATGCGTCTACCGGGCGCTGGCTAGCTTCGGTGCGCCCGCTCTGGCGGTCGAACATCTGAGCGCGGCGTCCCCACTTGAGGTGGTGTGGATCGGAGTTCCCCCCGACCGCATCGATCTCGTCAAGGGCATGCGCGGCCTCAACTTCGCCGACGCATGGTTGCGGCGGACGACGACCAAGGTGGACGAAGTCAGCGTGCCCATAATCGGGCGGAATGACCTGATCGCCGCCAAGCGGGCCACGGAACGCGAGAAAGACCTGGCCGACGCAGAGGCGCTGGTGGCGCAGCGTCCGGGATAGCGAGAATCCCATCGAAGCCTGTTGATCGGGCCCTCCGGCGGGTCTACTCTGCCGGCGTTGTGTCGCCCCATCGTTTGCCGGCGCTGGCCGTCCCCGCCACCCGATTTCTGGACGGATTCAACCGGCCTCCCCGCGCGCCCCATCCCGGCGCTGTCCGGTCCGCGAGGTCAGAGTGCGCGAGCGGTGTAGGCTGAAGCCTTCTTCTGAGGAGATTGTCATCATGCCCACTTTCATCGAACAAATTCACGCCAAGGCCAAGACCAGTCCCCGCAAGATCGTTTTGCAAGAAGGCGAAGACGTTCGCATCATCGAGGCTGCGGCGCTGGCCACCAAGCAGGGCATCGCGGAGATCACCCTTCTGGGTGCGCCCGACAAGATCAGGGCGACGGCCGCGTCGGCATCCTTGTCGCTCGACAAGATCAACATCGTAGACATGACCAAGCCGCCGAATTTCGACGACTACGCCAACACCTACTTCGAGCTACGCAAGGCCAAGGGCCTCACCATTGATCAGGCGGTCGCGCAGATGAAGGACCCGCTGTGGTATGGCGCCATGATGGTGCGCAAGGGCCTGGTGGACAGCTTCGTGGGCGGCGCGCTCTACACCACCGGCGACGTGTGCCGCGCCGGCATCCAGATCATCGGCATGCAGCCGGGCCTCAAGACCTTGTCCAGCTTCTTTGCCATGGTGGTGCCCGACAAGTCCTTTGGCAAAGACGGCATCGTCTTCTTCGCCGACTGCGCGGTGGTGCCCGCTCCCGACGTGAACCAGCTGGCCGACATCGCCATAGCCACCGCTGACAGCTATGCCAGCCTGACCGGTGACACCCCACGCGTCGCCATGCTGTCGTTCTCCACCAAGGGCAGCGCCAAGCATGCCGACATCGACAAGGTAGTCGCCGCCACCGCCGCCGCGAAAGCGAAGCGGCCCGGGTTGATCGTCGACGGTGAACTGCAGGGCGACGCCGCGCTCATTCCGGCCATCGGCGAACGCAAGGCCAAAGGCTCGCCCGTGGCCGGCAAGGCCAACGTGCTCATCTTCCCGGACCTGGATGCGGGCAACATCAGCTACAAGCTGGTCGAGCGGCTGGGCAAGGCGGAGGCCGTGGGTCCCATCCTGCAGGGCATGGCCAAGCCGTCGTCCGATCTCTCGCGCGGCTGCAAAGCTGCCGATGTGCTCAACGTGATCGCGATCAATGTCGTGCGTGTGCAATTCGCGCAGAAGCAGTAGTTCTTGGAGTTGAAGTCATGAAGGTTCTGGTCATCAATTGCGGCAGTTCGTCGCTGAAGTTCAAGCTGTACGATCTCCCGGCGGCCGATACCGCCACGCTGATGGCCGAGGGCCTGGTCGAGGAAATCGGGCGCGAAAAATCCAAGTTCAGTTATCGCGACAGCCGCTCGCCTGACAAGATCGTCGGCGACGTGGTGGCCAAGGACCACACCCAGGCGGTGGCAGCCATGAAAGACATGCTGCTCGATGCCGAACACGGTCTCTTCAAAGAGAAGATTGAAGTGGACGCTTGCGGCCACCGGGTCGTGCACGGACGCGAGCTGTTCTCGAACTCAGCCCTGGTCACGCCGACAGTGCGTGGGGCCATTGAAGCGTGCATCGGCATTGCCCCCTTGCACAACCCGCCCAACCTGGCTGGCATCGCGGCCTGCGAGAAGATCTTCCCCGGTCTGCCCCAGGTCGCTGTGTTCGACACCGCTTTCCACCAGACCATGCCGCCGCATGTGTACACCTATGGCTTGCCCAAGGACCAGCTCGACCGCAACCACGTGCGCAAGTACGGCTTCCACGGCACGTCTCACGAATATGTAGCTCGCCGCTGTGCCGAGCTGATGAAGAAGGACTTCGCCAAACTCAAGATCATCACCTGCCACCTGGGCAACGGGTCCAGCATCACTGCGGTCAAGGACGGCCAGTCCTACGACACGTCGATGGGACTGACGCCACTCGAGGGCCTGCTGATGGGCTCGCGCACCGGCGACATGGACCCCGCCGCGGTCCTCTACATCATGGACAAGGACAAACTCTCTCCCCAGGAAATGAACACGCTGCTCAACAGCAAGAGCGGCGTCAGGGGCGTGTCTGGCATCAGCAACGATATGCGTCAGGTGATCGCCAAGGCCAAGGAGGGCGACGCGCGCGCCCAGCTCGCGCTCGACATGTTCGACTACCGCTTGCTCAAGTACATCGGCTCGTACGTGGCGGCCATGGCCGGCTGCGACGCCATTGTGTTTACCGGCGGCATCGGCGAGAACGATCTCGCCATGCGGGCGCGCGTACTGGAACCACTGCGTTTCATGGGCGTCGATATCGATCCGGAACGCAACAGCTCGCCCGCCAAGGAGAAGGCCATCACGCGCGACGGCTCGCGCATCTGCGCGTGGGTGATTCCCACCAACGAGGAGCTGATGATCGCTCAGAAGACCAAGGCCATCGTCGAGCAGGAGCGCAGCTCGGTCAGATAACCGGGACGGAGACGGGGACGGAGTCGGAGTCGGGGACGGGGACAGAGTCGGAGACAGGGACGGAGTCGTAGACGGAGACGGGGCGGTGGAGCCCCTTCGGGATGGGGCCTAGCGTTTTGGGTGGGTGAGACGCCAAAGGATGGCGACGACCCGGTCGAGAAGTGCGTGGGCGGGGGCGGCCTGAGGCTGGGCGATGTAGCCCCAATTGGCGGCGAGGGCCAAGGCGGTGCGTACCTCTGCGGCGCTGCCTGCGGCCACGCGGTACAGGTGAAATCGGTCGCGGCCAACGATACACCTGGGCGCCGCCGGTGGCCGCTGGCCGGTAGCCGGAACCGGATCCGACGGCCGGTCCCGGATTCGGACCCGGAGCCGGCTCCCGGCCCCGGAACCGGTAACTGGGACTCCGTCTCCGCCCCCGTCTCCGAATCCTTCACAGGAAGCGCGCGTTGCCGATCGCTACCGCGGCTTGGATGCGTCCGGCCAGCCAAGCCTTGGCGACATCCACAGCCTGTTCAAGGGACTGGCCGCGAGCCAGCCCGACCGCAATGGCTGTGGCGAGCGCACAGCCGGTCCCGCGTGGGCTGCTGCCGGGCAGGCGCGTCCCCTGGTACAGCCGCTCACCTGCCGCTGAACGAAGCACGTCGGTGGCAGGACCGCTCAAGTGGCCTCCCTTGATCAGAACGGCCGGCGAGCCCCGCGCGACGATTTCCTGAGCGGCTTGGCGTGCATGGTCAAGAGTTTCCACCGCCAGGCCGGTGAGCCAGGCAGCCTCGGCCAGGTTGGGAGTCACGAGAGTCGCCCGGCGCAGTAGCGGCAGAAGATTGGCAGGCGCACCCTCGAAAAGAGAGCCACCGGCCGAGGCGCCCAGGACGGGGTCAAAGACAACTGGTCCTGGCCAAGCCTCCAGCGCAGCAGCTATGGCGGCTGCAATGCTGGCGCCCGCTACCATGCCGACTTTCACCGCGGTCCGGCGGAGCGGGCAAGACACCAGCGCCTCGTCGAGGCTGGCTCGTACCATGTCCGGGGAGCGCGGCTCGACTTCCTTGACGCCGTTTTCGTCCTGCCGTGTCCAAGCCGTGCCCACGAGCGTGACCCGGGCACCCAGAGCCCCAGCTGTGAGGAAATCTCGCACCAGACCTGCACCGCCGGTTGGGTCCAATCCGCCCACAGCCACTACCAAGGGCTGCTGGGAATGCCCAGCCCCATCCTCGGCTGCCTTGGGGTGGCCCCCCCGGTTGGGAAATAGTGGCTCTTGCATTTTTTCGGCAGATCCCTTCTAGTCTGCCAACGTTAGAAAGGGGGTGGAATCTGGGCGCCAAAGTGGGCAAAAGGGCGGACGCAACACATTCTGGGGTACAATTGTATTAACCAACGTGGGGGCAGTTCTTCCTCAGCCGATTTCATTCGGCAAGTACACGCTGTTTGAGCGCATCGGGCGCGGCGGTATGGCCGATGTGTTCAAGGCGCGCGTGCAGGGGCCGGCAGGCTTCGAGCGCATCTTTGTCGTCAAGCGCATCCTGCCCCATCTGTCGGATGACCCTGTTTTCACCAAGATGTTCATCGACGAGGCCAAGCTGGCCGCGCGACTGAATCACCCCAACATTGTCCAGGTGTTCGAACTGGGATCGGTGGACAACGAGTACTTCATGTCCATGGAGTACGTGCGTGGCCGCGATCTGGCCGAGACCATGCGCACCCTGTGGGCACGCGTGGGTCCGCCGCGTCCCGAGTTGGTGGCCTATATCGGCCGTGAGATGTGTCGGGCCTTGGCCTATGCTCACGACTTCACCGCCGACGACGGAACCAGGCTGGGAATGATCCACCGGGATATCTCGCCCTCCAACGTCATGCTCTCGAGCGATGGGGCGGTGAAGATCCTGGACTTCGGCATAGCCAAGGCGCTGGGCGGGGACAAGGACGAAAGCACCAAGACCGGGACCCTCAAGGGCAAGTTCGCCTACATGGCGCCCGAGCAGACCGCGAGCAATGAGATCGATCGTCGCATCGACATCTTCGCCACCGGCATCGTGCTGCACGAAATTCTGACCGGTCGTCGGCTATTCAAGGGCGAGAACGATCTTCAGACCATCGAGAAGGTTCGTCAGTGCGACGTACCGCCGCCGTCGCTGCACAACCCGCTGTGTCCGCCGGAGATGGACGACATCGTGTTGCGGGCGCTGGCCAAGAATCCACTCGAGCGCTTCCAGTCTGCCTCGGAAATGGCCGACGCTCTTGACGACATCGTTCACGCGGCCCGTTTCCAGCCCACGCAATTGGCCCAGCTCATGGGTAGCCTGTTTCCCACCGACCCCGGCGCCGAGTCGCGTTCGTCAGGCAGCCAGCGCAGCCAGTCCAGCACCGGTTCGGTGAGTCCCTCGCGTTCCAACACGAGCGCAATGCGACTGAGTGCAGCGGGATCACATTCCAGCCGGGCTCGCCTGAACTCGGCCACCGTGCCGCCGGCGCCACCGGCTGCGACTGGTTCGCTGCCTCGCATGGGGGGGCTGACGCCGGTCGTGCCACCGCCCATTCCCGACATCGATCTTCGGCGCAAGCCGTTGCTGGCACGCAAGACCACTTGGGCGGTGATGGGCGTGGCCTTGCTGGTGGGGGGAGCGTTCTGGGCCGGGTCGCGCGGCTTGCTGCGTCGGCCGTCCGCGCCGGCGCCTGTGGTCATTTCGACCGCCGCCCCGGCGGCGCCCAGTCCCGAGATTCTCGACCTGGCGATTCAGTCGAATCCGTCGGAGGCGGAGGTGTTCGTCGCGGGCGAGAATGAAGCCCTTGGCAAGACGCCGTTTCGCAAGAAGTTCGAGTATCGCGAGGACAAGTCGACGTTCTTGGTGTTCCGCTTGCCCGGGTATCGCGAGCTGACCCACGAAGTGCGACCTGACTGGTCCGGTTTGGTGGTTCTCGATCCGATTCCGGGTCAGCCAGTCGCCGAAGGCGCTCCTTCCACCCCTGCCAAGGCAGGCAAGGGTGGCTCACCGGTTCGCTCCAGTCATCGCAAGATCCGCAAGGAAAACGACCTGTCCGACAAGCAGCGCATGGGCCGCAACTTGGGGCGGGCCGAGAACCCCTTCTGACGTCCTCCTTTCCCGACCGCTCCTTCCTCTGCCATGTTCTCCGGCCGTCGCATCGTCGTCGTGGTGCCCGCCTTCAACGAGGCACAGAAAATTGCGCGCACGGTGCGCTCTGTTCCGGGGTTCGTGGATCACGTGATCGTGGTCGATGACAGCAGCACGGACGGTACCCCGCGCATCGCACGGCGCAGCCAGAGACGCGGCCTGGAGGTGCTGAGCCACCAGCGGAATCGCGGCGTGGGTGCGGCCATTGCCACGGGTTATGCGCGGGCGTGTGCCCTGGGTGCGGACGTGACGGCGGTGATGGCAGGGGACTCGCAGATGGATCCTGCGGACCTAGCCGCGCTGGTGGGTGTGGTGGTGTCCGGCCGCGCTGACTATGCCAAGGGCAACCGCTTTGCTTGGCCGGGTGTGTGCCGGGTGATGCCGCTGCACCGGCTGGTGGGCAACTTCGTACTCTCGCACCTGACCCGGCTGGCCTCGGGCTACACTCACCTTTTCGACTCGCAATGTGGCTACACGGCGGCCAACCGACGGGCGCTGGACGCCATTGCCGCCGGCCCGGTGTTCCCCCGCTACGGGTATCCCAACCATCTGTTGGTCCGCCTGGCTGCGGTGGGTGCGCGCGCTGTCGACGTGCCTGTGCGGCCGGTCTATGGGCCGGCCTGGCGTTCGGGCATCCGCATTTCGCGCGTGCTGGTGCCGCTTGGCCTGCTTCTCGTGCGCGCCTTCTGTGCGCGGCTGCGCCGCAGCTTCGCGCGACGGCTGTGGCGGTCTCAGACCTTGGCCGAGCTGCCTCCCACGTGATTGGCGTCCTCTGCACTTCCTATCCCCGCAGTCCGGATGACCATGCGGGCTCGTTTGTTCGCACGCGCGTGCGCGCGCTCGCGGCCGAGGGACAGACGGTGGAAGTCATCGCAGCGGGCCAGGGGAGCGAGACTAGCCAGGGCACGGTCCGCGTGTTTCGGGTTCCCACGGCGGGCGTGGCGGAGATCTTCTACGCTGGCGGTGCACCCGAGGCATTGGAAGGCGGCGTGCCTGGACGGCGTGCGCGTGCCTGGCTGGAAGCTGTGCATTTCACCGCGGGCATGACGGTGCTGGCCGCACGACGCGCAGCCGGGTGGAGTGCGGTCGAAAGCCACTGGCTGGTCCCTTCGGCCTTTGTGGCCTGCGCGGTGGCACCCCATCTCCACCATCGCGCGCACGCCCATGGTGGCGACGTGTTCCTGCTCGCGCGCGTGCCTGGCGGTGCGAGCCTGGCCCGCCTCCTCTGTCGTAGCGGGGCTGAACTGGTGTTCGCCAGTGCGGACCTACGCGACCGCTTCGCGCGTCTGTGTGGCGACGCGCCCGAGGCCCTCGGCGCGCGTACCTGCGTGCAGCCTGCGCCATGCGATTCGTCGCTTTTTCGGCTGCGGCCTGTGGTCGAGCGCCACGGCCTGCGGAGTCGTTTGGGACTGGAGAGGTTCACGGTCCTCGCAGCGGGACGGCTGGTCCCCATCAAGGGCTACGATGTGCTGGTGCACGCGGTGGGGCATCTGCCTGCGAGAGAGCGGCCGACTTTGGTGATCGCTGGCAGCGGCCCTGAGGAGCCCAGGCTGCGGAGGTTGGCTGCGGCCTGCGCGGTGGACCTTCGCTTGCCCGGCCTGGTCAGTGCCGCGACCCTGGCCGAGTGGATGGCCGCCACTGACCTCTTCGTTCATCCCTGTCGCTCATTATCCAACGGCCGCAGCGAGGGCGCGCCGGTTGTGGTACGCGAGGCGCTGGCCGCTGGCTTGCCTGTGATTGCGTCGGCGCTAGGTGGGCTGCTTGAGCTAGCCGGCCACGAGCGCCTCACCCTGGTCGTGCCCGAGAATCCATCAGCGCTGGCCGCAAAGATTGCGGCGGCCAAGACGTAGGCCGCGGACTGCCACAGCCAAGCGCGTCATCGAAAAGCACCACTCGGCAGCCATGGGTGTCACATAGGTACACGGATTTCCTGAGCTGCGATCCCCTAACACCGCAACTGATGAATCAACCGCGGCACATGAAGACAGGGGCTGGCCTTGGTCGCGTGGCCTCGTTTGACTTCTGCCCCTTTTCCTACGGCGCCCAGGCGCGGAGGTGAGAAACATGGAGACAAACCTGAAGGCAGTTCCGGCATGGATGGTACCGGAGGACCCAGGAGTCCCCAGCGTCGCAGCGCTAGGAAGCCCGACCAGCCACTCCTTGCGGCGAGCTGACCGCCAGAGCCCAGCCGAGCGAGCGGTGCCGGGCGCACCAACCAGGGAGTATCGAATTCCCAACCTGGCTCGGGCCTGTCATGTCTTGCGCCTGTTTGCGGCATCGGACGAGTATTTGTCGTCCTCTGCGGTCGCACGCCGTCTCAAGATGCCGCGCACCACCGTGCTGCGAATCCTGCACACGCTAGCGGCCGAGAGACTCTTGCAGCGCCACGGGTTCGATTTTGCTGCCAGCCCTGAGCTACGCACGGGGCTGCGTTCGATGGCAGATACGGCGGTGCGCGTTGCCGCGGTGTCTGTGTTGAAGGAGCTCTCGCAGGTCACAGGAGAAGCTGCGCATCTCGCGCTGCTGGCCGGGGACAAGGTCGTGATGGTGGAAACCTGCGACAGCCCTCACGCCCCGTGCGTGGGTAGCGGTACGCACGCGCCGATGGATTTGCATTGCTCTGCCTTTGGGAAGGCATTTCTGGCCTTCGGGTCGCGGGCGAGTCTGGAGAAAGTGCTGGCCAGCCCGCCACTGCCGGCGCGAACCCGGCGGACCCTGACCACGGCCGAGGCGCTCACAACCGAGTGTGCCCGGATCGTGAAGCAGGGCTACGCCTTGGACAATGAGGAGTACGAGGAGGGCGTGCGCTCCCTGGCCGCGCCAGTCTGGGCCAGCGGCGGTGTGCTGGCGGCTGCCATTGGTGTGTCGGCCGCGGCGGCCACTTTCGCTGAACAGCGAGTCTCGGACATTGCGGTGCTGGTCCTACAAGCGGCGAAGAAGCTCACGGGGACGCTGGCGGAGCGAACCAAAGTGTAGAGCTCCGTGGACCAGGGCGTCCTGGCGGCTTGTTCTGTTCCGATCCACCCCGGCCACGACCACGGCCACTTCTACCCCCTTCGGGGGCTTCGGGACGGACACCCCACCTCCATCCGCGCGCTTCGCGCGCGCCCGTCGCGACCACGACCTTCCGCGGTTATCGCGGGATTAGGGCTATCGTGGGACCCGCAGGCAAACCCTGCTAGAGTTCCTTCCCCGATGTCCATTCTTCTCGCAATTCTAGGGCTTGCCTTGCTCATCGTGTTGCACGAAGCGGGTCATTTCACGGTCGCGCGTCTCTGCGGCATGCGGGTCGAGCGATTCTCGATTGGTTTTGGAAAGCCTCTCGCGTCCTTCAAGCGCGGCGACACGATCTACCAGATCGCGCCCATCCCGCTTGGGGGCTTCGTGCAGATCACGGGGCTGAATCCCCACGAGGAATTCGACCACAACGATCCTTGCGTCTATCCCAACCGGCCGCGCTGGATGCGGTTCTTTGTCTTGCTGGCAGGACCGGCTGCTAACTACCTGACCGCTTTCTTGATCGCCCTGATCGTGATCATCGGATACGGCCAGCCCACTGGAACCACGACCATTGATGAAGTGCTGCCGGGCAGCGCGGCTCAGGAAGCTGGGCTTCGCGCCGGGGACGCCTTGGCCGAGATAAACGGCAAGTCTGTGGCTGAGTCATCAGCGGTCACCAAGATCGTCAGGGGATCCGCCGGCGCGCCTGTGACGGTCAAGGTGATGCGAGGGGGCAGCCCGGTGACGGTGACGGTCGCGCCGCGCAAGGATCCCGCCAGCAGCGTCTACATGATCGGAGTCAAGTTCGGCGTGGTGCGGGCGCGCGGGCCTCTGCTCTCGGCGCTCAAGGAATCGGCGTTGCTCCCAGTCGCAGTGGCCACCGGCATCCTGACCAACCTGTGGGATCTCATCTCGGGCAAGGTGAAAGGCGGGCTGAGCGGACCGGTCGGGATCGCGCGCGAAATGGCAAACGCGGCCCAGCAGGGCGCCAGTAGATTTCTCGAAATTGTTCTGCTCATCGCGGTTGCGCTGGCGGTATTCAATCTGCTGCCCATACCAGGGCTCGACGGAGGCCGAGCGGTCTTCTTGGGTATTGGCGCCATCCGTAGACGCGACGTGAACCCCATCCTCGAGGCCAAGATTCACATGGTCGGCATCATGCTGCTCATGGGGCTCCTGGTCGTGGTGACCTTCAGTGATCTGAAACCTCTGGTTCTCAAGCTGTTCGGCTAGCTGCCGACTCGTTGTCGATGCGCCCTGGCAAGACGCGCATTCACCGCGGGCTGGTGGGCGACCGCACGCTGGTGGGTTCTCGGTATCTGTCCCAGCCCGATCTGCGCCGGGAATACGACAGCGAGATTGCGCCGCGAACCGAGGCGGCGCTGCGCCGAATCCTAGGACAGGTTGAGCTGCCCCTGCCTCGCCGCGTGCTGGACCTGGGCGCAGGCACCGGAGCAACCGCGCGGGTGGTTCGAAGTTGCTTCGGCGACGCTGTCGAGTTGGTGGCAGTGGACAAGGTCCCTGGCCCCGGGATTCTAGTGGCCGATGTGCTTCGGGGAGTGCGCCCCGCGGGCGTAAGCGGCTGTTTCGATCTGATCGTGGCCGCTCATCTGCTTAACGAGCTGAGCGAGAGGCTGGACCTCGAGGGGCGAGCGCGATTGGTGGCGGGTTGGTGCCGCGACTTGCTGCAGCCGGATGGGACCTGCATCGTGATCGAGCCGGCGCTGCGAGATACCTCGCGGGCACTGTTGGGCGTGCGCGATCGACTGCTGGCTGCCGGACTTCACGTGGCGGCGCCTTGCTTCTGCCAGACGCCGTGTCCGGCGCTGCTGCGCGATCGCGATTGGTGCCACGACAGCGCCGAAGTTGTGGTCGCCGGCCGCTCGCGGGTGGACTTCAGCTACCTGATTCTGCGCCAATCCGGCACGAAGGAAATTGACCGCAACCGCTATCGCGTCGTGAGCGACCCGCTCAAGGACAAGGGACGTTTGCGCTTTTTCGTTTGCGGCGCCACGGGTCGTCTTGTGCTCATGCGCCTGGATCGCGATCGCTCAGCCGCGAACCAAGCCCTGGACCGCATGCACCGGGGAGACATTATCGTCCTGCCCAATGTGCCGGTGCAAGACGACAGCATCCGCATCGCCCCCGACAGCACCGTCGGAATTGGCTAGCTTTTTTCACCACAGAGAGCACAGAGATCACAGAGCCAGATCGGAAAGGAAAGGGTTGGGTTCTGTTAGGTCCGAACCCTTTCTTCCCTTCCGACCTCTGTGTCCTCTGTGCTCTCTGTGGTGAAAAAGCTAGCTAAGTCCCGGACGAGTAGTCGTCCTGGTACTTGATCTGCTCGGGGGTGAGCTTGTCGATGCGGATGCCCTGGGTGTGAAGCTTGATGGCCGCCAGCTCCTGATCCTGTTCGGGCGAAAGCTCGTACACCGCCGGTTTCATGGTCTTGCCATCGCGGGCCAGCTTGCACAGGGCCAGGTACTGGTTGGCGAACGACATGTCCATGACTTCAGAAGGATGTCCCTCGGCGGCGGCCAGGTTGACCAGTCTGCCTTGGGCCAGGATGTAGACGCGGGTGCCGTTCTTGAGCACGTACTCTTCGTTGGAGAAGCGAATCTCGCGCTTGCCCTTGGCCCGCGCCTCCAGGTCGACCAGGTTGATTTCGCAGTCGTAATGACCGGTGTTGCACACCAGCGCACCCTCTTTCATCACGTCGAAGTGGCGGCCCACGATGACGTCCTTCATCCCGGTCGCGGTGATGAAGATGTCGCCCAGTTTGGCGGCCTCGTCCATGGGCATGACACGGAACCCGTCGAGAATGGCCTTGAGCGCAGCGGTGGGTTTGATCTCGGTGACGATGACGTTGGCGCCCAGGCCGCGGGCGCGCATGGCCACGCCCTTGCCGCAATGGCCGTAGCCCGCGACCACGAAGGTCTTGCCTGCGATGAGCACCGATGAAGCGCGCAGGATGCCGTCCAGCGACGACTGGCCGGTGCCGTACACATTGTCGAAGTCCCACTTGGTCTCGCTGTCGTTGACCGCGATGACTGGATAGAGGAGCTTGCCCGCCTTTGCCATGGAGCGCAGACGGTGCACGCCCGTTGTGGTTTCTTCGGTGCCGCCGATCACGGTCTTGACCAGCTCGCGGTGGCGGTCGTGCACACTGAAGATGAGGTCAGCGCCGTCATCGAGAGTCAGCGTCGGCTGCATCTCGAGCGTCTTATCGATGCACCAGTAGAACTCGTCCTTGGTCAGGCCGTGCCAAGCGTAAATGGATGTGCCTTCGGCGGCCAGGGCAGCGGCCACGTCGTCCTGAGTGGAGAGAGGATTGCAGCCGGACCACGACACCTGTGCGCCCGCCGCCAGAATCGTGCGGATGAGCACCGCGGTTTCCTTGGTGACGTGCAGACACCCCGCTACTTTCATCCCGCGAAGAGGCTGCGTCTTGCGGCCCTCCTCGCGCAGACGCAGGAGAACCGGCATGCGGCTCTCGGCCCATTCGATACGGAGGAGGCCGGCATCGGCCAGCTTGGGATTGGCAATCTTGAAGTTGGACATGAGGCCGGAAAAGCTACGAGCGACACCACGCTTCGTCAAGCGGATTGGCCCCTGCCTGGAATTCGGAGTGGCGGGGTGCGGTGTGGGTGACAGGGACGGTGGCGGTGGCAGGGTGAGTGGGAGGGGTCGTGACGGTGACGAAGACCGTGACGGTGACAGAGACGGTCGCGGTAGCGGGGCCGTGACTCATCCCTGATCCTGGGCCCGCACAGAGGCGCCGTCCCATGTACCCGGTCCGTACCCTCCCACCGTCGCTGCCACTGCCACTGTCACTGCCACGGTCACCGCCACTGCCACGGTCACCGCCACCACACCCTGCAGTTCCGGCTCCGTCGCACGCCGATGCAGTAGTGCTACAATGCGTCCGATTATGGCCGAGGTCGATCCTTCCCTGTCCGAAACGACGCCGCACACGCCGTCCGGGAGCGCGCCTGCGGAGGGAGCGGAGCGATTCGATCCGCTGGTGGGGACCGTGCTGGCCGAACGCTACGCCATTGTGCGCAGAATCGGAGAAGGCGGCATGGGCGCGGTGTACGAGGCGCGCCACGCGATCATCGGCAAACGCGTGGCGGTCAAGGTGTTGCTGGAAAAGTTCCTTGAGAACCAGGAGCTGGTCGCCCGCTTGTTGCAGGAGGCGCGGCTGGCGAGCTCCATCGGTCACGAAAACATCGTGGACGTCACCGACTACGGCACCACCAGCGATGGTCGTGCGTTCGTGGTCATGGAGTTTCTCGACGGCGAGGCCCTGGCCCAGCTGGTGATGCGCGACGCACCTCTGCCCGTGGAACGCAGCTTGGGAATCCTAAGGCAGGTTTGCAGCGCGCTGTCGGCGGCCCACGCCAAGGGCATCGTCCACCGTGACGTCAAGCCCGAAAACATCTACCTGGTGCGACGGGGCGACGTCGACTTCGTGAAGGTGGTCGACTTCGGCGTATCAAAGGCCGTGCAATCGCGCGACGAAGGAGGCGCGGACTTGCAGCGCCTGACGCGCACGGGGACCGTGCTGGGTACGCCGCTCTACATGTCTCCCGAACAGGCTCGCGGCGGCGACGATGTGGACCACCGGGCCGACATCTGGAGCGCGGGGCTGATGCTGTATGAGTGCCTGACCGGCGAGGTCCCCTTTCGCGCCAACAACTACCTGGGTGTCATCTCGCAGGTGCTCACGCAGGAAACCGTGTCTCCCTCGCAGCTTCGGCCCGAGTTGGGCATACCGGCCGCAGTTGACCGCGTGGTCATGCGCGCGCTTGAGAAGGACCGCGACAAGCGCTACCAACAGATGGCCGAATTCGAGCACGATCTGGAACGACTGCTGGCCGGGGATTCCACGGTCGCGTTGCGGGAGGCAGCAGAGCCCACTCAGGCGTCCGCCCGGCATCGCCTGCGCTGGCCGCTGGCAGCGCTAGGCGTGTTGGCTCTGGGGGTGGCGATTGCGGTAGCCTTGGCAGGAGCTGGTCAGCCAGTGGAGGCTCCTGTGGCGCCTGCCCCGGCCAAGCCGGCCCCGTCGGAGACGCCGCCCGCGGCTGCGCTTGTGGCTCACCCGGCCCCGGCCACCCCTCCCGCGCCTGCGCCCGCGGCATCTGAGCGCGGCCGGCGCGTGGCCAAGCCGCATGTCTCTCGTGCTTCCAGTGCCGCGGCGTCATCCGGCCCTGTCGAGCGAGGCAAGAAGTCCAAGGCCGACGACACCGTCGCGCCTTCGCCCTACCAAAGTGACGAGTGAACTCGATCGTGCCCGCTCCCTGTTGCCTCTGCCCGAGAACCACGCGGTCGCGTGCATTCTTGTTCGCGGCCTCGCTGCTGGCGTGCTTGGTCGCGGGCACGTCGGCACAAGCGCAGGACGCCGATCCCGCTGCGCAGGCCCACCAGCACTACCAAGCCGGCGTCAGTCTTTTCGAGGCTGGCAACAAAGAACAGGCCCTGGTCGAGTTCCAACTCGCCAACGAGCTGGTGCCCAAGAAGGCAAATCTCTTCATGATCGCGCAGTGCCAGTACCACCTGGGCGTGCTCAAGGAGGCGCGCGCAAACTATCAAGAGTTCTTGGCGCAGCCGACGAGCGAGGAACTGGCCGACATCGCGCGCCTGCGCATCGAGGCCATCAACCACCGGCCCGGCGTGGTGGCGATCAATACCGTCCCCGATCAGGTCCAGGTTCGCATCGAAGGTGAAGCTCAAGTCTTTACCGGCGAGGCGCCCAACGAGTTTCGCGTGCCGCGCGGGCACTACCGGGTGACGGTAGGCAAACCCAACTTCGTGAGGCAGGAGCGGGACATCACCATCGACGTGGCCGAGACCAAGCCCTTGTTTTTCAAGTTGGATCCCATCCCCGCGCGACTCGAGATCCACACCAGTCCCAGCAACGCCACCCTCTATGTGCGAGGCAACCGCACGCAGAACCCCTACGCACAGTTCGTGGACCCAGGGGACTATGAAATCTACGCCGAGGCCAACTACCACATTGCCCGCCACGATGTGGTGTCACTGGCGCCGGGACAACAGCTCAAGGTCGATTTTCCCCTGTCCTACCTGCAGCGTTCGGGGCGGCCCGAGCTGATCGGCTTCTGGATCGGCATCGGTGCGATCAGCGGAGGCATGGCGGTGACCACGCGGCTCGACCCTGGCCAGCCCGGGAACCTGACGCTAATAGCCGCCGGCGCCCTAGCGGGTGCCATCGGCGCGGGCGTGATCTCGGCGGCCCTGGTCCCTGCCTACATTCAAGACAACCGAGCCCTGTTTCGCATCGGCGGCGGTTGGATTGGCGATGTGGAAGGGCTTGCGCTGGGACTGGCGCTCACCCAAAGCGTCTCGGGCGCGTGGCTGGGCGGCGTGGTGGGGCTGAGCGCCGGGTCGGTGGCGGGCTGGTGGCTGGACGACCACGCACCCAACTACGGTCGTGTCGCCATGATCCAGAGTGGAGCGTTCTTGGGTGCGCTGGCAGGGGTGCTGGCAATTCCCGCTATGGGATTCTCCTTGGAATCCATCACGACCACCACCAGCGGAGATACGGTGACCAAGACGACGAGGATACCCCGCGTAGGCTGGGGCATGCTGGCCGGCATGAATGCGGGACTGGCGACCGGGTTGGCGCTCGCCTACTTGCCCGATCAGCGGTCCTACGGGCCGAGCTGGCAGCGGGTCATGCTGATCGATCTCGCTGCGGTGGGTGGCGGTGTTACCGGCGCGCTCCTGCAAATGTGCGTTTCAGGTCGAACCAGCAAAGGGTTTTGCGGAAACGTCGAGATCGGGCCGCAAATGGCCCGCTACGCTCTTGCCGGAAGCGTGGTCGGTTTGGCGACCGGCTTGTTCCTGACCTGGAATTACGACAAGCACGATGACAAACACGGCGACAGACTCGCACAAGCGCGGCCGACCCGGGGCATGCCCTTGCCCGGAGCCCTGCCGGTGCAGACCACTGATGGCCGCTGGGCCCTGGTCCCTGGACTTGTATCCCAGGGCCAGTTCTAGACAAGCTGGCTACAGTCTATTGAGACGGGCAACGCAATCAATGGCCGTGCGGTCCCTGCCGGCTCGCGGTGAGTTCACGGCGCCCGCAAATTGCACGGTGGCGGCCGCTCTGCGCGCGCATCTGGCCGGCCAGAGCTGGAGCGATCTGCGCAGCCTGTGCCTGTCCGGCAAGATCAGTGTGAAAGGAGAGCGAGAGCTGAACCCCGCACGACGATTGGCAGGCGGCGAGACGGTGGCCTGGAGCCTCACCGCCCCCGACCCACGCCGCATGGCAACCCGACCCGAGTTCAGCATCGTGTACGAGGACGGCCATCTCATCGTCATCGAGAAACCGGAAGGCGTGTCCAGCGTACCCTACGAGCGCAAAGAGCGAGGCACGGCGCTGGATCTCATTCGCGAGGCCTGGCGCAAGCAAGGCAAGCGTGCCACGGCGACGCCGCTCTACACAGTCCATCGCATAGACAAGGACACCTCGGGACTGCTGTGTTTTGCCAAGACCAAACTGGCGGAACGCGGGCTTCACAACGTGTTCAAGCAGCACCTCGCCGAGCGGGAATACCTGGCCGTGGCTCACGGACAGGTGCGGCCGTCGCGCATTGAATCGCACCTGATCGCGGATCGAGGCGACGGGCTGCGGGGAAGCACGCGGCGACCGCATGAGGGGCAGCACGCGGTCACCCACGTCGAGGTTATCGAGAGCCTACCGGCGGCGACGGTGTGTCGCGTGCGTCTTGAAACCGGGCGCACGCACCAGATCCGAATCCACCTGGCCGAACAGGGGCATCCGCTGGTCGGCGAAACCGTCTACCTGCGCGATCACACGCGCGCCGGCCGCTCGCTCCTGCCGTCGCATCGCTTGCTGCTCCATGCGGCTACGCTGGGATTCAATCACCCGGTCACGGGCGAGCGCTTGCATTTTGCCAGCGCGCTGCCTCCGTCTTTCGAGGCGGAGCTGCAGCGCCTGCGGCGGCGCTAGCCTTCTCTACTGGAAGCAGCCGGCCTTCTCCAGTAAGGCCTTCATCTCAGGATCATCAGAGATGTTGGCCTTCCGCACCTGGGCGCGCAGACCCATGATGGTGGTGTGCGCCCAGGATTTCTGGGTCAGGTTGACCATCCACTTGGGGATCGAGCCTTTGGGATCGGTGTGAACTTCGGCCACTACCCGTGTGCGTTGGCCGTGGTCGACAGCCGTCAGGGTGAAGGTACTGGCCAGCACTTCGCCCCGCACCAGGTCGGTTACCGGGGCCGATGAGTCCACCACCGAGTGCGCCTTGAGCAGCAATTGCTTCTTCGCGGCGTCGACTTCTACCCGTGTTTCGACCACGAAATCCCGATTGCTCAGCGGGAAGGGAACGGTGGCGCGATCGTATTCTACGTAGTGGCGCGCGTTCTCGGTCCGAATCCGTCGCGCCTCGGCCAGCCTGTCCATCCACTGGGGCAGGCGCGCGGTATCCAGGAGAACGCTGGCCACGCGCACGATGGAGGCATCCACGACCGCTTCCCCCCGGATGGCGATGACCGGGCTGCCCGCGACTTCGCGGCGGTAGCTGACAATGTCGTCCTTGCTGCCCACAAGCTCCCACTTTTCACCCTGCGCGCTGGCGGACAAAGCCAAAGGCACGATCAAGGCGATGACAGCGATTGTGCAGAAGAGGTGACTCATGGCGGCCCAGTATAGAGCCTGGTACCGGACACTGGGCCGCAAAAAGCCGCAGAAGGCCACTGGACCAACGTCACCAACCTGGCGATCCCCGTGTCAGATGCCGGTTGCGTGGCCCGGCTTCGCGCCAGATTCCTGGCGCGGGCGAAATGCCAGTTCGCTACCGACGCCACAAAACGGGCGTCTCGACCAACCAACACCACTGCATCAATCCGCCTTCAAGAATCGGCCGACAAGCCGGCCCGATGANNAGCGACGGCACAGTCAGCGGGTCGAATCGTCGGCCGTCGGTGAATCGAAGGTCTGATGGTCGGTGCTACCTGCGGACCCGCAGCAGACTCGCGACCTCGTCCATCTCCTTGTGCTCCATCAGCCTCTCGGCCACGCGCATCTCGCTGCGACGCACTTCCAGCACCCGGCGCAGGGCTTCGGCACGGGTGCGCGCGCCCAGAAAACGCTCACGCGAAACCCCCAGTTTCTCCTCGGCAGCACACCTTTCAACTTCCGCTCGCCGCGTGTCCTGTAGCGCCCGGATGTGTGCGAACTCAATGATGGTCCAGTCGGCCGCGCTGCCGCTGCAGCGCTCGTCGGTGAGCGCGCGCTGGGCTGCTTCGCGTACCGCATCCGCGGTCCGCTGGGCCAGGCGCTGAGCCTCGGCCAGGGTCATGCGCGCACGATCCTCGGCAACTTCTCGCACCCTAACGGCGGCGTCGAGACGGGTTTTGGGGCTCACATTTCCTCTATCGGAACGAACCAGCAAGAACTGAACCCTGAGCGGTGGAAAATTCGGATCGCGCCACAAAAGCGCCTGGCATCGCGCTTGCTTCGTCACCAGGCAAGAGGTACGCAAAGTGTCCGATGGACTATATGTAGGAATGTCTGCTGCGGTGGCGCGCGCTGCCCAGCTCGATTCCATTGCCGACAACCTGGCCAATGCCGAGACGCCGGGCTTCAAGGCCACGCGCCCGGCCTTTCGCGCCTTCTTGCCGCCCGGACCTAGCGACAAGGTCCTGGCTGGAGTGGTGTCCACCGGCGTGGATATGCGACCAGGTCCTACCAACACCACGGACAACCCGCTCGACGTCTTGCCCGAGGGCGATGCCTATCTGGGTGTGCGGCTGTCGACCGGCCAGATGGCCTACACGCGCAACGGACACCTCGAGCGCGGCCCCAACGGCGAGTTGCTCGCCTCGGGCTTGCCCGTGCTGGGCACTTCAGGTGAGCCGGTGACCGTGCCGGTCGGCGCTGACCCGCGCATCGAGAGCAACGGCAACGTAGTCGTGGGCCGCAACACGCTGGTGGACACGTTGGCGCTTTTCCAGGCCCAGGGGCCCATGGACAAGATCGCGCCCAGCTTGCTTCAGCCTTCGGCTGGCTCCAGCATGAGCCCGACGGCGGACAGCACCGTGCGGGTGGGTGAGCTGGAGATGGGCAACGTGAGTGCGCTCGATTCCACAGTTCAGATGATCAATGCGCAACGCCAGTTCGACATGGCCATGCAGGCCATCCAGACCTATCGAAAGCTGGACGACCGCGCCACCCAAGTGGGGTTGGTCAAATGAAGGAGATCCACTAGGGGGAATTCATGCTGCGATCGCTTTACACCGCCGCCACCGGAATGGATGCCCAGCAGACCAAGTTGGATGTCATCGCCAACAACCTGGCCAACGCGAGCACCACCGGCTTCAAGAAGACGCGCGCCGATTTTCAGGATCTCTTGTCAGAAACCATTCGCGCAGCCACGCAGCCCAATGCGCAAGGGGGCAGCCAGCCCACGGCGCTGCAGGTGGGTTTGGGCGTGCGCACGGCCTCTACATCGCGCTCCTTCGCCCAGGGCGACATGATCTCGACCAAGAACCCGCTCGATTTGGCCATCGAGGGCGGTGGCTTCTTCCGCATCCAACGCGCCAACGGCGACATCGCCTACACCCGCGATGGCAGTTTCCGGCTGGATGCCACCGGACGCATTGTCACCCAGTTGGGCGAAGTGCTGGAACCAGGCATCAGCATTCCCACGGACGCGACCAACGTCACCGTGACCTCGGACGGCATCGTGCAGGCCAGACTTTCCAATCGTACCGACATGACCAATATCGGCACCATCCAGATTGCCACCTTTGCCAATCCGGGTGGAATGGAAGCCATCGGCAACAACTTGCTTCTCGCCACTCCTTCCAGTGGCGATCCCATCGTGGTCAAGGCCGGGGACCAGGGAACCGGCAGTATCTCGCAAGGCAACCTGGAAGGCTCGAACGTGTCCGCGGTCGAGGAAATGATCAACATGATCACCACCCAGCGCAACTACGAGCTCAATTCCAAGATCATCGAGTCAGCCGATGAGATGCTGCAGAAACTGACCGCCCTTCGCTAGAGACGTCATGACCCCCCATTTCCCCCTCGCTCTCCTCCTTGCGACGGCTGCCGCGTCCCATCCGACCGGCGCCGCCAACCTCCCCCCCGAGGTGAGCGAGGTTCTTTCTCGAGCACTCGCTGTCCCAGGGGCACGCATCGTGCCGCTGGGCTGGGCGCCGCAACTGCCCGCAGGCTGCGTCCTGCGCCAGGCGGTGCTGGACGGCACGGTCACCGGATCGGGCCGCCTGCCGGTGAAGCTGTACGGGCAAGCTTGCACGGGTTGGGGTTGGGTTCGTTTCGAGGTGTGGGCGCCCGCGGCTTTCACCACGCGGCCGGTGCGCGCGGGCGAGCGATTGCAACCAGCGCTGGCCGTCGAGGATCGCGAGATCAAGAGCGGTCATGCTGCCTTCGTGCCGCCGGCTGGCGCGCTGGCCGCGCGGGATCTGCCCCGCGGAACCGTGCTGCAGGCATCGCATGTCGCCGGCGCCGCGCTGGCATCTGGGGAATCAGTGAAGGTCATCGTCATGAGCGGGCCTCTGGCCATCGAGGTGCAAGGGCGGGCCATTTCCTGCGGCTCGGGCCGAATCTGTGCTGTGCTGCCCTCGGGCCGCCACGTGGAGGGCCACCTGGAAGAGGGACGGCTGCTGGTGGATGTGCCATGACAAAGTCATCGGTTCATACGACCAGCGCGATCCTGTGCGCCCTGGTCCTCGCGCCTTTGGCGCTGGCCTGCACCCAGGCCCATATCAGCGAGTACACGCCCAAGCGACGCGAGTACAAGCTTCCCGTGGAAAGCAAGGGCGATGAGACAGCGGCCTCCCCCGGCAGTCTGTGGCATGAAGGCCGGTCGGCCTCGTTGCTCTTCACCGACGCGCGGGCTTTGCGGGTCAACGACCTGGTGGTCGTGAAGATCACCGAACAAGCCAATGCCCAGCACTCCACCGACACCAACACCAGCCGCAGCAGCAGCAGCGCAGCCAAGATCGATGCCTTCCTGGGACTGCTCAAGCACATACCGAGTCTCGATCCCAATCTGAACATCGGCGGTAGTTCGACGTCCAGCTTGCAGACCTCGGGTGATACCGCGCGTTCCGAGTCCCTCACCGCCACGGTGACTGCAGTGGTCACCAAAGTCTTCTCCAACGGCAACCTCTTCGTCGAGGGCCATCGGGTCATCCTGGTCAATGAAGAGGAACACCACTTCTACATCTCGGGCGTGGTGCGACCCATCGACATCGACCAGGACAACAGTGTGCAGAGCTACATGGTCGCCGAGGCGCAGATCGAATTCGTCGGTCGTGGCGTGCTTTCCGATAACCAGAAACCAGGCTGGATCTCGCGCGCCCTCGGTTGGTTGTGGCCTTTCTAATCATCATGCGTACACGAACTCTTCTCCTCACGCTCTTGTTCACGCTGCCCGCGCTGTCCGCGGCCGGCGCCCCGGTGCGCATCAAGGATCTGGTGGATGTGCAAGGCGTGCGTGAAAACGCGCTCTTTGGTTACGGCTTGGTGGTGGGGCTGGCAAACACGGGCGACACCACGCAGGTCACTTTCACCGCGCAATCCATCAGCGGCATGTTGGGACGCATGGGCATCCGGGTGAATCCCACCGACGTGCGCGTGCGCAACACGGGCGCCGTCATGGTCACCGCGGAGTTGCCGTCGTTCTCCCGTCCTGGTACCAGAATCGATGTGTCGGTCAGCTCGATGGGCGACGCGCGATCCTTGTCTGGCGGCGTTTTGCTCATCACGCCGCTCACTGGGTCGGATGGAATGGTGTACGCGGTGGCGCAGGGGCCGGTACAGGCGGGAGGCTTCGACGTAATGGCCGCAGGCTCGCGTCTGCAGAAGAACCACCCGACCTCGGGCACGGTGCCCGGGGGCGCGACCGTGGAACGCACGGTTTCGCCTGACTTGGAAAAAGTGCCCATCGTGCTCGGGCTGCGCAGGCCGGACTTCACCACAGCCCTGCGCATCGCCGAAGCGGTGAACAAGTCCCTCGGAGAAGAGGCCGCCAAGGCCAACGACCCAGCGCTGGTACAGATCAAGGTTCCCGCGTCTTGGAAGGGTCGCGTGGTTGCCATGCTGTCACAGCTGGAAGCCTTGGAGGTCGATCCTGATCAGCGGGCGCGCATCGTGGTCAGCGAGCGGACCGGCACCGTGGTGGCCGGACAAGGCGTGCGCATCCGGCCGGTGGCAGTGGCCCATGGCGGTCTCTCCATTTCGGTGCGACAGACGCCCTGGGCTTCCCAGCCCGGTCCGTTTTCCAAGCAAGGCAAGACGGTGTCTGGGCAAGTCGCGACCCTGGACGCTCAGGAAGGGCTCAAGCCAGCCGTGGCGCTGCCTGCTACCAGCACGGTCGAGGAGCTGGTCAAGGCATTCAACCTGCTCGGCGTGTCGGCACGTGACCTGGTAGCTGTCCTGCAAGCCATGAAAGCAGCCGGCGCCATCGACGCCGACCTGGAGGTGATGTGATGGGTCCTATCCATGACGCGACTCAGGCCGCGCAGGCGATCGAAGCCTGTCTACTGCGCCAGCTCATCGACGCCAGCGGGGTCTTCAAGGGCAGCGGCGGGGCGGCCGGCAGTCAAATTCACTCCCAGATGTTCGTGGAAGCGCTGGCTGACGCAGTCGAAAAAGGCGGCGGTATTGGCCTGGCGCGTCTCATCGAAAACTCGCTCCCGGCTGGGAGCGATGACCTGGCCCAGGCCAACGGCGAACTTTCTGCAGAGCCTGCCCTTATTACTTCTCAAAAGCGTGTCGATCCCCCTATCAGTAAGAGCCCCATGGGCGAAGGGGATCGGCCATGATGATCAAGAACACAACATCAGTAGGCGGGGTTGAACCCGCGGCAAGCAAACCACAAACCGAAGCGACGGCTCCACGGCGTCAGGCAGATCGTGTGAGCACCGCGAATGCCGAGCAGGCGGCAGCTTTGGCGCGAGCTGTGCAATCCGACATAGGCGTGTCGCATTCCGCGCGCCTGGCACAGATCGAGGGCGCCATCCGTACCGGCAGCTACGCGCCCAGCGCGAGCGAGCTGGCCGACCGGCTGGTGTCTGCGGCCGAGATCGATGCCCGCCTGCAGGCCATGCTGGGAGGCTAGACGATGGACGAGCTGGACCGTGCCGCACAGATTCTCGACCACCTGCGAGCGATGCTGGAGGCCGAGTTGGCGCAGGCGCGGGGCCAGCGGCTGTTGATCCGCGCGCTCGACACCCAGGGGTTGTTCGAACGCGCTCGCCAGCGCAGCGCTTTCAACGCGCAACTGGCGCAACTTGAGCGCGTCTTGAGCGAGACCATGGAGGCAGCCGGCCACGCACTCGGTCTCACGGCGGTTTCGTTGGTTGACCTGCGCAAAGCGGCGCCCGAGGCGTCGCAGCGCCTGGATGCTTGCATGGCGGATGTGCGTGTCTTGGCCAGCGCCTTGCGCGAGATCGACGCCGTCAACCTGAAGTTGGGCGGACGCGCCCTCTCTCGTGTGCGTGGTTACTTGGCGGCACTGGCTCCCCAAACCGTGGCCTACGATCGACGAGGCGCGTGTCGGCCAATGGATGACATCTCGACCGCCTGCCGAGTGGCCTAACTCATGGATCTCATCAGCCTTCTCAACAACACAGCCAACGGCCTTTCAGCCATCCAGGCCAAGGCGGCCACCACCAGCAACAACATTGCCAACGCGAACACCCCGGGCTACGCCCAACAACAGGCCAACCTGGCCGAGGCCACCTCCAGCGCATTGGGCGGCAACCGCGGCTACATCGGCGGTGGGGTCTTCCTGCTGAACGTCACGCAGACTCGCGATCAGTTCGTCGAATCGCAGCTTCCCACGGGCTTCTCTCATTCATCCAGCTCCACAGCCGAGTCAGATGCTTTGGCTTCGGTGTCCACATTCAACAACGGCGTCGACGGCAATCTGAGCGACGCCATGAGCGCCTTCTACTCATCGCTGACCGCGCTGGCGCAAAACCCGGGTGACACCAGCCTGCGGCAGTCCGCCGTGCAATCCGCGTCCTGGCTCGTCTCAAGCTTCAATCGTACTTCAGTCGCGGTGGAGCAGGCGCGCAGTGGAATCGATGCCAGCGTCACCAGCACCGTTCAGCAAGTGAATTCCACTCTGGCGCAAGTGGCGCAGCTCAATCGGCGCATTTCGGTGATTGAAGCCTCGGGTGGCCAGCCCAACGACTTGTTGGACCAGCGGCACAACCTCATGGATCAAGCGGCGCAGCTCATCGGGGCCACCCAGGTGCCTGATGCCTACGGCAACATCAGCCTAGTCCTTCCCGGCGGCACCACCTTGGTCAGCTCGTCAGTGGCTGCAACCCTGACCGTACAAGGCAATGCTACCAACAAAGGCCACACCGACCTGGTGTTCACGCCGGCAGACGGTTCTGCTCCGGTTGTGCTCAAGCAGTCCGAGCTGGGCGGTCAGATCGGCGGCCTTCTTTCGGCGCGGGACGGCGCTCTGGGGACGGCCAGCACAGATCTCGACAACTTGGCCTTCAGCTTTGCCACGACCATCAATGGGCAGAACCAGGCGGGCTATGACCTCAACGGAAACCGGGGAGGCAACGTGTTCACCCTTGGCGCCACTCCGGCCAACACCGCCAACACCATCACGCTGGACTCGGCCCTGGCCAGCGACCCTTCGCTGCTTGCCGCGGCCGGCGCGGCCATTTCGGGTCCGGGGGATGCGACCAACCTTGCGGCCATGGTTGCCACCCAGAGCGCGCCGCTTTCGAACGGGCTGGATGTGCAGAAGGGGCTGGCCAAGATCGTTTCCGATTTCGGGACGGCAGCCGCTGATTCGCAGAACGCCGCTACCTTCAACAAGAGCATGCTGCAAAATCTGCAGGACACGCGCGCCTCCGTTTCCGGCGTGTCTCTCGACGACGAAATGGTGGGCCTCCTGCAGGCGCAGCACGCCTACGAAGCCCTGGCCAAAGTCATTACCACCGCCGCGGATATGCTCGAGACCCTGATTCAGCTGAAATCATAGGAGAAGCCCGTGCGCGTCACCGAAGCAATGATTTACCAGCAGACCATTGACCGGGCCAACGCTGCCCTGTCCAGGGTCGGCAAAGCCCAGGGCGAGATATCAAGCGGTCTGCGCGTGCAGGCGCCTGGCGATGACCCGCAAGCGGCTGGCCTGCTGGTCCGGCACAAGTTCGACCAAGCGCAAACCACCGCCATTCAGAACGGGGCACAGAGTGCCGCCGACGAGCTCAACGCCGCCGACTCGGCGCTGGGCAGCGTGAGCACCGTGCTCGCCCGCGCGCAGGTGCTGGCCACGCAATTCGGCAACGACACCTACACCGCGGACGACCGGGCCACGGCTGCAAATGAAGTCGACGGTCTCTACAAGCAGGCGTTGGGTAGTCTCAATACCCGTTTTGGCGATCGCTACATCTTCGGTGGATACCGCGACAACCAGGCGCCTTTTGCCGACGACGGGACCTACCAAGGGGACACGGGCGTGCGTCAGGTCGAGGTCGCGCCGGGCGTGTACGAGGACGCTTCGATTCGCGCGGATGTCACGGCCAAGGGCGTGGGAGGCGGTGTCGACATTCTACAGACGCTCACGGATCTGTCGACCTCCCTGCGCAACAATGACTCCGACGCCATTCGTGCCAGCATTACCTCCCTGCAGGCGGGAAGCAATCAGGTGTCCGCGGCGCAATCGCAAGCGGGAACATCGGTCAACATCTTCACCGCAACTGTCAACACCTGCGCTGCGCAGATCACCGACGAGAAGAAGGTCATCGGCGAGCTCGGAGATGCGGATGTCATGGACGCCTCCACGAAGCTCAGCCTGGCCCAGTATGCCCTCAATGCCACGCTGACGGCTGCCTCGCAGACGCTCAATTTCTCGCTGGTCAACCTGCTGAACAAGTGAGGGCGACCGCCGGTCGCCCCTACGAGCGGCCGGTCTGGGAGTTCCGGGCCAGCGTTGCTCGGCCCGAGTGAGCGGTAGCGGTAGCGTGAGCGGCCAGCGGAAAGCGGCCTGGTGTGCGGCCCGCGGCTCGCCCTTCCGCCTCCCGCGCAACGCCCACGAACACGCCCACGCCCACGCCCACGCGAGCCGCGGGCCGCGACCCGCCGGCCAGGTGTCGACGGGCAACCTGTGGTCGCCCCACGAGGGTCGCCCTTATCAGCCTCTGGGATTCGTGCCGAACCCCTTCTCGAACACGGGCACAGTGCCCTCAGCAAACACGAACAAGGAGTCAGAAGATGCTTTCCATCCAGACAAACATCGCAGCTTTGAGCGCCCAAAACGCCCTCACTACCACCAACAACAACCTGCAGAAGTCCATGGAGCGCCTGTCGTCAGGCTTCCGCATCAACCACGCTGCCGACGATGCGGCAGGCTTGGCCATCAGCGAAAAGATGCAGGCGCAAATCGGCGGTCTCAACCAGGCCGTACGCAATGCCAACGACGGCGCGTCCATGATCCAGACGGCTGAAGGTGCGTTGGATCAGGTCCAGACCATGATGGTCCGTATGCGCAACCTGGCCGTGCAGGCCGCTTCTGATACCAATGGTCCCCAGGAACGCGCTGACATCAACGTCGAAATCCAGCAGCTCAAGTCCGAAATCGACAACATCTCGAACCGGACCACTTTCAACGGCCTGGGCTTGCTCAATGGATCACTGGTGACCCAGCAGGCCGCGACCAGCACCGCAAAGACCGGCATCACGGCTGGCGGAGTGATCACGGGTGTGGACGTCTCAGGCGCGCAGGCAGGCCAGACCTACACCTTCTCGTATAGCACCGGTGCCGGTACGCTGACCTTGGCCGAGACGAGCTCCCCGTTGACCGTGAAGCCCTCGGTTACTCTCGATGTCAGCAGCGCAACCCTCCTTCCAGCAAATGGCACGGCCACGCTGAACTTTGGCGCTCTGGGCATCTCGGTTTCACTGGCCAATGCCACCCTCAGCGCCATAACCGGGGCCACCATCGGCGCAGCCATGGCGACAAAGACGGTAATTACCTCGGCAGGTTCCAGCGCAGCTACGCTGCAGACCGGCGCGGATGCGACCACTGCGAACACCACCACGGTGAGCATGCTTGATACCAGGTTGACCAGCGGTTCGGCTCCGGCAATGACCGGCCTGGCCACTGCGATTACCAGTTTCAACACCGATGCGATCACCGCAACCGGCGCCACTGACCCTGATGCGACCGGCCTCATCACCGCTCTCGACACGGCGAACAACTGGATCTCCAGCCAGCGCGCGACGCTCGGTGCGGCGCAGAACCGATTGGGCTATGCGGCCGCCAGCTTGACCACCACGTCTCAGAACGTGTCGGCAGCCAACAGCCAGATCCGCGACGTGGACGTGGCCACAGAGACCTCGAACATGTCCAAGAGCCAAATCCTGATGCAGGCCGGTGTCTCGGTGTTGGCGCAGGCCAACCAAGTGCAGCAACTGGCGCTCAAGTTGCTTGGCTAACCTGACGGAAAGCTAACGGCAACATGAGCTTTGGACGACCGCCCTGGGGAGCCGGGTGCCTGGGACGGTCGTTCCTCTATAGATGCGATTACTTCCCACCGATGATCGTAACTACAGGGGCCGGAATCATGAATCCTCAGCGTGAATAGGGTGAAGAGAACGAGTCAAGCCGCAACCGGAGTAAAGCAATGAGAGCCTTCCGCACCTACACCAACGCCAACGTCAGCACGGCATCAGCGCCCCGAATCATGATGACCCTTTTCGAGACGGCGCTGCGGCACATGCGCGCCGGCAAGGCTGCGTACGCGATGGGCGACTACCGCACCGGCGGCGACGCGGCGGAGCGAGCGTCGGCTATCGTGCTGGGACTTCAGGCCACGCTCAAGCATGAGCTTGCGCCCAGCCTTTGCGAACAGCTCGACGCAGTCTACGGTTTCGTGGTGGCCCGCCTGACCCTGGCTGTTGGGGCCATGTCGGCCCAGTACATGGAAGAGGCCGAGCGCGTGTTTCTTCCCATTGTCGAGGCGTTCGACCAGGCGGTGGCCAGTGAAGCCGCAGCAGCTGCCGTACCCGCGGTGGCGGTCGGGGGCACGGGCCGATAATGGCAGCCAGCGATCCCTGGCTGACCACGCTTGCACAAGGGGCTCGCCTCTTGCAGGCTGGCAAGGCTGAGGAAGCGGCGCGGGCGCTCGCGGGCCTGCAAGCCCTGTGTGCCCCATCCGCTGCGCGACCCGCTCCGGCGGTCGTGGCACAGGCGCGCGAACTGCTTCAGCGCTGTTTCGCTGCTGAGGCCAGCTTGCGGCAACGTGTGGTGGAAGACCTGAACCGTCTTGCTTCTGGTCACCGGGCGCAGGTCTATCGCCATCCGGCTCAAGGACAGCGCTAGACGTGTCGATACCCGATTAAGGAGATTCTCTTCATGGCCACCTCACCCGTATCGACCACAGGTCCGCTTTTCCAGGCCGGTGGTCTGGCGTCAGGGCTCGACACCACCTCGATCGTCAACAGCATCATCACGGCTGATTCGGCGGCCATGTTGCAGGTTCAGAAGCAGCAGGCGGCCTACTCGGTCCAGATCTCGACCTTGGCCACCCTGACCAGCAAGCTGCAGGCGCTTCAGAGCGCGACCGACGGCCTAGCCACCGCGGGCCTGGCACCTATTCGGGCTGACTCGACCTACGCGGACTTTTCCGCGACCGGCTCCGCGCCCGCCGAGGGCAGCTACACGGTTCAGGTAGCAACCATGGCGCAGGCTGCGAAGATGCGCAGCACCACCTTCTCGTCCGCCCAGGACCCCAATGCGCTCGGCCTGACCGGCAATCTTCAGTTCAGCATTGACGGTGTCACCAGTCCCAGCACGGCTATCAACATGACCGGCATGAGCCTGTCGGCTGTTGCCGAAGCCATCAACCAGAAAGTTCCCCAGGTGACCGCAGCGGTGGTCTACACCGGCAGCGCCTACGCCCTGTCAGTGACCCGCAAAAGTACGGGATACTCGACCACGCAGGCTGGGGCCTTGCAGGTCATCGGCGGCGCCGGCCTGAGCCTGCAGACCATTCAGCAGGCGCAAAACGCTTCGCTGAAGGTGGACAACCTCCAGGTCACGAGCCAGAGCAACACGATCACCAACGCCATTCCTGGCGTGAGCTTGACCCTGCATGGACAGTCCGACGTCGCTACCAACGTCAACTTCGCCACCGATACCAGTTCGTCCGCTTCGGGTATCAAGGGTTTCATCACCGCCTACAATGACGTCGTCACTCTCCTTAGCAGCCAACTGCGGCCCGATCCGTCACTGGCGGCGACCAACAATCCCCTGGCTGGCACCAATCTTCTTACCATCGAACACGACATGCAGAGCTGGCTCTCCACCAAGGTGAACGGCAGCGGCGCGGTGCAAACCATAACTGACCTGAACGTGAGTTTGCAGGACGATGGGACATTGGCGCTCGACAAGCTTCCGCATGGGAACACATTTGCCGAGGCCATTGCGGCAGACCCAAGCGGCGCCAACAAGCTGTTCACCACGACCAAGACAGGCATAGCGGCACTGGTCGATGCCCTGGTCCAGCGGCAGACCGAGCCGTCGAGCGTAACTCTGTCGGATGGAAGTACGCTGTCCGTGGATGGCGGATTGGAGGGCGAGACCACGTTGCTACAAAACAGCACCACCGCCCTCGACGACACGGTCAACTACTGGCAGGTCTATCTGGACAACGAGCGCACCAGGCTGACCTCCGAGTTCACCGCGATGGAATCAACGGTCGCCACGCTCAACACGACCGCCAACTACCTGAACCAGCTCTTCTACAGCAGTTCCAGCAACACCTACAAGACCACTAGCAACGGGTGATCCGTCCGCTTCGAGGTGATCACATGGCAGTGGTCTTGCTCGATTCGGTAATCGAAGAACTTGCGGCGGCGGTTGTGATGACCGAGGCGAACGATCGAGAATCGCTCGACACCGTTCGTCGCTGCTTGCAGAGACTGCGCACGGCTGTCCACGCGGGCAGCGAGTCGGAGGAATTGATTACGCTGGCCGACGCGTGCATAGCTTTCGAAACCCGACTCGGGGCATCCGGTGCGGAGACCGACGCTGAAGCATTGAGTGCGCTCTCCCAGGCCGTCGCAGGTTTGCAGTCATGCGCGGCCACAACCGCGAAATCGCCCAAGCAGGCGTCCGTGACCTCGCCCGAGCGGGTAACGCGCGACGAGGATACAGTTGGTCTCATCGGCGAATTCCTCAGTGAGAGCGAAGAAGGACTTGGGCGCGCGGATCAGATCCTGATGCACGCCGAGCACGAGGGAGCCAGCGCCGAGGCAGTCAATGGCCTGTTCCGTGTCTTCCACACCATCAAGGGCGTGGCGGGATTCTTGGAGTTGGCCGAGGTCACCACATTGGCCCACACCACCGAAACCATGCTCAACCGTTGCCGCGACGGCACGCTGAAGCTGGCCGACGAGCGGCTGGAGGTCGTGTTCGACGCCACCGCCACGGTGCGCCGGATGTTGGCGGAGTTGCGCACGGCCGTGCAGGACAGCGTGCCGTTCGCAACCCACGAGAATCTGGAAGGACTGCTGCAGCGTTTGCGTGCGCTGAGCGAAGATGCGACTCCGGCAGTCGCGGCAGCGCCAGCCGAGCCAACTTCGATTGAGCCTGCGGCTTCTGTCTCCGCCGCCAGCCGCAGTCCAGACGCGATGGGGGCCACCAAGCTGCGTGAAACCGTGAAGGTCGATCTCGAACGGGTGGACGCCCTGATGGCCATGGTGGGCGAACTGGTCGTGGTCGAGGCCATGGTGGGCAACGCACCTGAGATTGCCAAGTCCGCCTCGGCGCGCGTGCGCAACTGTCTGTCCCAACTGGCCAAGGTCACGCGCGACCTGCAGGACGTGGGGATGCGCATGCGCATGGTGCCGGTGGCGGGCGTGTTGCAAAAGATTGCGCGCATGTCGCGCGACCTGGGTCGCAAGAGTGGCAAGCCACTACGCGTGGTGCTTGCGGGCGAAGCCACCGAGATGGATCGCAGCATGGTCGAGCAGATCGCCGACCCGCTGGTGCACATGATCCGCAACGCCGTGGACCACGGGCTGGAGCCACCCGACGAGCGGCGCCGAGCGGGCAAGCCCGAGGAGGGCACCATTCGCCTGTCCGCCTATCACGAGGGTGGCAGCACTGTCATCGAACTGGCTGACGACGGCCGCGGGCTCGACCGCGACGCCATCCTGGCCAAAGCCCGCGACCAGGGTCTGGTAGGTCCCAACGACACCCTGTGTGAGTCGGACATCCACATGCTCATCTTCGCGCCGGGCTTCTCCACCGCGAAGCAGGTCACCGAGGTTTCGGGACGGGGCGTGGGCATGGACGTGGTCAAGAGCAACCTGGAGGCCATGCACGGCCGCGTGACCATTAGCACCACGCCAGGCCAGGGCACGACCTTCAAGCTGGTGCTGCCGCTGACCCTGGCCATCATCGACGGGATGATGGTGGCCTGCGGCCAGGACCGCTACATCATCCCGACCCTTTCTGTGGTCGAGTCGATCCGGCCCAACCAGAGCATGCTGGTGGCCTTTGCTGGCCAGCTCGAAATGCTCAATGTGCGAGGACAGATCCTGCCCCTGGTGCGCCTGGCCCGCCTGTTCAACATCAGCGACGCCAAGAGCGACCCCACTCAGGCCATCGTGGTGATCATCGAGGGGGTGGGGCGCCGACTGGGGCTTCTCGTCGACGAGGTGGTCACCCAGCAGCAGGTGGTGATCAAGAGCCTGGGCCAGGGCCTGGGCCCCACCCGTTTTCTCTCCGGCGCCGCCATCCTGGCGGATGGTCGGGTCGGCTTGATCATAAACGTGGAAGAGATCGCGGGAACCACTGTCGAGCGACGCCCAGGGACGGCCAGCGCCTCGGCAGCTGCGCCTGCCGTTGTGTGAGTGAGAAGGGAAGACTGTGACGAATACAACCCCAATGACTGCGAACGGCAAGGTGTCCGGCATCCCGAGCAATGGCGATTTGGCGGGAAAGTACATGGCGTTTCGTCTGGCCAACCAGGACTACGCCCTCGCCATTCTCGAGGTGCGGGAAATCATTGGGTTGGTGGACATCACTCGGGTGCCTTGCACCGACAGCTTCATTCGTGGGGTCATCAATCTGCGCGGCAAGATCATTCCAGTCATCGACCTGCGCATGAAGTTCGGCATGGAGCCGTGTCCGACCACCGAACAGACCGTCATCATCGTGGTCCAGTACGCCACCACCCGGGGCGAGATCACCATGGGCATACTGGTGGATCAGGTGCAGGAGGTGCTGTCCCTCGAAGCTGACAAGATCGAGCCAGCGCCCAGCTTTGGCGCCGGCAGCATAAGCGCCGATTTCATCCTGGGAATCGGCAAGGCCGACCAGCGCGTAGTCTTCTTGCTCGACATCGGACGGGTGCTGAGCGGCGACGCAGCGAAAACAAGGGTTCCGGGGGTGACGGCGTAGCACCGTTTTCCACAGGGAAGGAGTCCAGGGATGTTTGCCAAGACGAAGATAGGTGTCAACGCGATGGTGGCACTGGCCGCGATCGTGGTTATGAACGTTGGATTGGTGGCGTACAGTTCGGCCAAGCAGCGCCAGGCTGAGCAATCCAACCGGGTCCTGTTGCGTGAAGCCGCTGACCGCACGGCCACCGCCCTCGATCCGTCGGCCAAGGCAAGGGCCGACGTCACCACCGCCGACTCGGCCATCCCGACCAGCCAGATTCTCGTGGGCATTGATGTACTCTTGGCGACGCTCTTGGGATGGCTCGCCTATCGTAGCACCCGCCGCGCGATTCAAGGCCTACAGGGCGAGGCGGAACGCCTGGTCGCGGCCACCGTGGGCGGTGAACTTGACTTCCGCGCTGACACCAAGCAGGTGCACTTCGAGTTCGCCGGTGTAATGACTGGCTTCAACCGCGTGCTCGATGCCGTGGTCGAACCGCTGCACATGGCGGCCGATTGCTTCGACCGCATCGCCAAGGGCGACATCCCCCCCAAGATCTCCGACAACTACAACGGCGACTTCAATACCCTCAAGAACAACCTCAACGCCTGCATCGACGCCCTCAACGCCGTGCTGGCCCGCTCGGCCCACCTCTACGAGGCCCAGAAGGCCGGGTTCATCGACGCCTTAATCAATGAAGAGGAATTCGCCGGCGCCTATCGCGATCTCGCACACCGGGTGAACGAGATCGTGCGAACCAAGGTCAGGACGATTCTCACCATTCTGGACATCCTGACCAGCTACGCCGAGGGCGACTTCGCTCCGGTGATGGAGAAGCTGCCTGGAACCCAGGTGGTCATCAACGAAAAGCTGGATCGGCTGCGCAACAACTTGTGCACGGTGGTGACTGACCTGGACAAGCTGGTTCAGTCGGCCCTCGAAGGACAGCTCTCGGTCAGGGTGGATGCGTCCTGCCACGCGGGCGAGTTCCGCAAGATCGTGGAGGGCGTGAATCGCACGCTCGACGCCATGGTGGCGCCCATGAGCGAGGCCCGCAGCGTGCTCGACCAGCTCGCGCAGCGCGACCTGTGCGCCCGAGTGAAGGGCGAGTATCCGGGCGACCACGCCCGCATCAAGGAATCCGTCAACCAGACCGCCGAGGCTTTGCACGAAGCGCTGGCCCAGGTGTCCAGTGCGGTGGACCAGGTCTCGGCGGCGGCGGGCCAGATCGCCTCGTCCAGTCAGATCGTGGCCGACGGTGCCTCGCAACAGGCCAGCTCGCTCGAAGAAACTTCGTCCGCGCTTGAATCCATGAGCGCCATGTCCAAGCGAACCTCGGACAACGCGGTTCAGGCCAATGCCCTGGCCCAGACCGCGAAGAAGGCGGCCATGAGCGGCACCAGCGCGGTCGAGCAGATGTCGGTGGCCATGACCAAGATCAAGTCTTCGGCCGAGGGGACCTCGCAGATCATCAGAGACATCAACGAAATCGCCTTCCAGACCAACCTGCTGGCCCTCAACGCCGCGGTCGAGGCAGCGCGGGCCGGCGAGGCCGGACGCGCCTTCGCCGTGGTGGCGGAAGAGGTGCGCAGCCTGGCCTTGCGCTCAAAGGAAGCGGCGATGAAGACCGAGGAGCTGATCAAGGAATCGGTCCGCCAGGCGGGCGAGGGCGAAGTGACGTCGCAGAAGATGGCGGGCAAGCTGACCGAGATCCTGGAGGGCATCGAGAAGGTGAGTGGAATCGTGAACGAGATCTCAGCTTCGGCGAAGGAGCAATCGGCGGGGGTGGATCGGATCAACCGAGCGGTGGCGGACATGAACAAGGTCACGCAGCAGAATGCGGCCAATTCCGAGGAGTCATCGGCCGCAGCCGTGGAGCTTTCGAGTCAAGCGGAAGAAGTGGCCGCCATGGTCAGCAGTTTCCGGCTCGCGCGCATCCGTGGCGTTCCGACCCGCGCCCGAGTGGACGTCCCGACGCTGACCAAGGCCGCGCGCCCCAACGGGGGCAACGGTCGCCCTGCGACGGTCAAGCCGGAAAATGTCATTCCACTTGATGGTGATCCCGCTTTTCGTGACTTCTAGCCGCAATCATGGACAGTGTGGTTTTCAAACGTTTCTGTGCTCATGCGCACCAGGAGGCCGGCATCGCGCTTGGCCCGAGCAAAGAAGCTCTGCTGACAGCCCGGGTGGGCAAGCGCATGCGCGCCCTGGGCATCGACGACGAACGCCGCTACCTGGACTACCTGGAAGCCGACCGGACCGGTGAGGAACTGGTGCAGTTTCTCGACGTCATCTCGACTAACCACACCTCATTCTTCCGCGAACCGGACCACTTCGATTTGCTGCGCACATTGGTCGACGAGTGGCGCCGCACGGACCTGCGTCGCCTGCGCATCTGGTGCGCGGCTTCGTCCAGCGGCGAGGAGCCCTATTCCATCGTGATGACGGTGCTGGACGTGCTGCAGGACCCGGACATCGATTTCAAGCTGCTGGCCACAGACATTTCCACCCGCGCGCTGACCGACGCGCGGCAAGGCGTGTATCCCATCGACCAGCTCACCGCCATCCCGCGTCCGTTTCTTGAGCGGTACTTTCAGCGCGACGAGAGCGCCAGCGACACCTATCGCGTGCGTGACGAGGTCAAGCAACACGTGGTCTTCCGCCGATTGAACCTTGCGCAGCCGCCGTTCCCCATGCGCGGGCCGCTCGATGTCGTGTTCTGCCGGAATGTCCTCATCTACTTTGACCTGCCGGTGCGCCAGCGTCTGCTGGCGGCCATTTCCGCGTTGTTGCGGCCAGAGGGCTGGCTGTTCCTGGGTCACACCGAAAGCCTGACCGGGATCACGAGCGGTTTTCGGATGGCGCGCCCATCCGTCTTCTTCCTGCCTAGTGAAGGAGAGCTCCCGGCGGAAGCTGGTCTGCTGCCATGATCAAGGTGCTCGTTGTCGACGATTCGGCCGTGGTCCGGCAGATCCTGCAGGGCTCCCTGTCGGCTGACCCGGACATCCACGTGGTGGGCACCGCGCCCGATCCCTACGTGGCCCGTGACATGATCGTCGAACTCAAGCCCGACGTGGTGACCCTGGACGTGGAGATGCCGCGCATGGATGGCATCACCTTCCTGCGCAAGCTGATGCACTACTACCCTTTGCCGGTCATCATCGTGTCGTCGCTGACCTCGGCAGGAGGCGAGCTGGCGCTGGAAGCGCTGGCCGCCGGCGCGGTCGAGGTGATGTGCAAACCGGGCGCGGCGTTCACCCTGAACGACATGGCGGCGGAACTCATTGCCAAGATCAAGACAGCCGCCTGTGCCCGGGTGAGCAAGCGCGAGGATGCCGGGGGCGAGACCGCCGAGGTGGCTTCGCTGGGAAGAAATACCAATCAGATCGTGGCACTGGGCGCCTCCACCGGCGGCACAGTGGCACTGGAATACGTTTTGTGCCGAATGCCGGCCGATGCTCCCGGCATGATCATCGCGCAGCACATGCCGGCTCTCTTCACCAGGCAATTCGCCGACCGCCTCAATCGCCTATCGGCCATGGAGATCCATGAGGCGCAGGAAGATGATTCGGTCCTGCCCGGTGTGGCCCTGGTGGCACCCGGCGACAAACACCTGCTGCTGCGGCGTTCGGGCATGCGCACCTTCGTGAGCGTAAAGGACGGGCCGCTGGTACACCGACAAAGACCTTCAGTGGACGTGCTCTTTCGCTCAGTGGCGCACTCCGCGGGCAAGAACGCCATCGGTGTCATAATGACCGGCATGGGTGTCGACGGAGCCGCGGGTCTGGCCGAGATGCACCAGGCGGGCGCCCACACCATCGCCCAGGACGAGGCCAGTTGCGTTGTATTCGGCATGCCCAAGGCCGCTATCGAAATGGGGGCAGTCGAACGCGTGCTTCCCCTTAAGGAAATTCCAGATGCAATCCTCCACATTGTGCGCGCGACTAGCTAGCCATTCGTTTTCTGACGTTCGTCCACGCGCGTGGCCGTCGGAAAACCGACGGTCGCATTGCGGTAGGCGCGGGAGCACGATGTGCCGCGAGTGGTCCCGGACTTGCAGGCTCTCATCAGGATCCCTGTCCCCCACACAGACGCACATGAAACAGCTTCCCCCGTCCGAGCGACTGGCTGTCTTGGTTTCCAGTGTGACCCAGACCATGTTGGGAATCTCGTTCGTCCCTTCGCTCGGCGCCCAGGCCCATCCCGACCCTTGCTGGCGTACTGCCGTCATGCTGGTCGATGGCGCATGGCCCCTGACCGTCGGTCTATCGTCAAGCCAGCAAGGGTGTCTCGCCTTGACTGCGGCCTTGTTCTCTTGCCCACCGTCTGCGGTGGACGCCGCAATGATCGACGATGCGCTTTGCGAGCTGGTCAACATGACTGCGGGGCTGCTCAAGATGGAGATGGCGCTCGACCAAGCGCTCAGCCTGCCGCAGGTGGTGACCGACGCTTCGGTGCTGACCAGCCTGGCGGAGTTGCACCCGGCGCTGGTGCTCAAGGCGAAGGAAATCGATCTTGCCCTCTGGGCCTACCAAGGCCGAGCGATCACGAAGTTCACGGTGGCGGCCTAGATGGAAAACAGGATGACGACCAAAGCAGAAGGATCTTCCCAATGCCACGCATTCTTACGGTAGATGACAGTCGTGCCATTCGGATGATTGTCGCCAAACAACTGCAGCCGTTGGGCTTCGAAATTGGCGAGGCCGAAGACGGCATCGATGGCCTGGCCAAACTGCAAAGCGCGGCCTACGACCTGGTGGTGCTGGATGTCACCATGCCCAACCTCGACGGCCCGGGCATGTTGGCCAAGATGCGCGAGAGCGGAAGCAAGACGCCGGTGCTCATGCTCACCTCGGAGTCCAAGACCGCCATCGTGTCGACGCTCATGCGTCTGGGCATTTCGGACTTCGTGCTCAAGCCATTCAAGGGCGATGAGTTGAAGAGCAAAGTCCTGAAGGCGCTCAAGCTTCCGGCGGACTATGCGCCGGCTGGCGCCCCTGCGCCGCTTGCACCCGCTGCCGCGTCCCCTGGGGAGCGGGCGCTGGTCATCGATGACATGGAGAACGTACACAAGAAGGTGCGGTCGATGATGCCGGCGTCGGTGACTCTTGATGCCAGCCTCAACGCCGCGGAGGCCTTGGGCCTGTGCCGCGCCAACCAGTACGCCCTGATCCTGATCGACGGGGACTTGCCAGACGCCAACCTGGCCTCGCTGGCCAGGCAACTGCGCCTCTTGCAGCCCAAAGCGGTCCTGGTGGCCATGGCTCTGCGCACGGCCAACAACGTCGCGGGTGAGATGCGCGCGCAAGGTCTTGATGACGTCTTGTTCAAGCCCTTCAGCGGCCCAGCGGTCGAAGCCCTGGTCGCCAGGTGTTTTCAGGGCCACCAGGAACTGGTTTTTGCCGAAGAAACCTTCGTCCGACTGGCCGGTTTCGGCGGTCGCGACGACAAGTTGGATGGCTACTTCCAGAAGCTTTCCGCCCAGATGAAGCAAGCCATAGGCAAGCTTGCCGAAGGTTGTTTCGACAGCGCCGTGCTTGATGCCACCCAATTGCCGCTGGTTCAGCCCATCCGGGCCGCGCAATTCATGGCCGAGGTGTGCAAGGCATCCGCGGATTGCGGCGTCAGCCTGCGTGTGGTGGGTTCGGCCGAACTGGCCGTCGTCATCGCGGGGTTCCAGGATGCCAAGTCTTTGCGCCTATTCCAATCAGTCGAGCAGGCACGCGCGGCGGCCTAGGTGAACCCCATGAATTTCGCCGACCAGCTCGAACGGATCGTCAAGAGTCGCATTGAAAAGGACAGTCTGACCCTGCCCACGCTGCCCGCAGTCGCCATCAGGGCCATCGAGCTGACCCGCACGGCGGATTTCAACCTGCAAGCTGCGACGTCCCTGATTGAAAAGGATCCTGTGCTGGCTGTGCAGGTGCTCAGGTTGTGCAAGAGCGCCGCGGTGGCCACACGTGAGCCGTGTAACACCATCGGCCAAGCCATCTCTCGCCTGGGCGCCAAGAACCTGCGCGGCGTGCTGCTGGAGATCTCGTCTCGGCGCTCTCTCGAATCGCGCGATCCCAAGGTCACGACAGCCGTGAAGACTCTGTGGGAGCATTCCCGGGCCGTGGCTCAACTCGCGCAGCGGGTGGCGGTGGTTTCCGGCGCGTCGGATCCTGACATCGCCTATCTGGCGGGCCTGCTGCACGACCTGGGCAAGCCGGTGGTTGCCACGATTCTGCTGGAGGCGGAAAGCCAGATCGCGCAACGCAATCCCAAGCTGTGGATTGATTTTGCAACCTGGATTGACGTGGTTCAGCGCTGCCACCGACCCATCGGCGTCGAGTTGGCGCGGAAGTGGCAGCTTCCCGACGAAATCCAGAAGGCCATCGAGGAGTGCGGCGACTATGATCCGGCCAATCGGCTATCGACTGGAAATGCCGTGCGCTTTGCCAACGCCGTGGTCAAGCAGCAGGGCATCTACACCGGATCGGTGAGCGCCGAGGATAACGACGCCTTGATCATGATCGGGCGCTCGCTGCTGGGCATAGACGACGAGACCCTGACCCGCCTGTCGAGCGACTTGAAAGAGAAATCCCGGGAAGCGGCGTAGAGCGCGAGATACTGCGCGCTACTTGCGCCGGCCGATCAGCCTGGCTCGCCCGCGATGCGGCGCACGGCTGCGAGAAGAAGATCGGTCTGGAAGGGCTTCACGATCCAGCCCTTGGCCCCGGCGCGCTTGGCCCGGGTGATGAGGTCAGGCGATCCTTCCGTGGTCAGCATGATGACGGGCAAGGGCAGCCCAGCCGCGTCGCCCTTGATGGCTTCGAGGAATTCGAGACCGTTCATGCGGGGCATGTTGATGTCGCACAAGACCATGGCGATTTCTGCATGCGCGCGCAAGGCATCCACGCCCTCCCGTCCGTCACAAGCCTCGACGATCTGGTACCCCGCCGACTTCAGCGTCAGGGAGACCTGTTGCCGAACCGTCAGGGAGTCGTCCACTATGAGTACGGCCTTTTTGCTCATGACTCTACGCTTCCATACCTAAAACAGAACAATAGAACCTTCCTCTAGGGCTGCGCGTTCTCCGTGCAAAGGGCTTTCTGCCAGTTGAAAGGTCGGTGTTGTGTCCAGCTCAAGCCAGCCTTCCAACACCATACCATCGATGGCGAATGAAATGGGATCGCGAGCAGGCTGGAGACTGGAGGCCAGACGCAAATCCGCGGCCAGTGCACTCTGCGGAACGCTGACAGCCAGCTTCACCCCGTAGGCCAGCAATCGATTGTGAAAGCGGCCGACCGACTGGTTCACGAGTTCGCAGGCCCAGTCAGTCAAGTCGCGTGGCGTGACGGTGGGGGGCAAGGGATGAAGCCGCGCAAAGAGCTTGCTGGGGCCGAGGAGGGTGAACGAGCCCCGAAGGTCATCGTTGCCGAACCCGCTGAAGGCCGCGATGCTCTCGCCGGTGGGTGGCGGCTGCCGGCCCCCGGTGAGCCGCTCGGGACGCACCCCCAATTCGGCAAGCAGTTCGGTCATGCACTGGGCAAGAAGCTCAGACAATCGCGCTTCTTGGGGATAACCAGGCATCACGACCTCATCATGTCCCTTTCGGCGGAACCTGGGAGGATCTGAAGTCTTGCAGGAACGCACGCTGGAAGAAGACAAGCAGCTGGTCTACGGACTCTTCCTCGACGAGGAGCACAAGGCTTGGGGCTTCGCCACGCGGCAAGGGGCAGCCGGGGGCGCCGACGATTGGAAACAGCTCGCCATCGTCGTGAAGGCCGACCGGAAACCGGGCGTGCAGGTGATCGACCGCCACGTGCCGGGGCAGAACGTGTTTGAATTCTCGATGGCCGTCTTGCTGGAGCCCTTTCTCATCCGGCTCCGCGTTCTCTGTGGCCTTTGTGAGAAACAGCCAACTTCGATCCACGCTCCATGCGATGCCGAGTTGGTAGCACCGGATACTCAAGCCATGGGGCGCAAGTGACGATGTTCGGTTCGAGAAAAGAAAGCGCAAGTCGCGGTAGGGTCGTCTGATCGCGCATGGTTTGCGCCCGGAACAGGGCGGGAGGCGCTGATTTGGGACGCTGGCAATCCACAACCCGGGAGTATCCAATGGGACCGCGACCGACCAGGTTCCATCTCATAGCTGTTTGCGTGGCGTTCGGGCCTGCAAGTCTCGTGTCGCAATTTGCTCTTGCTGGCGAGGTCTCTGGTCCCGAAGGTCAGATGGACACCGGGGCAGTGCCAGGCGCTGGTAAGATCAGACCTGCCGAAAAGACTGCAGTTCAGCCTTCTCGCGATGCTGGTTTCCAGACGGACACCGGGGCAGCGCCAAGCGCCAGCGAAGCCGCTGAGGCGGCCGCACCTCAGTCCTCCCCGGAGGCCCTCCCATCCCAGGCCTCGCAAAGTGCTGGCCCCTCAACCCAGCCGGCTGACCAGGATGCTCCAGGCGCGGAGCCCCCTTGGGCTAGCGTTCAGCCGATCTCCGACGACCTTGCCCAGCTGTCGCTGGCTGATCTCTTGGCGATTCGCGTGCCCGAGGTTTCAGGCGTCTCAAAGATGCGTGAGGATGCTCGGCAGGCACCGATGTCCGTGTACACAGTCACCCGCGAGGAGCTCAATCGCTGGGGAACCCGTGGCATTCTGGAAACTCTGCAGCGAACGCCCGGGTATTCCTATTACAACATCGATCAGTATGGCCAGTACGGCGCACTTTCCCGCGGACTATATTCGGCGTGGAGATTCGGCCAAAGCCTTGAGCTCATGCCCTTCAAGGACCATGGGCACACGGTGTTTGCGCCTCGCCTGTTCCAGTCGCTAGAGGTCGCCCGCGGTCCGAGCGGACTCACCTGGGGACGCGATGCCTCGGCCGGACTCGTCAACTACAACTTGCGCGACGATCTGGACGGCGGCGAGGCAACCGTCGAGCTGGGCGACCACGGCCGCCGAGCGACGGACGTCTTGTACGGCGCGAAGCTCGGCAAGGATGACAACTTCTTCGTTGGTTTCCACTATGAGCAACAGGGATTCGATACCCAGACAGATGCTCCCTTCCAGAGCAGCCCGATTTGGCGCTCAAACGGCATCGATCCTTCGTACATTCTCGCCAGTCGCATCAAATACAAGGCGCTCAAGGCCATCTTCTACTACGAGTCGATGGCACATCCGGTACCCCACATCTGGTTCACCGATGCGCAAAGCATGGAAGATGCGCTGGCTGCCAGGGGGTTCTCGTACCCTGTTGATCGGGAGACCGATTTCAGCTGGCGGTTGGAGCTTCATGCTCCGACCGACGAAATCACCCAAAGACTGTCGTTCGTCAAAGCACTCGATCCGTACGTCTACTTCAACGGAGCGGCGACAGGATGGTGGATGGACGGCGTTGCAGGAGCGCGAAACAACAAGTATGACCTTGGCCTACAGCTAAACGGCGCGCTTTTTGAGCGCGAACGGGTTCGTTTCTCACTCGGCGGCGAATTCTGGAGTCGTTTCACAGACACCGACAACGGAATGTCGACCAAGTGGGCCAACGACGACTTCGCCATCAACTGGTTCGACACCCCTTACCAGTCCAACAGAACATACACTCGAAACATCTTCGCCCAAGTCAGCGCAGGGATCATCGATCACGTGAGCATCGTCGCCGGGGGTCGGCTCGACTACCTCCGCGACGAGGCCAACAACAGCCAACTGGGAGCGGCCAATGCCTGGACTTCGAACTCGCAGACGCTGGTCAATGCGACGCGCCTCGGTCTCATCTACACCCCTCACGGCTCGACGACCCTCAAGTACGTCTACAACACGACCAAGAGACCTCCGGCCTACAACGAGAAATTCGGCAACCCATCCCTGCGCCCAGAATTTACCTCAGCCCACGAACTGATAGCCATGTGTCGCCTGGGCAGGAAGATCCAGGCGGATGTAACGGTGGCCTACCAGTCGCTTTCCAACATCATCAACCGCGCGCAAGGAATCAATTTCAACACCTTCGAGAACGTCGGAGACTCCAGCACCTGGGCACTCGAATGGAACTTCAAATATCGCGTCCTCCCGCCGCTCTTGCTCTACTGGAACGGCTCCTGGAACCGAGCCCGTGCCGTACGCGGAGAGGTCACGGTAGGTGGCGTTACGACGAGTGTTTCGCCGCCCGCCGATGCGCAACAGAGGCTCCGCTTCGCCCCGGAGTTGACCAGCTTCGTGGGCGCGGAATATGTGGTGGCGAAGACCGTCAACATCAACGTTGACCTGCGATCGATCACGGGAATCCCTTACGCCACGCTCGCCGGAGCCGACGCGATGGCCGACGCCTACTTCGTAGACGTCACTGCCAGCACAAAGAGATTCTGGAATACCATCTCATTCGGCATCTCCTCCCTGAATCTACTGAACGCACAACCGAATCTCCCAGCCTTCGGCGAACATGCTGGAAACGTCAACGGCACTCTCAAGCCCGAAGGGAGACGCGTGTTTGGTCGCATGACAGCCAATTTCTAGCAGGACGCTGAAGCAGCGATATACTGGCACTCTAGTCCGATGACACACTCATATAGCCGACGCCAACAGCTGCCGCGCACTATCGCGTGGCTTGTGGTTGGCCTGGGCCTGGCGTACCAGGGTCAACCGCCGCAACCCGCACTGGCCCAAGGCAGCAAGCCGGTGGTGCATGTTTTTCTGCAGCTCGATGCCAAGTCGAGCGCCGTCGAGAAGACACTACAGCAGCATTTGCCCGAACTGGGCATTGTCGTGTTCGGGCGCTTTCGGGACTTTGAAGAAGGGTTGAGCAACGGCCATCCCGATGCGGTGCTGAGCATTACGCCGGTGCTGGAACAACGCGGGAAAACCGCGCTTCTGCAAGGGCAGCGCGGGGGAAGATCTGCCGAACCGTATGTGCTTGCTTCGGTCAACCAGCCTTTGAATGGCTCATTGGCGGGAAAGACCATCGGCGTGGTCGACCTGCTCGGCCGCGATGGCACGCAGACTTTCCTCAACGGTCTGCTCAAAACGACGGACATCAAGATCAAGCGAGTGGCGAAGATCGAGGATCTGCTGCCCCTGCTCGAGTTCTCCGCGGCCGATGGGATTGTTCTTCCCAGTTCCATGCTGGGCAGGCTGCTGGAACGGACTCGGCTTGTCATCAAAACCAAGCAACTCCCGGGTGGCCCAGTGGGTCTGCCTGCGGTAGCGGTATTGAATCCATCGGTCCGTGAACTTGTCGTCAGATCCTTTCGAGATCTCGACGTGCCCACCAAGCGCCTCTTGGGCATCGACTCCTGGAGTGTCCAATGACTGCCCACAGAACCATTGACTGGAGAGCGGCATCGCTGTCGATGGCTCTCCTCCTGTCTATTGCCGGCTGCGCCACAACCGGCAATGAGCCTGGCGCGGCCACATCCGGCCTGCCTACCATTGTCGATCCGCCCGCACGCAGCGGCGCGCCTGCTCTCCTCATTGCCATGCCGAACTCAGCAAACTTCGTCGAAGTCCGCAAGAGCCTGGTATCGGAGGTGCAAAAGAACTTCAACATCCACACTCTCACCGTAGGCCCGGGAACCACCGTTGCAGATCTCGCCTCAGCCATCCGAAGCGCCGGTCCGGTGTGTGTAGTGCTGATGAACAACGCCACCATGAACCTGTATCGCCAGTACCAGACCGCCAATCCGGCCACTGCCATGCCCCCGGCGGTCCTCTTGATGGCCTCGCTGGTGGAAGAAGTGCAGGCCCAACTTCGGCGGTCAACCGGCATCGCCTATGAGGTTCCTGGCGTCACCGCCTTTGTGCAGCTTCGATCGGTGATTAGTGCCCCGATCAACCGCGTGGGGGTCATCTATCGCCCGGCATTCCGCAGCTTCGTGGAACGGCAGAAGTCCTTGGCGGCCATGGAACACGTCGAGCTCATTGCCGTGTCGGTGCCCAACGATGTGACAGCGGCTGGGCTGCGTGAAGCCCTGCACAACCTTGCGGAGCGCAGCAAGGTCGACGCCGTCTGGATGCTCAATGACAATGGCCTAGTTCGCGACGCGGAATTTATCGACGATGCGTGGCGCAAGGAACTGGGCGACGCCAAACTGCCACTAATTGTGGGCGTGCCCAATCTGGTCGAGCCCAGCTCTCCCCTGGGAACGCTGGCGGTTGTGCCCGATCACGAGGCATTGGGCTTGCAGGCTGCCAATCTCTTGTTCGAGCTATCGGAAAACGACTGGCAGGTGGAGACACATCCCGTGGAGCTGCCTCTTTCGGTGAAGACCGTGGTCGACGTCAAGTTGGTTCGCGCCAACTTCGGCCTGCGTCCCGATGCCCTCAAGCACATCGACAAGGCGCTGGAGTAGTTACAGGGACTGGCGAATCTCGAGCAGCACGGTCCTGCCCGGCAGCGGAATATCGAATCCGACGAAGCCGGGATCCGATACCAGCGTTCCCAGGAGATTGCGCAGCGAGAGCGTGAACCTGGTCTCCCGCTTTGCACCCAACAGGTACAGACCAGCGCTCGACAGCGCAGCGTCGATCATCGCGTAGGGGGCCAGCTCATATCTACTGTTGCTGTTGAGCAAGATGTTGCTTTGCGAAGCGCTGCGCGCGCCGACCACTCTCACTTGCGCGTTGCCGCGCAAGAAGTACTTCGACAGGTCCAGGTTCATTCCCCCAGTCCCGCTCACTGCCGGGTAGAGCGCCGGCGGCGTCAGCGACAGGTGCCCCTGAGCCGGACTTGCCGGATCCTCAAGTGTCGTCCAGCTCAGCGCGCCCTGCAGGTAGGGCGAGGCAATGCCAAGGTGCGAGCGGAAGCTCGCTTCCAAGCCGATTCCCCGCTGCTGGCCCCGGTTGACGGGCACGAAGTTCCCGCTGAGCTGAACGAACTCGATCTCGCTGTCCACTTGCTGCACAAAGATCGCCAGCTCGATCGCTGCTCGCTTGCCAAGGCCGTAGCTCGTGACCAATTCCGCGCTCTGGATGGTCTGCGGCACCAGCGGCGCCACGTTGCTCATCCTCTGGCTCCCAACAATATTCGCGGCCGCTCCGAAGCCCGGAATGGCAAACATCAGCACAGCTGACGGCGCCTGAAACGCCCGACCGACAATCAGCTTGCTCACCAGGCTGGAGGTCCAGCGATACGCCGCGGCAGCGCGCCAGCTATACTGCGTGGGGAAGAGATTGGGGAAATCCAGGCGAAAATTGCCCGACAGCTTGAGCCTCTCGGGATCTGAGAGCGGATTGGCGGTGAGCTGCACGCGGGCGCCCAGGTTTCGCAGATCGACCTGGGTCCGGTCCCCCGGCTGCGTCTGGTCCAGGGTAATTCCGGCCTGGATTGCTCCGACCTTGGCTAGGTAGGTCTGGCCGAAATACAGCACGTGATCGTGCTCGCAGTTGAAGTCGCCCCCTGCGGTGATCATAACCCTCTTGCCCAGCCTGGCATTGAGCGAAAGCGCGGCGTCGCCGGCAAGATAGGAAAACCTCCTGGTGTAGTAGCTATCATTCGCGCCGGTGAGAAAGAGTTGCTCATTGTTGGTCGGTGCGCCGCTGGACAGGCCTGCATGCAGGGAGGAGTCGATCGCCGAGTTCCAGGCGTGGTCGAAGCGGCCTGCCCACCAGTAGTTGCGCAGCTGGTATCGGCTGCGGCCGGTGAACACCGAGTTCGGCTGGAACTCGCCGTAGGCATCGCTCTGTTGCAGGCCACCCTCGGTGAAGAGCGTGCCCAGCGAAGGGGCCGTGTAGGAATACTTGGCGAAGACCCCGATGGGACGCGCAAGATCGTTGCTGCTCTCGCGGCCAAACAGCACCGAGTAGCGGGGCAGGGACGGGTTCTGGCTGAAGGTCGGCCGGATGGAAAGCCCGGATCGGTCTATTCGGTCCGCGCTCACCGCGACCAGGGCGCTATGACGCTGATTGGAATAGCTGACCATGCCGGAAAGGCCGCCTCCCAGCGCCTCCTGCTGAACTACGCCGCGCAACGCTGCACTGGCCGAGAGCCCGCGCGAGGCGTCGCGCGTGATGACATTGACAGTTGCCAAGAACGCATTGGCGCCGTACAGCGCGGACAGCGGTCCTTTCGCCACCTCAATGTGATCGACTGCCTCCATGGAAATGTACTCGGGACCAATGGCCGCCGACAAGCTGGGGCGGAAGGTCACCTCGGTCCCGTCGATCATGATCTTGAGGATGCGGGTTCCCGCACCGTAGCCGCCCGTCACCCCGCGCACGCCGACCGATGGCTGGACCAAGTCGCCGATGACGTACAGGCCGAGGACGTTGGACAGCACCTCGGAAAGCGAGCGCCATCCGTGCAAAGCGATTTCGTCCGCGCTGATCGACTGCACGTTGGCCGGAGCCATCGTGCTGCTCTCCTTGACTCCGGCGCTGGCGGTCACCACCACGACGTTGAACAAGTCCTCCAGACTCAGATTCTCGAGATCCTGCGGCGACGAGTTTGCGGCCGGTGGGCCTTCCTGAGCAAACGCGGACACGGGAAGAAAGCAACAGATCGAAGCCATCGCGATCCAGCGTGTCCTGTGGTTTTTCATGCTCTGCTCCCGCTATCGTCTCCTGCAGTAGGGTGGAGGCCCGATCGTTGCGAGAAAGCTGCCCGCTACGGCAAAGCCAGGCAACTGGGGCTGGTGACGCAGTCGAATTTCTGAACATCGACAAAGGCGCCGGCCTGCCCCTGGTATAGGCTGAGGTTCTGGAAGATGTTGCCGCTGGAATCGAAATCGACCGGGCCGGAAGCTCCGTCGTAGTTGATGGCGGCGCCCGCCGAGATCAGGGGAATCGCCTGCTTGAATGCCTCGGTACCCGTGCGCACTATCGTTCCATTCGGGTCGTTGATTTGGCTAAGCGCCTGTTGAACCTGCGCGCCGGTCACCGTGCTCGGGTCGCTCAGGCCCACCGACGCCTTGAGGGCAGCCAGCGCAAGCGCGACGGTGGCGTCATACATCGAGGCGTCGAGCAACGAAGGTCCCATGCCCGACGCGGCGGTCAGGTCCGTCAAGACTCTGCGCACGCATAGACCTAGGCATCGGCCAAACCCGGGTGAAACATTAGGGAAAGCTCGATACTCCGCTGTCGTACGGGTCCGAGTGAAGTCGATACTTGAGCGTCCTGAATCTCTACCGGAAGCTGTAGGTAAGTCCGACTTGGACCTCGAAGCCGCGGTTGTGAATGTCGTCGGGGATGACGCCGGGGACCTTGGCCGGATAAGTGGACGGCGTCTGGTACTGGGCGTCCAGGATGTTCGACACCCTGACATAACCTGCCACGCCTTCGGCGATATCGTAGATCTTTGCGAACGCACCGATCAAGAACACCTCGCCAACGGGCGCGCGCGGGTCGGACTTGGGGTCACCAGCCACCACGTAGCGAGCCTTGGCGCTTCTGTACTCGCCGAGCAGGGAGAGGCGCAGGTGATGGTAAAGGTCGCGTGAAATGGTGAAGTTGGCAGAGTGCCGTGAGACCATCGGCGCGGAGTAGGTGTTACCGAAAACCGTGTTCTCAGCGTAGACATACGTGTAGTTGCCGGCGAGCTCCAAGCCCGGAAGAACTTGCGATCTGGCCTCCGCCTCGACGCCGCGAGCGGCGAGAGTTCCCCTGTTCTCGTACAGGATGACGCCAGGGGTTGTTTGGGCTGCGTAGATCATGTTCTTGACGTTGCTGTTGAACAAGCTGACCGTCGCAGTCAGCTGACGCCACGGAGCGACGCCGAGCACGAGCTCTTCGGTCATGATGGTCTCGGCCTTGTTGTTCGGGTCGCCGTTGACCGCTGGGTTGTTCTGGGACCACAGCTCGCGATAGGTCGGCGCTCGGAACGCCGTCGCAAACAGGGCCTTGGCCCAGACCTTGTCCTGGTAGTTGTACACCAGGGCCACCCTGGGATTGGTGGTTCCGCCGAAGTCGTTGTATTGGTCGTGGCGTACGCCGGCGGTGAGCTTCAGCCCTCTGACGAATCTATAGTCACCCTGCGCATAGGCGGCCAGCACGTAGCGGCCTGGGTTGTTGTAGAACTTCGTGGCGGGTACGCCCGTGGCGTCCGGACCGTTGGAAACGTGGTCATCGTCGTCCGTGGTAATGAGTTCGGCCGCTGCACCCGCAATGAGGCTCAGGTCGTGGATCGGCTCATAGTTGACGTAGGTGTCGAGGCCATAGCGGAAGTCCCTGGAATGGGGGTGCCCGTACATGCCATCGGGGTACGGAGGCTTCATTCCCGCAGGCCAGATCAAGGCGGTGATGGGGCCCCAGTCCATGTAGGCGAAATTGAGCTGGGTTTGCCATTTCAGAGCCTTGCTGAAGGCTTGGCGGTAATCGAGGCTGGTGACCAACCATGTCGCCTTCTCACTGCTGTTCGGGTCCAAGACGTCGCCAACCGTGATGAACTGTGAGTTCACCTGATGGGCGCCGCTGACGTTCAGTTGGAGCATGTCCTTGTACCCGAGCTTGAGATTGCCTACAAACTCCTTGTAGGGATCGCGTGTGTTGCCAGACACGCCGGCACCGTCCTGCGCGATGAAGAAGTTCTCACCCCGGCTTTCTGCGTAGCCGAAGTGACCGTTGAGGTTGAAGTCGCCGAACTTCTGGCCGGCTGTCACGTCCGCGGCCCTGGTGGCATAGGATCCAGCCTCTCCGGTGACGTGTACCCCGCCTGTCTCCGAGCCCTTCTTGGTAATAACGCTGACCACGGCGACAAACGCATTGGTGCCGTAGAGCGCGGAGCCGGGACCGCGGATGATCTCAATGCGTTCCACGTCTATCAGGCTGATCGCCCGCACTGTCTTGCCCGTGCCACCGTCATTGAGACTGCCGAGCCGCACGCCATCGATCATGATGAGCAAGCGCTCGTTGAGATCGCTGGTGACACCGCGGACGGTTATGAGTTGGAGCTGCTGACGGGAACGACGCACGTCAAAGCCGGGCACCAACTGAAGAACGTCATTGAGCGTCCTCAAACCGAAGGCGGCGATTTTGTCCGCTGTGATGACAGTGACCGATGACGGGGCATCGGCGATCGATTCGGCACGTTTGCTCGATACCACGCTGACGTCGAGCAGTTGCGAGAGCGAAAGGTCATCGAATGCACTCCTCGCCTCGGGCGAGGCTGAGGTCACGGTTGCCGCCCCTGCCGGTGGCGCGGTGGCAGCTGCCGTTTCCTGCGCCGGGGCCGGCGCAATCGCGCCAGCCGCACCGGCATCCGAAGATGGCGCATTGGGCGTGGCCATCCCCCCGGCCGGGGCAGGTGGAATCGTATCAGTCACACCGGCGTCCGCAGGTAGCACGCTGGCCGCAGCCATCCCCTCGGCCGGGGCCGCCGCCGCTTCATTGGGCGTCTCCGCAATCGCGCCCCTCGCCGCCGCTACATCTGCGATCAGAATGCTTGCCGCTAGTACGGCAGCCGACCACAAGTGTCGATACAAGTCTCGCTCCATTGGAGCCTCCCCGAGTCTTCAGTCCTGGACCTCAGTAAAGTCGAACGGAATGCGAACGAAGAAGGTCGTGCCCTTGCCCATCGCGGTTTCGAAAGTCAGCGAACCACCATGCCGGTCGACCACCACCGCGCGTGCCAGTGTCAGCCCCTGTCCTGTGCCTTTGCCGACCTCCTTGGTGGTGAAGAACGGATCGAATACCTTTCCTTGCACGGCCTCGGGGATCCCGGTGCCCGTGTCGCTGATGGCAATGACCACCACGCTTCCTTCCAGGTAGGTGCGTACCCGAATGACACCACGCTGTCCAGTCTTGCCGACCACGTCGCCAATGGCATGGGCGGCATTGACCAGCAGGTTCAGGAAGACCTGGTTGAGATCGCTCACAAAGCACGGTATCGCCGGAATCTTTCCAAGATCCGTCTCCACCGTGGCCACGTACTTGAGCTCGTTGGTGGCCACTGTCAGGGTGTCGCGCAATGCCGCGTTCAGATCGGACGTGGCGCGCTCGCCGCGATCCGGATGGGAGAAAGCCTTCATGGACTGCACGATCCGCGCAACCCGGCCGACGCCGTCCAGGGTCGAGGCAATTGAGGTGACAACATTCGTCCGGATATACTCGAGGTCGGCCGTTTCTTCCTCCCGCTTCAACCCTGCGAGGTCTTCTGCGGACAGGGGGGCGCTGGCCGCCTTTGCGCATGCTGTTCGGTAGCTGTCACACAGCGCGATGAGTTGTTCGAATGCGCCCGATAGAAAATTGACGTTGTCCCCGATAAACTGAATCGGCGTATTGATCTCGTGTGCGATCCCAGCCGCCAGCTGGCCGATAGACTCCAGTTTCTGGGAATGGCGCAGTTCAACTTCGAGTTGGTTTTGCGCGGTGACATCCACGAAGCTTGCGATCAGGAACGCCGCTCTTCCTTCATCGTCCCGAACCGCCGTCAGCCCAACGTCGGCATGCACAACATGTCCATCCTTGGCGATCAGCCGACGCTGTTCCCGATTTGTCGACAGCCTTCTCGAGATCAATTCCTTGCACACTCCCTGGGTGGCTGCCACTTCCTCGGCTGGCATGAACTCCCAAAGAAACTTGGCAAGTGTTTCCTGCGCCGAGAACCCGATGATGTCTTCGAGCGCCCTATTGCTCTCAAAGAAGCGGCCTTCCCAGTCAGCGATGGCCAGTCCGACCGGTGTAGCCCGCAGAACACTTGTAAACTTCTCGTGTTCCCGGGACAGCTTTGTGTTCAGTTCCTGAACCTCGCGCGATGCGAGTTTGGCCGAGTCCTCAGCCAGGTCCCGCTCGCGTTCGATGGCCTGGTAGGCACGGCCAATCTGATCGAGCAGCGCCTGCCAAGCTTCTTTGCTTGGCGGCGTTTCTTCGTCTAGCCCAAGTTGACGCAATTGCGGTTGGAGCAACCGATGAAGCATCGCTAGCTTTCCGAAATCGCCACGATCTTCACACTGCGCTTCGCCCTATCAGCGTGCTTCTCTTTGGTTCCGCGGGAGCAAAGACCACCAGCGGCTCCCGTATGCTGCCCGAAGCCATATTGCGAAGACGGTACAAAAGCCCTTGCGTCACTTCGTGGCCACGAGCCACCAGCAGCAGGCCCGTGGTCGACATCACGTCCTGGACCAAGAACATCCCAGGCCGCACCGCCGCCAGTCCGACCTCACTCAGCCCCTGCGTGACCGTCTTGCTCTTCAGGCGCGCCAAGACTTCTAGCAGTTTTGGATCGTAGCGGCCTTTTCGGCCCTGCAAGGTACCGATGGCGAGAGCGGGATCGCTGCCTGCCGCCTCAAGCGTGTCATAGTCGAGGACGAGCCTGAGAATGCGAGCGCCCAAAGGGATCGACTCGCCCTGCACAGCACTGTGTGCCGCGCCCGAGCCGTCGAAATTCTGGTCCTGCGCCTGCAAGATGGCCCGCACCGCCTCAAGCCGCGGAATGCTTTCCAGAAGCTGGAGAGACAAGGCCGGTAGACGTTGGGTCAGCTCAGTTTCCTCGGCATTGAGCGGCTTGCCGTAGTACAGCTTTTCATTGGTTGCGGCCGGAAGGGTGACGCAGCCGATCTGCGACAGCATGACCGCCACCTCGATCTGCCAGGTGAGCGGCACGCCGAGACCAGCCACCAGATCCGACGCCTGGCCCTTGAGGCGCATCGCCCGCCCAAAGGCAAGCGGGTTGGTGAGAGATAGAATCTCGGTGAGCGCCTTGATGCTTCCGCGCAGGGTCTTTTCCAGCAACTCTCTCTCGGCGGTGATCAGCCGATGTTGGTCAACTCCGGCCTGAATGGCGGAAAGAAAGATCTGGGGACCGCAGGGCTTGGTCAGAAATCGAAAGACCTGCCCGTGGTTGACCGCCGCGATCGCGGAGTCGAGGTCGGCCTGTCCGGTGAGCAAGATCCGCACGGTGTCGGGCGAACGCTGCTTGACTTGGCTCAAGAAAGCCGCGCCATCCATCTCCGGCATGCGCATGTCCGACACCACCACAGCAGGCGGATCGTCTCCGTCGATGATGGCCAATCCCTTCTGGCCATTGATCGCGGTCGAAACCCGATAGTACCGGCGCAGGTTCAACACCAGTCCTTCCAGCACTCTGGGCTCATCGTCAACACACAGGATATGGGTTTGCTCAGGCATGTCGGTCCTCGCTGGCATCGTCCATTGTCGTCTTGGCAACCGCCGTCGCCACTGCGCGCATTCCTGAAAGCTGGGCTTCGTCGATGCCGATGCCGGCGAGATAGGCGAGATCCAGCTTCTGCTCGGCCGTCTGGCTGCCTCCCATTTCGTAGGCCAGGTGGTCAGCGACGTAGATGATGTCCACCAACTCCGCCGTGGAATGGGCAAGCAGGCGCGGCTCCTTGTGGTAGGCGACGGCCTCCATAATGGGGTGGGGCAATCCCCACAGGCCAAGGAGATAGGCGCCCAGAAGTGTGCGATCAACGGGCTTGACAGGAGGCGGATCCTTGACCTTCACCAACCAGCCCACCTCGTGCAGCACGCCGGCCAGAAAGGCCTCTTCCGCCTTCTTGGGATCCTTTGCCTCAATTTGCCGCGCAATCTGCCCGGTCAGAAGCGAGTGGTTCTGCAGGGCCAGCAGGGCCGCTTCCGAAAGCCCGGATCCTCCGGCTGCGGTGGAGAAGGTCTCGAGGGCCAGGGCGAGATTCTTGATGGTCACGATCCCGAGGTAGGTGACGGTCTCGCCCAACGAGGAGATCCTTCTTGGTAGTCCGAAGAAGGCCGAGTTCACCAGTTGCAGGAGCTTCGCGCACAGGCCGACGTCGTGCTCGATGATCCGGGCAACAACAGCGACACTGCAATTGGCCGCCATCAACGCCTCATTGAGCGCGACGTAGGTTTTGGGCGCAGCCGGAAGCATTTCGACCTTGCCGGCGCTGGCACGCAATTCATCGCTGTTCAGAATGGCCTGCAGGCGGCACGCCCGATCGACCACCTGCTGCAACAAGGCCGGATCGCAGGGTTTGGACAGAAACATGTGAGCGATGAACACAGACTTCATCACGCTCTCAAGCTCGGTCTGGCCCGAAAGAATCATACGCACGGCACGAGGCTGTAGCTGCTTGATCTTGGCAAGCAAAGTCGCGCCATCCATGCGGGGCATGCGCATGTCACTGACCACGACGTCGAAAGGCCCTTCGGCTACTTTGGCCAGCGCCTCGTCCGGGCCAATGGCGAAGACCATGTCCCATTCGTGGCGCTTGGTGCGCAGAACATTGCGAAGCCCAGTGAGGACGTTGGGATCGTCGTCCACGAACAGGACTCGCTTCAAGGTATTCGCAGTCTGTCCCATGTCTTGCCCTAACCCCTCACGGTCGATGTTCCGACAGTCCGTCTATTTGGCCTGAGTCCCTTTCCCACGTTCAGCCACACGTGATGCATCGGCAGAACGGCACGAGGCTTGACCTGGGGGCGACCGCAGGTCGCCCCCCCCCAGGGGGGGCATAGGTGCTAACCACAGTTTCCCGCAGGTTTGCCTCGGATTTCACCACAGAGAGCACAGAGTTCACAGAGACGGATCGGAAGGAGAGAAGGGTTCGGAGCCGGATCCGGAACCCTTTCCTTCCGGCCTCTGTGGCCTCTGTGGCCTCTGTGGTGAGACTCCGGATGGCGCCAGCGGCCGTCAAGTCCCGAGAGAATCGTGGTTAGCACCTATGCCCCAAGAGGGGGCGACCTGCGGTCGCCCACTGGCGCGCCGGAGACATGGACGCTTGCGACGCACTTCGGCAAGCATGGCTCCACTTTTCGTGTCTCGCTGCCGAAACAACCAAGGGGGCCAAGGGCAATGAAGGAAGAGGGGGACACAGTGACCGATGAAGTTGAAGGCAGCAGCGTCCTCATCGTGGACGATGCTCCCGAGAGTCTGCGACTCTTGAGCGCAATTCTGACCCGCGGTGGTCTGGTGGCGCGACCGGTTACCAGCGGCAAACTCGCCATCGAGGCGGCAGCAGCGGACCCTCCTGATCTCGTCCTGCTGGACGTCCTCATGCCGGAGATGTCCGGCCTGGAGGTCTGCCGACAGTTCAAGCAGGACCCGCGCCTGCGCGATGTTCCAGTCATCTTCATCAGCGCCCTTGAGGGTGCTGACGACAAGGTCGAGGCATTTCGCGCTGGCGGTGTCGACTATGTCTGCAAGCCGTTCCAGGAGCAGGAGGTGCTGGAACGGATCAAGACTCACTTGCGTCTGAGGCGGTTGCATTCGGATCTCATTTCCCGCGCCGCCTCGTATGCCCGTCACTCGCGCCACAGCGTGCTGGTCGTCGATGACGATTTCCAGTTCCTGCGCATCCTGGGCGAGATTCTGTCCCGAGACGGCCTCGATGTGCTCACCGCCCAGGACGCGGCGCAGGCGGCTGCGCTGCTGGAGAAAAGCCTGCCTTGCATGATCTTCCTGGACGTGGAAATGCCCGGCATGAACGGCCTTGCGCTGTGTCGCAGGATAAGACACCACCCGCGCACGGCTCACGTGCCGGTTGTGCTGGTCAGTTCCAGAGTGGATGAAGGTGACGTCAAGGCGGGGCTTGCTGCTGGCGCGACCGACTACATCAAGAAGCCATTCGACATGGATGAGGTCCGCACGCGAGTGCGCATGCAGATCCGCCTGCACGAGGCCATGATCGACCAGCAGCGCATCAACAAGTACCTGGAGGTCATCAGCGCTGCCGCGAGCGACGCCATCATCGGCATCGGCCAGGACGATGCGATTTGGCACTGGAACCAGGCCGCCGAACGCATCTTCGGGTACACCTGCGACGAGGTCATCGGGCGCGACCTGCACGCGCTCATCGCGCCGGGCCGGTTGCAGGGAGCGCATGGCCAGGCTTTGTTGCCGTTTCAGGCCAGCGCTGAGACGGCCGCCCTGCACCAGACCATCGAATTGACGGCGATCAGAAAAACCGGCGAGGAGTTTCCCATCGAGCTGTCGCTGGCCCCCGCGGAGATCGACGGCCAACCGTGCGCCGTGGGGATTGTTCGCGACATCACCGAGCGCAAGCAGGCTGAGGACGAACTGCGATCGACGAGAGCCTTTCTCGACAGCGTCATCAACGCAATTGCGGACCCGGTCTTCGTCAAGGATGAAGCGCGGCGTTTCGTGCTCGTCAACAGTGCACTGTGCGCCATGGTCGGTCGTGCGAGAGCGGCCCTGCTTGGTCAAGATGGCGACGATATGTTCCCCGAGGAACAGGTCGCGGTCTTCCGGGAAATGGATGCCAAGGTCCTGGAAACCGGCGAGGAGAACGTGAACGAGGAGTCTCTCAGCAACCTGTCCACTCGAGAGGTGCGCACCATCGTCACGCGCAAGACCCGCTACATCGATCCGACCGGCAAACGCTTTCTGGTGGGAGTGATCCGCGACGTCACCGACCACACGCGGCTGGCAACCGAACTGGGACATGCGCGCAAGCTCGAAGCGGTGGGTCAGCTGGCATCGGGCATCGCCCATGAGATCAACACGCCGACCCAGTACGTGGGTGATGGCGTACACTTTCTCAAGGAAGCATTCGAAGGCTACCGGCGGCTGGTGGGCCAGTACCGGCGCGCCGTGGAAGTCCTCGAGAAGGCGGGCGGGCAGGACGCGCTGGTCAGCGAGATCCACGCGACCGAGGAGGATGTCGATCTTTCCTACCTGGAAGCGAATGTGCCGGGCAGCTTCGAAAGCTGCCTGGACGGCGTCTCTCGCATCTCGACAATCGTGCGCGCCATGAAAGAGTTCGCCCACCCCGACCAAAAGGAAATGGCCCCCGCGGACCTGAACAAGGCTTTGCAAACCACGCTGGCCATCGCCAAGAACGAGTACAAATACGTGGCTGAGGTCACCACCGAGTTCGGCGATTTGCCGTCTGTCGTCTGCCATGTGGGCGACCTGAATCAGGTCTTCTTGAACCTCATCGTCAACGCGGCCCACGCCATTGGCGACGTGGTGGGCAAGGGAGGGAGCAAGGGCAAGATTCGCATCAGGACTTGCAGTGAAGGCGACATGGTGCGCGTCGATATTGCGGACAACGGGGCAGGAATCCCCGAGGTAATCCGCCATCGCATCTTCGAACCCTTCTTCACCACCAAAGGCGTGGGCAAGGGCAGCGGTCAGGGCCTGGCCATCGCCCGTTCCATCGTCACGACCAAGCATCGCGGCTCGCTGACCTTCGAAAGCGACGTCGGCAAAGGGACCACGTTCACCATCCGGCTGCCCGTCGGTGACAGCCCGGGTGCGTGAGGCGGGACATGACAACCTCGACGGCGAATGATTCATCTGGAGGTGCTCCACGCGCGCGCGGTTTGCGGTTCTTGGCCATCTTGCCGGTTCTCTTCATGCTGCTGGGCCTCGCGTGCCTTGCGGTGCTCGATCGTTCCCTCGACAAACAGAGGGAGCAGTTCTCGCAACGTATTTCAGCCGAGCGCAATAGCATCGAGCCCCTGACCAGCATCCGGCGCGACACACGCAAGACGTACGTCACCCTGCTTGAGCGATGGTTGGCGCCACCGCAGGACCGGCCCAAGCTCGAGAAGGGGCTGCAGGAGCAGACAACTGCGTTGCTGCGCTTGTCGCAAGACTTCCTGCAAGGAACGGCTTTGACGCCGGCCGAGCACCAGCACCGCGCGGCGCTTGCGGCCGACATCACGGCTTGGATTGCGTTCATCGATCAGATCCTCGGGTCAGCCGCGGGACAGGAGATGGCACGAGAGGCTCGTGAGCACCTTGACACGATCGATAGGCATTGCAGTGCGGTCCTCATGGTCACCCTCGACGGCGCGAACCAGGATGCCGCCTGGGAATCGCTGAACCAAAAGGACAATTGGAGCCACGTCGCCATCGTCGCGCTGCTGGCGCTGCTCCTCGCCTACCTTCTCGTGTGGTACCTGCGGAAGTTGGCCGCGCGCAAGGTCGCAGAAGTCCATCGTCAGCAACAGCAGCAGGAAGAGCAGAGCCAGATGTTGGAGCGCATGGTGCGCGAGCGCACGGCCGAGTTGGTAGCGGCCAACCACGAGTTGAGCCAGAGCACATCGCTTCTGCGCGAGAGCGAGAAGCGCTTTCAAACGACCTTCGAGCAGGCCGCCATTGGCATGGCGATCGTCGGCCCTGACGGGAAGATGATTCAGGTAAACCGCCGCCTATGTGCGATGGTCGGGTACACAGCCGACGAGCTGCTCACGCTACGCTTTCAGGACCTCACGCATCCTGACGATCTGCCGGCTGATCTGGTCGCGCTCCGCGCCATGCGCTCAGGCGAGATGGCCAGCTTTTCGAGGTGCAAGCGCTACGTCCACAAAGATGGGGACATCGTCTGGATCAAACTTGCCGTGGCCACGGTCCGAGACGAGGCTGGCCACAAGCTCGACTACTTTGTATCGGCGTTCGAGGACATCACCGAGGCCAAACGGTCCGAGGCGGCCTTGCAGGAGAGCGAGGAGAAGTTTCGCCGTCTCTTCGACTCCGCCCATGACGCCATCATGACGCTGGAACCACCCACCTGGAAATTTACCGACGGCAACCCGGCAACCCTGGCTATGTTCAAAGCGAAGAGTGTTGCGGATTTCACTTTGCGCGGGCCCTACGATCTGTCGCCCGAGAAACAGCCAGACGGACGCGCATCCGGCGACGCGGCCATGGAAGGAATTATGGCGGCCATGCGCGAAGGCTCCGCCTATTTTGAATGGACGCACAAGCGGATCGACGGTGAGGAGTTTCCCACCACCGTGCTTCTGACCCGCATGGAACAGGGCGGAAAGCCGTTCCTCCAGGCGACGGTCAGGGACATTTCCAAGCAGAGACAGCTTGAGATTGATCTGGGACACGCACGCAAGCTCGAAGCGGTCGGCCAGCTCGCCGCGGGCATTGCCCACGAGATCAACACGCCGGCCCAGTTCGTCGGCGATGGCGTTCACTTCCTGAGGGAGGCATTTGCAGGCTACCAGCGGCTGGTGGGCCAGTACCGGCGCGCCGTCGAAGTTCTTGAGACAGCGGGCGCGCAGCAGGCACTGGTCAGCGAGATCCGGGAGATAGAAGAGGACATCGATCTTTCCTACCTGGAAGCAAACGTGCCTGGCAGCTTCGAGAGCTGCCACGATGGCATCTCCCGCATTACGACCATCGTGCGCGCGATGAAAGAGTTCGCACACCCCGACCAGAGGGAAAAGGGCGATGCCAACTTGAACCAGGCCTTGCGTACTACGCTGGCTGTGGCCAAGAACGAATACAAGTACGTGGCTGACGTCACGACCGAGCTCGGCGATCTGCCGCCCGTGCTTTGCCACGTGGGCGACCTGAACCAGGTCTTCTTGAACCTCATCGTCAACGCGGCCCACGCCATTGGCGATGTGGTGGGCAAGAGCGGGGGCAAGGGCACAATTCGCATTACGACTTCGCAAGAAGGCGACTCGGTTCGCATCGATATTGCCGACACGGGAGCAGGAATTCCCGAGGCCATCCGCCCGCGCATCTTTGACCCGTTCTTCACCACCAAGGAAGTGGGCAAAGGCACTGGCCAGGGCCTGTCCATCGCCCGCTCCATCGTGGTGACCAAGCATCACGGCTCGCTGACCTTCGAGAGCGAGGTGGGCAAAGGAACCACCTTCACCATCCGGTTGCCGATTGGAGACAGCTCCAATTTGCAAGGCGGGGCATGACCACATCGACGGCGAACGATCGGCCTGAGCAAAGTCCGCCCCGCCGGGTCGTCAGTATTCGCGGAGGGTTGCTGATTTCCTTTGCGCTGGTCGTGGTGTTGGTGGTGGGCAGCTTGTTGACGGCGTCGCTTATCGGCACAGCGCACATGGCGCGCCACGTGGCCGGCTCCCTCATGTTCGCGCTGGGGCGAGATGCGGAATTCCGGCTGCACGACCTGTTCGAACCACCCCGGCAAAAAATGATCGAGGACTATGCGGCGATCCGGCAGGGTCGCTACTCGGTCAAAGACGCACAGGCGCGGCGGGAACTGCTGATTCCGGGGATGTTTGCCTTGCCCAAGGTCGATGCCATGGTGCTCGCCGATCTCGAGGGTGGGCATTTTCTCATCCAGCGCTACAGTGAACTGGTCCGCCGCTCCGCGCTGCTTTCGACTGTGGCGGAGCGTTTGCCGGCGTCCGATCGCCGCCGTTTGCAATTCGTCATGCGGGATTTCCGGCCCGCCGAATGGGGTGAAACCAGTCACTGGGTACTGTGGGAGGAGGCTGGACGCCGGATCGTGCAGAAATGGAATCTGTCCTTGTCCGGCTACGACGCTCGCCAGCGCCCCTGGTACAAGGCAGCCATGGCCGCGTTTCGGGATCAAACCCTGCCCGAGGCGCAGGCCGCCGCATCGAGTCTGATAGCCTGGACAGGGGTCTACTCGCTTTTCACGACAAAGGCTCCCAGCATCTCAGCGGCCGTCGCCGCGCGCGACCCGTCGGGCGAAATCCTGATCGTCAGCTACGACTTGCCCCTGGATGAGATCGCGCAGTTCACGAGGTCCGTGCGACCCTCGCCGCGCGGGACGATGTTTGTGTTGACCGACGACGGAAGATTGCTCGGTCCGCCGCGAAAGGCCCTGACCGACAACAAGCCGGATGCCGACGTGCCCGCGCTGCAACCGGTTACTCAAGGCGGCTCTCCCTACGTCGCGGAGGCGGTGGCGACTTGGCAGGCCGACCACGGAGGCCAGCCCGATCGCTTTCGCCTCGCGCTTGACGGCGAAACCTGGTGGGCGGGATTCACGCCGTTCGAAATCGGTTCCGGCCACCGTTTCTGGATCGGCGTGCTGCTGCCCGAGTCCGACCTCATTCCGGTGGCCGGCCAGAATCAGTGGTTCATCGTCGGGGTCGGACTTCTGACCCTGCTTATCGCTGCCGGCCTGGCGCTGAGCCTTGCCCGCTGGTTCTCGAAGCCACTGGCCGAGCTGGCCGCGCAAAGCCGTCGCATCGCCTCACTCGACCTGACCGAAACCGCACCGGTGCGCTCCCACCTCGGCGAGCTAGATCTTCTGTCCATCGCCCTCGGCGAGATGCGAGATGCCCTGCGCAGGTACATCGTGGAACGCGACCTATCCCGGCAGGAGGGACACGCGCGCAAGCTTGAGGCGGTCGGTCAGCTCGCCGCGGGCATTGCCCACGAGATCAACACGCCGGCCCAGTACGTGGGTGACGGCGTACACTTCCTGAAAGAGGCATTTGAAAGCTACCAGCGGCTCGTCGTCCCGTACCAGCGCGCCGTGGAAGTTCTTGCGACAGCCGGCGGGCACGAGGCGCTGCTGGGCGAAATCCGAAAGATAGAGGAGGAGATCGACCTCGTCTACCTCGACGCAAACGTGCCTGGCAGCTTCGAGAGCTGCCACGATGGCATCTCCCGCATTACGACCATCGTGCGCGCGATGAAAGAGTTCGCACACCCCGACCAGAGGGAAAAGGGCGATGCTAACTTGAACCAGGCCTTGCGGACTACGCTGGCGGTGGCCAAGAACGAATACAAGTACGTGGCTGACGTCACGACCGAGCTCGGCGACCTGCCGCCCGTGCTTTGCCACGTGGGCGACCTGAACCAGGTCTTCCTCAACCTCATCGTCAACGCGGCCCACGCCATTGGCGATGTGGTGGGCAAGAGCGGGGGCAAGGGCACGATTCGCATCACGACTTCGCAAGAAGGCGACCAGGTGCGCATCGACATTGCCGACACGGGAGCAGGAATTCCCGAGGCCATCCGCCCGCGCATCTTTGACCCGTTCTTCACCACCAAGGAAGTGGGCCAAGGCACTGGCCAGGGCCTGTCCATCGCCCGCTCCATCGTGGTGACCAAGCATCACGGCTCGCTGACCTTCGAGAGCGAGGTGGGCAAAGGAACCACCTTCACCATCCGGTTGCCAATTGGCGGCGAGCGAGATTCGGCGTAGGGGCGACCAGCGGTCGCCCTGGCATCACGTTCGGGGCGACCGCAGGTCGCCCCTACCCCAGAAAGGGAGCGTTCCCAGGTAGGGGCGACCAGCGGTCGCCCACGCGAACGGTACCAGTTAGCGTCTGTGAATGAGCGCGTGCGCGATTTGCGTGGGCGTGGGATACTTCCGTCCTTCAAGTTAGCGGCGAAGGGACAGAGCGATGAGCGACGGGACAGTAGAGCCCGACCGACTGGTCCACGAGAACGAGGTACTTCGACGCCGGGTGGCAGCGCTGGAGGCGGAATCGGAGCATCTCAAGGCCACGCTTCAGAGTATTGGCGACGCGGTCAAGTTCCCTGACGAGAACCCAAGCCCGGTGCTGCGTTTTGCCGCCGACGGCACGCTCTTGTACGCCAATGCGAGCAGCGCGGCTCTGCTCGACCAGTGGCGCTGCCAGATCGGTGGCCGGCCTCCAGACGAGATGCGCCGAACCATCATGGAGGCGTATTCAACCCGGGCCGGTCGGGAGGTAGAGGCCCGCGTGGGCGGCATTTCCTATTCACTCGCAGTTGTGCCGGTTCATGGCGCCAGCTATGTCAACGTGTATGGGAGTGACCTCACCGCACGCAAGCAGGCCGCGGATGCCTTGCGCGAGAGTGAGGCGCGCAACCGCGCCACCTTGTACAGCATCGGCGATGCCGTCATCGCCGTTACTGCAGATGGTTGTCTCAGTCAGATGAACCCGGTGGCCGAGAAGCTTACCGGCTGGACCGAGGCCGAGGCCCGGGACAGACCGCTGCAAGAGGTCTTCCGCATCGTCAGCGAGGAAACACGGGCCGCAGTCGAGAGCCCGATCGAGCGCGTGCTGCGTGAAGGGGTTGTGGTGGGCCTGGCCAACTACACCCTGCTCATCGCCAAGGACGGCAGCGAGCGCCCCATCGCCGATAGTGGCGCGCCCATCCGCAACGAAAAGGGTGAGACCACCGGCGTTGTGCTGGTGTTCCGCGACCAGACCGAGGAGCGTCGCGCAGGGGATGCGTTGCGCCGGAGCAACGCAATTCTCCGGGCTGTCATTGAAGGGACGACAAACCTGGTATGCGTGAAAGACCAACAAGGCAGAATCATCATCGCAAACTCGGCGATGACCCGCTTCATCGGCAAGCGCGAGTCCGAAATCATCGGCAAGAGCGATCTGGAGTTGGTCGCCGACGCACAGCAGGCTGCGGAGATCGTGGAGAATGACCGCCGCATCATGGCCAGTGGCGACTCTGAAACGGTGGAAGAGACGGGCGATGGGGCTGCGGGGCGCTGGGATTATCTCTTCACCAAATCGCCGTATCACGATCTAGACGGTCGGGTTATTGGCGTAATAGGGATCGGCACCGACATCACCGAACGTAAGCGCGCAGAAGATGAGGTTCGCAGGCTCAATACCGAGCTCGAACAACGCGTCCGCGATCGAACCGCCCAGCTCGAAGATTCGAATAGAGAGCTGGAGGCCTTCTCCTACTCGGTCTCGCACGATCTGCGGGCACCGCTGCGGGCCATTGACGGATTCACCCGCATTCTTGCCGACGACTACGCCTCCCATCTGGACACGGAAGGCAAGCGGCTCTGCTCCGTGGTTCGCGAGAATACGGGGAAGATGAGCCGGTTGATCGACGATCTCTTGGCGTTCTCCCGCCTGGGCCGCGCCGAGATGAATCTCTCGCGCATCGACATGGGGACCATGGCAAACTCGATATTCCACGAGCTGACCACGCCTGAGAGCCGGGTGCGCATCGACTTCCTAGTCGGGGACCTTCCGCCCGCGGTCGCGGACCCGACGCTGATGCGCCAGGTGTGGATGAACCTGCTCTCGAATTCCATCAAGTTTTCTTCCAAGCGGGAACGGGCTGTCATCAGAGTGAGCGCCGAGCAACAACCGGGCGAGTGCGTCTATGCCGTGCAGGACAACGGCGCGGGATTCGACATGCAATACGTCGGCAAGGTCTTCGGCGTGTTCCAGCGCCTGCATAGCAGCAAGGAGTTCGAAGGCACCGGCGTGGGGCTGGCCCTGGTCCAACGCGTGATTCATCGCCACGGTGGACGGGTTTGGGCTGAAGGGGAAACTGACCGCGGCGCGACCTTCTCCTTTGCCCTTCAAGAACGGGGAGCGTGACCATGGACCATTCGGAAGCAGTGGATATCTTGTTGGTCGAGGACAATCCGCAGGACGCGGAGTTGACCATCAGGGCGCTGAAGAAACACAACCTGGCCAATCGGGTCATTGTGATCGAGGATGGCGCGGAGGCGCTGGATTTCATCTTCGCTTGCGGGAAGTATGCAGCGCGAGACGTCGGCCATCCGCCCAAGGTGGTACTGCTCGACCTGAAGCTTCCCAAGGTGAACGGGCTGGAGGTTCTGCGCGCTCTCAAGCAGGACGAGCGGACCCGTGTCATCCCCGTGGTCGTCGTGACTTCCTCGCGCGAGGATCCGGACATCAAGACCGCCTATGGCCTCGGGGCCAACAGCTATGTGGTGAAGCCGGTGGAGTTCGACGCCTTTGCCGAAGCGGTGAGCAGCCTCGGCCTGTACTGGCTTCTGGTGAACCAGCCCCCGAGATGAGGGGTCGACAGTGATGTGGAGGAGGTAGCTGCGTGAGTGAGACCATTCGTGTCCTGATCGTCGAGGATCTACCCTCGGACGCCGAGCTTAGCGAACGGGAGGTCCGCAAGGCGCTCCACTCGTGCGAGTTCCGCCGAGTGGAGACCCGCGAAGAGTATCTCGCGGCTCTGAATGAGTACCGCCCCGGGCTCATCGTTTCCGATTTCAAGATGCCCCAGCTCGATGGCCTGACCGCGCTCAAGCTCGCGCTGGAGCGTTGCCCCGACGTGCCCTTCATCATGGTCACGGGCTCGATGAACGAAGACACGGCAGTCGAGTGCATGAAAGCCGGGGCGTGGGACTACGTCATCAAGGAGCACGTCAAACGACTGGGACCGGCCGTTCGAAGTGCGCTGGAGCGACAGCGTGTGCGGCTGGAGCACAAACAGGCCGAGGAGAAGCTCCGGCACAGCGAGGCGGAGTATCGCAGCCTGTTCGATAACGCCATCATGGGAATCTCACAGGCTTCCCCGGAGGGACGCCTGATTCGCGCAAATCAAGCGTATGCGCGAATGTATGGCTACGCGAGCCCCCAGGAGATGATCGCCGCAGTCGACAATATTGGGGTTCAACTGTATGCGAACTCCGATGAACGCACCGAGGTGATGCGCATCCTTGCCCAGAAGGGGGTCATGGAACCGAGGGAAGTGCCCGTCGTCCGACGCGACGGGAGCCGGTTGGTGGTGCTGGTGTCGGCGCGGGAGATTAGGGACATCAGCGGCAACTTGGTCTGTTACCAAGCCGAACATGTCGACGTCACCGCACGCAAGCAGGCGGAGGACGAACTGCGCGAGAGCGAAGCCCGCTTTCGCGACATATTTGAACGCTCAACCATCGGCAAGGCGATAACTGGCCATGATGGGAGACTAATCAAAGTCAATCGGGCGTTTGCCGACATGCTGGGACTTTCGATCGAGGAGATGCAGCAGCGCACTCTCACCGAGATCACCTACCCTGATGATATCGCCAAAAGCTGGGAATCTGTTCGCTCTGTCATCGCCGGTGAACGCACATCCCTCGCAATGGAGAAGCGATACAAGCACCGGGATGGACATTGCGTGGATGCGAGCACCACTGCAACGCTGCTTCACAACGTGGAGGGGACTCCGCCCCGCTTCATTGCGAGCATTGTGGACATCTCTGCGCGCAAGCGGGCCGACACGGAACGCGCAAGCCTCGAGCAGCAGCTTCGCCTGTCGCAAAGATTGGAGGCCGTCGGCAGCCTCGCGGGCGGCATTGCGCATGACTTCAACAACTTGCTCTCCGTGATCCTGTGCTGCACGGATTTTGCAATGGCCGGCGTGCGAGAGGATGACCACGTCCGGGAAGAGCTCTTGCAGGTGAAGAAGGCCGGCGAGCGTGCGGTGGCCCTGACCCGGCAGATCCTGGCCTTCAGTCGCAAGCAGGTGTTACAACCCGTGGTGCTGGACCTGAACCAGATTGCCGCTGGGGTCGAGAAGATGCTCCGGCGGATCCTCGGCGAAGACATCGACTATCTCCAGGTACTTGCGCCAGACCTCGGCATGGTGCGGGCCGACCCAGGCCAGATCGAGCAGGTGCTGATGAACCTGGTGGTCAACGCCCGCGACGCCATGCCCAAGGGAGGCAAGCTCACCATCGAAACCCGCAACGTGGATCTCGACGAGGAATATGCGGCACGCCACGTGGCGGTGAAGCCCGGGCGCTACGTCCAATTCGCGGTCAGCGACACCGGCTGCGGCATGGACGCTGCGACCCAGACGCGGATCTTCGAGCCCTTCTTTACCACCAAGGAGAAAGGCAAGGGAACCGGCCTGGGACTCTCTACCGTGTACGGCATCGTCAAGCAGAGCGGCGGCAACATCTGGGTGTACAGCGAGCCCGGCCGGGGGACCACGTTCAAAATCTATCTGCCGCGGGATCTCTCGTCCAGCAAGAGGGTGACCGGCAGCAGACTGGCGGCGGTCCCGACCCCGTCAACGGGAACCGAGACCATTGTCGTGGCTGAAGACGAAGAAGCCATGCGCAACATTGCCAAGCGGATTCTTGGCGAGGCCGGATACACCGTGCTGACCGCCGCGACTGCGAGCGACGCGCTGCTGACCTGCGAAGCACATCAGGGCAAGGTCCACTTGTTGTTGACCGACGTCGTGATGCCGCAGATGAGCGGCAGGGTGCTGGCCGAGCGCTTGGTGCTGGCGCGTCCGGGGATCAAAGTGATCTATATGTCGGGCTACGCCGACGACGCCATTCTTCACCACGGCACACTTGCACCGGGAACCCACTTCATTGGCAAGCCGTTCAGTGCGGCGGATCTCACGAAGAAGGTCCGCGAAGTGCTGGACAGCGACGTCGCCAATCCTGCCAATGGGCACGAGCCAGCGCTGACGGCCGACGCCGAGATGAAGGCGCAACCGCTGGACAGGAATGCTCTGCGAGCCATTCCTCCGGACGTGCTGAATCGGCTGCGCCAGGCGGTGATCGCAGCGCGCTACGACGAGATAGTCGAGACAATCGAAACCATCCGGGTCGCGGATCCGAACACGGCTACCAAGCTTCGACAGATGGCGGACGTCTTCGATTACGATGGGATGCGGGCCCTGCTGAATCCGCGAAGCTAGCCAGATGACGGTGGAGAATAGGCGCGACTGGGCGCCTGATCGGCTCGCTGGTCTCGGCGGGTTTTGGCCGACTGGGCGTTTCCGTTCCCCTCGCCCCGCGCGAGCGGGGAGAGGGGACCGGAAATCTGGCCACCGAGCTTCGCAGCATGCTGTGGACGCCTTCGACTACGACGGGATGCGGAACCTGCTGAATCCGGCTGTCGTGCAGAGCCCCCGTCTTGCGCGGGCGACCGCAGGTCGCCCCAACCAACGACTCTTGCTACCGCGCCATGGATTCGAAGGCGTCCTCGGGCTTGACTTCGATCACCAGCTCGACCCGCCGGTTGGCTTCGCGGCCCAGGGCCGTGCTGTTGTCGGCAATGGGCACCGTCGCGCCGCGACCGGCGGCGATGAGCATCTTGCCCTCGATGTGGTGGGCGCCCTGCATGTAGCTGGCCACGGATGCAGCACGGGACGCGGACAGATCCCAGTTGTCGCGGAAACGCGTGCGTCCTCCGGTCTGGTCGTCGGTGTGGCCTTCGATGCGGATGGGCCGGTGGAATTGCGCCAGTTCGATGGCAATGGCGTCCAGCACAGGAATCACTTCGGGGCGAAGCGCGGCCTGCGCTGGATCGAAGAAGTGCGACGCTGAGAGGCGGATCATGAGCTTGCGCCCCTCGGTGTGCATGATCACGGTGGGGGGATTCTCAGGCCTTTCCAGCAGGATTCCTTTCAGCTTCTTCTCGATGCGGCGGCGCACCGCCTCGATGGCCTCAGCCTCCTGGCGACTTGGGGCACTGTCCCCCACGTTGGTCACGCAGCCTCCCTCGGAAACTGGCCCTTCAAAAATGGGAATCTGGTCAGAACCGCCGGTACCCTTGTAGTGCATGGCGAACTTGATGGCCTTGACCACGTCGACCATGCGCTTCTGGTCGATGCGGCTGACCGAGTACATGACCACGAAAAAGGCGAAGAGCAGGGTCATGAAGTCGGCATAGGAGACCAGCCAGCGCTCGTGGTTCTCGTGTTCCTCAGCGTGCTCCCGCCTTTTCGCCATGGTCTATCCTTTCTTGGCAGCCGGGGCGCGGCCGCCGGCGTAGGCGCGGATCTTCTCTTCCAGCACGCGCGGGTTGAGACCGGCTTGGATGGAGAGCACGCCCTCGGCAATGAGGATGCGTCGCTCCTTCTCCAGGCCCAGTTTGCGCTTAATCTTGGTCGCGAACGGCAGGAACAAGATATTTGCGCTGCCCACACCATACACGGTGGCCACGAAAGCAACCGCAATGCCGCCCCCAAGCTTGGAGGGATCATTGAGGTTCTCCATGACGTGAATCAGCCCCAACACCGCACCCAGGATGCCTACGGTGGGAGCGTAGCCACCTGCGGACTCGAAGATCTTGGCCCCCACCGTGTCTCCCTCGAAATGGTGCATGATCTCTGTTTCCAGCGCGTCGCGAGTGACAATGGCGTCCACGCCGTCCACGATGAAGCCCACCGAGCGTTTGAGAAAGTCGTCCTGCAGGGCCGGCAGGCGCTGCTCCAGTGCCAGCACGCCATCCCGCCGCGCGACACCCGCCAATTCCACGATCTGCTGAACGATTTGGTCCAGGTCGCTCTTCTTCTCCCGCAGGACCATGGCCGCCAGCTGCAATCCGCGCTTCACGTCCTTCAGGGGAAAGCTGACCAACACTGCACCGAAGGTGCCGCCGAAAACGATGAGCGCGGCCGTACCCTGAACAATGGACCCGACGTGTCCCCCTTCGAGCAGTTGCCCGCCGAGGATAAAGCCGATGGCAACCACGATGCCCGCTATTGTCGTGATGTCCATGGGCTACGTGTTTCCTTGCTTGTCTGGGTCGGGCGCCGCTGAGAGCACGCGCAGAGCGCCGCTGACCTGGCGCCGATACTCGATGGCCCGAGCCACCACGTCCTGGACAGTGTCTCGCACCAGGAACTGATGACCATTGTTCAGGGTGATCAGGGTGTCGGGCGTACTTTCGATCGTGGCGATGAGCTCGGCGTTCACCACCATGGTGTTGTGATCGAGACGGGTGACGTAGATCATGGGTTGGCGTCCCTACAAGAAGTTTGCGAAAAAGAGAAGCGGCGCGCCGGCGCCGAAACCCGGCGGGCTGGGCATGATCGCCGCAGCCCGAGCGCCCAAGGCTAGCGACGAATCATCATGAGATCGGACAGGAGCTGGTCGGCGGTGGTCAGGGTCTTGGAATTGGCTTCAAAGCCACGCTGGGCTGCAATCATGTTGATGAACTCTTGCGCGATGTCGACGTTGGACTGCTCCAACGCACCCGCGCTGATGCTGCCTCGGTCCGCCGTGGCTGGCGTGCCCAGGGTGCCGGGTCCTGAATTGGGGGTTTCCTGGTACAGCGACCCACCCATGCGCGCGAGCTCGTCAGGGGCCTTGAAATTGCCGAGCACGAGTTGGCCCAACACCCGGCTTTGGCCGTTGGTGAATCCGCCGGTGATCTTGCCGTCGCTGCCGATGCTGAGCCTGCTGAGGCTGCCGGAGGTGAAACCCGCCTGGGTGACAAAGCTCATGGCCGAATCCGCCGCGTATTGCGTGATTCCGTCCAGGCCGCTGCCGCCCGCGGCGGTGCCGGTGCCGAAATTGAAAGTGAGAGGCTGCGGGTTGGTGGCATTGACAGGATTGAAAGTGTTCGTGGTGGTGGTGTTGGAAACCAGCCGACCCTCGGTGTCGAACTTCAGCTCACCGGTGGCGACCTCAGTGGGCGTATTGGCCACGCCGGCGGTCAGGTTGGCGCCGTCGGTGACCGCGTGATAGTGCCAATCGCCTACACTATCCATGCAGAAGTAGACGTCGAGCTGCACCGGCTTGCCGAGCGAGTCGTACACCACCATGCTGGTCGAAAAATTCGAGGTGTTCTTGGCATCGGTCACGGTCCAGCCCGCGTAGCCGGTTGCGGCTACAGGATTCTCTGTCGGGGAGGCTGTGGAATCGAGATTGCCACGCACGGTGATGTCGTCAGTCGGCTTGGCGGGCGCGGAAGCATTGCCAACCTGCAAGTCACCCAAGAGCCCTGAGGATACGTCGCCGGTGGTGTCAGCCTGCATGCCTTGCACGCGCAGCCCCTCCGCGTTGACCAGGTAGCCACTCTTGTCGATGGTGAACTCGCCAGCGCGGCTGTAGAAGGTGCCGCTGGTTCCGCCATAGGCACCCTTGAGCACGAACATGCCATTGCCTTCGATGGCCACGTCGGTGTCCTGGTTGGTGGTGGTGAAGGCTCCTTGAGCCATCAGTTTCTGTACAGTGAGCGTACGCACGCCCAGACCTTGTTCGCCTTGGCCCGCGATGAGCTGTTGGGTCATGGCGTCTGCGAAGTCGGTACGAGAGGCTTTGAAGCCCACGGTTTGGCTGTTGGCGATGTTGTCGCCAACCACCGATAGCTCGTCGGTGGTTGCGCTGAGGCCACTGGCGCTGGAATACATTGCGGTCAAAAGACTCATGGTTTTCTTCCTTTCTTGTCGTTACTGCGTGTTGTTGACTTGCTGAATTGAGATGACGTCGCTAAGTGAGACTGGCGTATTGCCGATCATGAGTTGGGTGGCTCCGTTCTGGAATGTGATCCCGGTGACCAGGCCGCACGCCTGCTGGGTCACCGAAATGGGCTTGCCGGAAATGTCGACGGCCGACACCCTGACCGTGTAGGTTCCGGGTGCCTGGGCCACACCCGCTTCGTTGAACCCGTCCCAGGTCAGGTTGTGGCTGCCGGCCGCCATGCCGCCGAAGTGCTGGGTTCGCACCACGCTTCCGTTGGCATCGTCGACTTCCATGATGACGTCAGCCGCCGACGAAGGCAGGATGCCGTTGACGCCGATGCTCCCATCTGTGCTGAGGGTCATCTGACTCGCGTTGTAGGTCGCCTCTTTGCCCACTGAAGCCACGGCTACCGACGCACTTCCAGACTGGCTGGACGCCTGCTGCAGAGTGAGCATCTGGGTGAGGGTGTCATTGGTGTTCTGCGCCTGTTCCAAGGCAGAGAACTGCGCTAGTTGCGCCACGAAGGCGTTACTGTCCATGGGCTGGGTGGGATCCTGATTTGCGAGCTGCGTTGTCAGGATCTTCAGGAACTCGTCTTTCCCCAGGGTATCGGATCCTTGGGCGCCGGCCGGCTGTTGCGTGGCCTGAGTGGCGCTGGTGGCGGTCGATGTTTCGATGGACATGCTGATCTCCTTCACGCGGTGACGTGGATGCGGCCGTCCGCTGGTGCGTCCGGCAAGGGGGCACTTTGGTGGGGCCGGTAGGCGGTGGGCGATTCGCCCGTCGTTTCCGGGAGTTCGGGCGTCGGCTGGTTCTGCTGCCCGCCGCCTTGTTGGCCAGAATCGAAACGACCCAAGGCAAGACCCTCGCCCGCCAAGGCCGCACGGGCCTCGGGCGCGCGCGTCTCGAAGAGATGCGCCATGGATCCGCCCACCGTGATCTCGGCGCTGCCTTGTCGCACGCGCATGTGCAAATCCAGATCTCCGTCGGGCGACTCGATGGCCATGTGCGCCGAATGCGGTAGCACGTTCATGCTGAGCCCGTCGTCGCGCGCCGCCTGGGCGGCCAGAGGTGCGGCCTGAGCCGGCAGGTGAGCGGCCGCGCGAAGGTCGGCGGCTGCTGCGCTGGTTGCCGGCGTAGGAAGCGGCAGCGCGACCTGCGGCAGGGCCTGCGGCAAGGTAGTGGTCACCTGCGCCTCAGTCCCAAGAGCGGTTTGGCCAGGTTGGTGCGCTATCTGGGCCGGCAGGGACGACGCAGGGGCCGCATGGTCCGTCGTCTGTTTGCCTTCGCCGATCGGCAGCGCGGGGCGATTTTCTGGAACCGCGGCCGTCTCGGTTGAGTGCTGGCTGTGGGTGTGGACGGAAGGCGTGGTGGAATTCGGGGCTGCGACGAAACTTGGCAGTGATGAGGATGGCTCGGGGTCGGAATCGTGCGCGCGGTCCTGTGTGCGCGTGCGCTTTTCCGTGCGGACCGCGCTGGTCTGAGTGGGCCCCTCGGCCAGGGGCTGAAGGGCCGGCCCGGTCGTCGCTTTTGCATCAACGGCGGGTTGGGCGTTGACAATTGTCGTCGGGGCAGCGGGCTGCGGGACAGGCGATTCGGGCTTGTCAGAACGAGAGGTCGCGCCAGCTACAGGCGGCGGTGCGTTCTTCGATGCGGCGGAATCGTCGTGTGTTGTCTGCGCGAGTTCGGCGGGCTCGCTAGCCTGGTCGGCGGCTGGTGCGATACTGGCAGCCGTGGTCGCAGTTGCACCGGTGGCCGTGGACGCCGCAGAATGCGCCGCGGTTCGTGCAGAGCCCTGAACCGCACTCGATCCACTAGTCGTGGCCGCAAGGGGCGCGTGCGAAGCAGGCGCGGGGGGGCGGGGCGAGCTGTCGGACCCGAAACCCGCGAAGGGCGTGGTTGCAGCCGTGGCTGTGGCCGTAGTCGTGGCCGGCGCACGAGCCAACGCGATCCGTGCAAAGGGACGAACCGCCGCCGTGACCGCGGCTGAATCCGCCGTGGTTCGTACAAAGCTCTGGGCCGCACTCGATCCACTCGGCGTGGTCGCGAGGGGCGCGTGCGAAGCACGCGCGGGGAGGCGGGGTGTGGTGTTGGACCCGAAGTCCCCGAAGGGGGCGAGGGGCGCGTGCGAAGCAGGCGTGGGGAGGTGGGGCGAGCTGTCGGACCCGAAGTCCCCGAAGGGGAAGGCCGTGGCGGTGGCCGTCTCCGCAGAAGCCAGCGCGGCCCGCACAGAACCATCAGCCGCGCTCGCGGCATCAGCCTGGGCGGCGGAAACAGTGGCTGGCGCAGGTGACGATGCTTCCCTTTCCACCACAATGAGGCGTCCGCCCAAGGTTGCAGATGTCGTGATCACCACGCCCGTGCTCATTTCTCCGGACTCCAGCGAGGGCAATCCTGCCAAGTCGCCAGCCGCGCGGGGAATGGCGGCAGCGGTCGGCTGTGCGGCTGTCCGCGAATCCGATGCGGGTCGCACTTTGCTGCCGGCATAGTCCGCGAAGGGGCGAGTCGTGGCCGTAGCCGTGGTAGTGGCCGCGAGGGGCGCGCGCGAAGCGCG
>PMLB01000182.1:0-30425 GCA_003158735.1 Myxococcales bacterium | reverse complement strand
AGTCCCCGAAGGGGGCGAGGGGCGTGCGCGAAGCGCGCGCGGGGAGGCGCGGTGGGGTGTCGGCCCCGAAGTCGCCGAATGAGTTGATTGCAGCCGTAGGCGTGGTCGTGGCCGTGGCCGGCGTAGCCGCTGGCGGCGAAGAGTTCCCCTGCGTCTTGCCCAGCGACCCGCGCAGCAGCTGGGCGAAACCTTGGTCGTGCTCGCGACCAGAAGCGTTGCCGGAACCAAGGGAAGCCGCTTCGGACTGAGGCTGCGCGAAAGCAGCGGCGGTGATCTTCATGGGGTGGTTCCCTTCTTGGCCAAGGTCGGCTTGCGGGTTGCGATCTCGGTGGCCAGCCCGGCGGCCACCTCCGGTTTCAGATAGCCCATCAACGCCCCGGCATCGGCGGGCCGCATGCGACGCAGAACCTCGCCAGCCAGACGATGATCCAGCAGTGACACCACCGCCGCTGCCTGCTCCGGCTTCATGCCTTTCAAAGCCTTGGACACGCTGTCGAGCTGCTCGCGAGCCGCCTCCTTGGCCGCCGCTGCTGCTGCAGCCGCAGCCGGATCGCTCTCGGCGGGCGAGCTGCGAGCCTCGCCACACGAACCAACCTGTTTGATGAGCGCCTCCAGGCGGGCCGTCTCCTGCCGGAGCGCCTCACGCGCATGCGCGATCTCCGATGCCAACTGCTCGAGACGCGCCCGATCGGTAACTGGCACGGGCGCTTCTCCCGGCTTGGCCAGCGACTGGCGCAGCTCGCCTTTGAGCGCCGTGGGGGTCAACGTGGGCAGGACAGGTTTGGCGGGCCGTTTGCCAGGCGTGCGCGCGTTCTTGTCGCCGCCGGGTCGAGCGGAGCCATCAGACTTCGCATCACGCTTCTGCGTGCCGGCCTTCTGTCCATCATCCAGGCTTGCTTCTGGCGTGCGTGCTCGTCCGGAGGCAGTACCTGTGCCCGAGCCTGCCGCAGATCCGGGGATGCCGGGCAGTGTCGGAAGGGGCGGCGGCGCAGGGGAAGGCGCAGCCGGCCCTTCCACCGTGGGTATGAGAGGCGGCGGCGTGAGGCTGGTCCCCGGAGCTGAGGCCGCACTGGCCGCGAGCAACCATAGATGCAAAACCATATTCGTCATGGCACTCCCTGCTTGGCCGGAACCGCGGCAGGCGGCCCTTCCAGCGCGCGCTTGAGCTCGGTCAAGGTCTGCTCCAGCGTGAAACGTTCCTCCGGGCCCTGGCGAAGCACGCTGTTGACTTCATTGATGCAGCGAAGAGCTCGGTCGACGCGCGGATTGGTGCCAGCGACGTACGCGCCCACCTCGATAAGATCCGCGGTTTCCCGGTACGCGGCCAAGACCTCGCGCGTTTCCTGCGCCAGATCGCGATGGCTGGCTGGCACGATATCGTTCATGACCCGGCTTACGCTGCCGAGCAGGTCGACGGCTGGGAAGTGGCCCCGTTGCGCCAACTTGCGCGCCAGCACGATGTGGCCATCCAGGCACGCGCGCGCGGCATCGACCACCGGGTCAGTGAGATCGTCACCCTCGGCCAGAGCGGTGTACATGGCGGTGATGCTGCCCACGCCCTCGACGTTTCCCGCGCGTTCCACCAAGCGTGGCAGCAGGGCGAACACCGACGGCGGATAGCCGCGCGCCGTGGGAGGCTCGCCCGCGGCCAGCCCGATTTCCCTTTGTGCCATGGCCACCCGAGTGAGGGAATCGAGCAACAAGAGCACGCGCTTGCCGTGGTTGCGGAAGTACTCGGCCACCGCGGTGGCGGCCATGGCGGCCCGCACGCGCACCAGGGGCGGCTCGTCGCCGGTGGCCACCACGACTACGGAACGCTGCAGACCCTGGCCCAGGTCGCGCTCTACGAACTCGCGCACTTCGCGGCCGCGCTCGCCCACCAGCCCGACCACGATGACGTCGGCGTCGGCACTGCGCGCGAGCATGCCCAGAAGCACGCTCTTGCCCACGCCCGGGCCCGACATGATGCCGAGTCGCTGGCCCTCGCCGCAGGTCAGGCAGGCGTCGATGGAACGGATGCCCAGCACCAGAGGCTTGCTGATGCGCCGCCGGCTCATGGCGGGCGGGGGCGGCGCGTGCAAAGGCACGCGCGTGTGCAGAATGGGGGCTGGCATGCCGTCGAGCGGCCGCATGGCTGCATCGACCACCCGGCCGAGCAGCGCCTCACCCACGACGATCTCGCCCGCGCTGGCGCGGGGAATCACCGCGCAACCCTCACCGATGCCGCGCACGTCGCCGAACGGCATCAGGATGGCTTGCGAACCGGCGAAGCCCACCACCTCGGCCGCGACGATGCGGTTCCCGGTGGCGTGAATCTCGCATGAAGTTCCCACCGCCACCTGGGGCAGCGCCGCCTCCACCACGATACCCGAGGCGCGCGTCACCCGGCCCGCCAGCACGCAGGGCTCGGCGTGAGTCAGTTGAGTGCGGATGGCTTGCAGATTGAGCAAGCTCACGAACTCTCCTCCCAATTCCCCGTGTGCAGGGCGTGGCGCAGTTCCTCAAGGCGGGTGTTGATCCGGCCGTCCACCGTGCCGAGGTCGCCCGCGACCAAGCAGTCGCCCCGTTGCAGCGACGGATCCGCGATGACTTCGATCTGGGCCGCTGCCACCGACGAGATGGACTGCGCGCCGTCCTTCTGCAGCGCCTCCCCGATCAGCCGAGCATCCTCCGGGCAAAGCTGCAGCTTGATGTGGCGCGACTCGCCCAAGCGGCGAATCGCACTGCGCACCAGTCCCACCAGGTGTTCCACATTGGCGGTGAGGTCGGTTTCCAGAATCCGGCGTGCCACCATGAAGCCCACCTCCAGCGCGTCTGAGCGAGCCTCGGCGGCCAGCCGTTCGGCGGCCTGGCGCAAGAACTGGGCGGCGCTGCCAATGCGCTCGCTCACCTGATCGGCTACCTGTTGCATGTCGATGACGGTGGGAGACGCGGAATGCTCCGCCAGGCCTGCCGACGAGCGGCGCAGAGGCGCACCCCCGAAGGCGGCCGGCTCGACGTGCGGCTGACTGGGGATGCGACCCATGAAGGTGGGGCGACGAGTGGGGGCGTCTCCGTTGCGCGCGATCATCAGGTCAGACCATCCTTTCCGTTGGGTTGACGATGCTGATGCGACCCTGCTCAGCCAGACCAAAAGCAATCTTGACCAGCTCGGCCTGCGCGGCCTCCACTGCGGCCAGCTTGACCGGACCCATGGCGCTGATCTCGTCTTCCAGCATCTGGCCGGCGCGAGTCGACATGTTCTTCATGAAGCGATCTTTCACCGCCGGGGGCGCGCCCTTGAGCGCGACGGTGAGTTGGGTCATATCGATCTCGCGGATGAGGGTCTGCATGTCCCGATCGGCCAGGTGGATGAGGTCGTCGAAGGTGAAGAGGCGTGCGCGCAAGGCCGCTCCCAGTTCGGGGTCGTCCTTCTCGATCTCGCCCACCACCTCGCTTTGCTCGGCCGCCGGCACCGAACGCAGCAGACCCACAGCGGTGTTTCGTCCGTCGAGCTTGCGCGCATTGGCTGGTACGGCAGCGCCCAGATCCTGAGACAGGGCCTGACCCACCTCCTGCAACACTTCGGGCGCCACCGTCTCGAGCGAGGCCAGCCGGCGCAGGATCTGCGGACGCTGCGCTTGCGGGATGTGCTTGAGCACCGCCAGAGCGTGGGCGTGGCTAACTGTGCCCAGCACCACGGCTGCGGTTTGCGGCTGCTCACGCGAGAGCAAGAGCGCCAGGGCTTCGGGATCGGCGTTGGCGATGTTGGTGAAACCTTCTTCCGCCGCCACCGAGGGAGCGGGAATATCTTCAAACACGCGGCGGGCGACCTCCTGGCCCAGGGCCTTGGTCGCGGCCTCGCGCAGCAGGCTGTCGCCCGCCATGGCCTCGCCGTCGAGTCCGGTCATGGTCTTCACGAAGGATGAGAGCGCCGCGGGAATAGCAGTGGGGGCCTTGCGCAGGCTGCGTGCGGCCACCGCAATCGAGCGCACCGTGCTTTCGTCGAGAGACTTGAAAATCTGGGCCGCCACATCGGGCCCGAGCCCGAGCAACACCGCCGCCGCCCGCTGAGCACCTGGCCCGGCTGGGATAGTTTGCCTGGTCAAGAAACCATCAGACATGAGCGCCCTCCTTGGCTTCGCGGCCGGCTTCGGCGTCCGAGCTGACCCACGCTCTCAGCAGATGGGCAGCCTTGCCCGGATCGGTTTTGCCCAGATCGCGGGCCCGATCGCGCAGAGCCGCGCTGTTGTCGCCCGACACCATCCTCCAGCTCTCACCCGACCCGGACATCATGGACATGTCGACATCGCCTACCCGCGTGCCCGGCTGCAAGAGCGCCATGGCCGATGAGGTGCGACGGAAGAGGCGGACCATAAACAACAGACCGACCAGGCCCAAGGCACCCCAGCCCACCAGTTTGCCCAGACGCCAGTATTCGGGGCGTTCCCAGATAGGCGCCTTGACGTCCGCCTCCTCGACTTTGGCAAAGGCCGCGCTGGAGATCTCGAGGATGTCACCTCGCTGGGTTTCAAAGCCCATGGCTCGCTTGGCCAGCTCGGCGAGCCGGCGTACCTCTTCGGCTGGCCGCGGCTTGCCGTCCACCCCGTCCACCACCACAGCGGCCGACAGGCGCACGATGCGCGGGCCGCGGGCTATGGTGCGTGTGACCTTCTTGGCGATCTCGTAGTTGCGCACTTCATCTTCGCGATTGGTCTGGGCGCGGTTGACGCCCGCACTGCCGCCGCCGTTGGCGCCCAGGGGTTGATTGGCGGCGGCGCCGGCCACGCCGGAGTTGTTGCTGCCGTCGCTGTTGATGCTTTCCGAGGTCTTGTGCTCGCTGCGCACGGTGGCCGTGTCCGGGTCGTAGCTGTCCTGGGTGGTCTCGATCTCGGTGGTGTCGAGATTCGCGGTCACGCGCGCCACCACGGAACTGTGTCCCACCGAAGGCTCGAGCACGTCGACAATGCGCTGTTCGAGGGCGCTCTCGATCTCTCGCTCCTGCGCCACCAACTTGCCGGTTGGGGAATTGTCACCTGAGAGCACGGTGCCCCGCTGGTCCACCACGGTGACGCTGTCGGCGTCCAATCCCGCGACCGCTGAGGCGACCAGATGCCGGACACCAGCCAGCTCGCGTTCGTGCATGGTTCGGCCCGGCTGCAGGTTGAGAACCACTGCCGCGGCTGCGTGCCGGTCATCGTCGCGGTACAGGCCTTTTTCCGGCATGGTCACGTGCACGCGTGCCGAGCGCACGGCTTGCAGGCGTGAGATGGTGCGCGCCAACTCACCCTCGGTCGCGCGGCGCAGGTTCACCCGCTGGGTGAACTCGGAGGCGCCGAAGTCGCTGCGATCGAACAACTCGAATCCCACGCCGCCCCCGCGCGGCAGGCCTTGCGCGGCCAACAGCAAGCGGGCGTCGTGCACTTGCGATGCGGGAACCGCCAGCGCGGCCCCGTTGGCCTCGCTACGAAAGGACATGCCGGCAGCCTTGAGTGCCGCCGCCGCGTCAGAGGCGTCTTCAGGCGATAGATTGGTGAACGCGTATTGATAGGTGGCGCCGCTGCCAAACACGCTGACCAGCACGCCCGCCACCAGCGCCAGGCCGACCAGAGAGCCCAGCAGCATGCGCGCCCCCGGGCTCATTTCTGTGAAGCGCCGGGAAAATCCGCGAAGCATTTTGCTGACTGGATCCATGGGTTACACGCCCATGCGCATGATCTCGTTGTAGGTCTCGACCACCTTGTTGCGCACCCGCACCGCCAGTCGCATGCCCACATCGGCCTTNNTGGTCGGCCTCGACCTGCAGTTTGTCCACCTCGCCAATCGCGCGGTCTAGCTCGCCGGCGAAGGCGGCCGGGTTGGTGTTCTTGGGGCTCTGTTCGATGGCGCGCTCGGCCCCATCCAGCCCATTGATCTTTGCGAAGGCGAGGTCCATTTCAGTGCGCATGTTTCTTGTCCGTCAGCTTTCTCATCGAGTGATGTCGAGGCCACGAGCGGCCATTTGCTTGAGAGTTTCCAGCGCGGTGGCGTTGGCATCGTAGGAGCGCGAAGCGGAAAGCAGGTTGACCACTTCGTGCACCGGATTCACGTCGGGGAAAGTGACAAATCCGTCGGAATCGGCGTCCGGATGTCCGGGGCTGTAGACCTTGCGGCCCTCACCGCTGTCGGCCACGATGCGCGACACGCGCACACCCATGGGCCCGGTGGCGTTGGGCGAGATTTCACTGGCGTCACCCAGGGGCATGGCCTCGAAGACCGGATCGAGCCGGCGGTACATGTTGCCGTTGGCGTCGCGGGTGGTTTCAGCGTTGGCCAAATTCGACGAGGCCAGGTTCACGCGTACGCGCTCGGCTGAAAGCGCCGTTCCGCTCACGTGTAGGGCCGTTAGAAAATCCATTCCCATGCTTCACCTTTCCTAGCTGCCGTCGGAGACTACGTATTTGAGGATGGCCAGCTTGCGAGAAGCGGCCCGCGCACTGGCGCCGTACTGCAAGGCGTTCTCGGCCATGGCCACCATGGTCCGGTCGAGATCCACCGTGTTTCCATCCAGCGAGGCGTTGTTCGACGGGATATCCACCACCGGCAGGTCCTTGGGCGAAAGCTGGGCATCCTGGGGGCTGGCGCTGCCAATGGGCACGCCGCCCATGTCCATGTGCCCGGGCGCCGTGGTCACGGCTTGCAACGTGGTGCTGTTCTGCGCGTGGTTTTCCACCGAGGCCATAGCCGCGGTGAAGTCGAGGTCCTTGGGACGGAAGCCCGGTGTGTCCGCATTGGCCACGTTGGCGGCCAGCAGGTTGTGGCGCAGCAAGCGCACGTCGAGGCTGCGTTCCAGCTGATTGAGAGTCGCGTCGAAGATCTTCACGTCAACCTCTTCTCTTGCCAGTCGCGTGCCAGAGTCGACCTGTCCAGCGCGGGGCTGTTCATTGCGCCCCCGATGACTCGTCGCTGGCCGCCTCGGCCGACAAGCGTGCAGCCGTGGCGCGCGCGAGCGCGGTGTAGGCCAGGGCAAGGTCACGCGTGATCTCGCCATCGAACTGCTGAGCCTGTGCGGCGGCGGCCAGAGCCTCGTCGTTTCCCTGAAACTCGCTGAGTACCGCTTTCCAACGGGCGCCCGTCATCTTGGCTCGCCCCAAGCGCGTCTCGGCAAACTCGGTCACCACGCGTGCGCGTGTGCGATCGCCACCCACCAGATAGAGCTCCACGGTTCGAAGCAAGAACTCGCCCAGCTGGTCCTTGTTCGAGGCGTCGACTACCTGGGCGCTCGATGCCATCACGTTGCCGGCGAAAACGGGGGCTCCCAGCGCAGCCGCTTTCTCCGCCGCCGCGTGGATCAAGGTGAGGGCCAGCGGGCCTTCGGTGCGGCCGGGCAGGGCCAGGTAGGTTTCCAGGGCCTCCAGCGCTCCGTCCTTCCCCGGTTCTTCCAGGACTTTGAGCAGCAATTGCCGACAGAAGAGCTGGGTGCTGCCCTCGCACCCGCCGTGGCCCGCTTCGATAGCCCGCCGCAGGCCGAGCATGGCCAGCGGGAGATCGCTCATGTACGCAGCCACGCGCGCCTCACGCAGAAACATTTCGGTGTGCAGGGGCTCGGGCAAGAGAGTGGCGTCGAATGCGTTCTGGCGCAATCTGCTCAGGCAGGTGCCGGACAGCTCGCACAGTCGGGCAATTGCCAGTCGGCCGAAGGCTCCCATGCGGCCGGCGTTCTGATACCAGCCGGCGGCCGCGCTCGGATCTTGGTTCATGAGGGCCAAGTCACCCAGGCGAATGGCTGCCACGCGGCGACCATCGCCGGAAAGGGCGCGGCGAAACTCTACCGCAGCAACGGTGTACTGCCCCGCCTGATAGGCGCACTCACCTCGGCCTACCGGCGTGTCACCGGGGCAGCCGTCGCCCAAGCGAAAGGCGATGGGACTGTAGAACACCTGGATCCGATTCTCCTCGCCCCGCCAAGGCACTCCACGCACCTCGTAGATTTCCAGGAAGAGCTTGCCCTTCTCGTCGACCAACGCGCCGTCAAGCCGGCGGGTCGCACACTGGAGGACGATCGTGCCGTGATCAACCAGGGAGCGCGGACACAGGCGCGAGCCGGCCGCAGCGATCTTGGAGGCCAGAGCCGCGCTGTCGCCGGCGGGACGCAGCTCGATGCGCTGCTTGAAGGGATAGACCGCCAAGGTCACGGTCTTGGAGGCGCGCTGGAGCGGAATGCGCTCGACCGTTGCCACGGTGGGCAGCCGGGGGGCTGTCTCGGTGACTTCTGCGGCCAGCACAAGAAGAAGAGCAGGGACAAACATTGCGTGGAAAGGCAATGCAGGCTCTGTGCCGAGGATCAGCGAAGCGTTGCGGGCGCAACTAGATGAGCACAGTTTCTCGCGCGTCTGCTCCGGATTTCACCACAGAGAGCACAGAGAGCACAGAGACGGATGGGAAGGAAAGAAGGGTTCGGATCCGGATCCGAAACCCTTTCTTTCCGGCCTCTGTGGCCTCTGTGGCCTCTGTGGTGAAACTCCGGATCGCGCCGTTCGCCGTCAAGTCTAAAGAGAATCGTGGTTGTCACCTATGGAGGGAGAGGCGTGGGCACAGAAACGCGGCGCGCATCTCCCCTTCGCTGTCACCGATCTGGCGCGACAGGAAAATTGCGGTCACGGAGCTGACACGTCAGCAGCGCGACGACGCAGTTTTTCCACCAAAGTCGTGCGGCCCAGGCCGAGCATACGCGCGGCCTCTTTCTTGTTGCCGCCCGATTGCTCAAGCGCCAATCGAATGTAGGACTCCTCCAGCATGCGCAGAAGGTTGGGCAGATCCACGGGTAGCGAGAGACTGGTCGGCATAGGGAAGGCCGGCGCCCTTCCCGGGTGCGCGCTCACGTCTTCTCCCGCATCAGGCGCCATGGCCATGGGCCCGCGTCGAACCGAGGCATCCAGCAGTTCACTTCGTTCGCAGGCCGAGATGGGGGTGGGAGTCCCGTCGAGGTTCGCCCAGATCTGCTGTGAAACTTCACCCGGGAGCAGCGAGATCTCGTCGGCCCTGTCGACCGGGCCGCTGTCATGCACCTCGAGGAACATCGCGGGCAGATGGGCCATCTCGATGACGTGACCTTGCGCGCACACCGACAGGCGCTCGACCAGGTTCTCCAGCTCGCGCACGTTGCCCGGCCAGTCGTAGCTCTCAAGCCGGCGCATCACCGCGGAAGTAACCGGCCGTTCTTCCCCGTGCCGTTTCCAGAAATGGTGGAAGAGGGGAGCGATGTCGCCGCGCCGTTCGCGCAGGGGCGGCAGGTGAACTGGGCAGACATGCAGGCGGTAGTACAGATCTTGGCGAAATCGGCCCAACCGCACCAGCTCGGCCAAATCGTGGTTGGTCGCCGCCACTAGACGGAAATTGGCCGTGACCGAGGTTGAGCTGCCCACGGGCTCGTAGGTTCTCTCCTGCAGCAAGCGCAGCAGCTTGACCTGCATGGGCAGCGGCAACTCGCCGATTTCGTCGAGGAAAAGCGTGCCACCTTCCGCCATGACGACACGGCCACGGCGCGAAGCCGCGGCACCCGTGAAGGCCCCGCGCACGTAGCCGAACAGCTCGCTCTCGATGAGCGACTCGGGGATGGCGCCACAGTTGACCGGAACAAAGGGGCGGTCGGCGCGGCTGCTGTGCGCGTGAACCAGGCGCGCGAAGACTTCCTTGCCCGTTCCGGTATCGCCGGTGAGCAACACCGTGGCGTTGCTGGCGGCTATGCGCGTGCAGGTGGCGCGAATGGCAGCGACGGGAGAGCCGGGGCCGTAGACTAGATTCGGGTCGCAGGGCAAGGAATCCGAGATTGCTACGCATGCGCTAGGAAGAGCCGTGTTCAACATCAGATAACCTTCTTGTTGGCGGTGCCGAAGTCGTCTTGATCCTGATCCTGGGATTGCGTCCGCTGTCGCAGGAACTCGCCGAACCCACGGGGCAGATGAAAAAGCAAACTGAAGCGACCCAATCGCAAAGTCTCGCCACCTTTAAGGCGGCAGGGCTTGCGCGGGGTCAGTGGCAGGTCGTTGACGAAGGTTCCGTTGGTCGCTCCCAAGTCGGTCAGTCGGTATTCGCCGTCGACCAGTGCCAAGATGCAGTGTCGTGTCGAGATGGTGTACTCGGGAATCGCCAGATCGTTGTCCGAGGTGCGACCGATGCTCACCGGGCCAGGCAGCGAGTTGCGGCCCTTGATCGCCGGGAAAACCCGCCCGGCCAGGGCCGTGGCCTGCAGCAACTCGCTGTTCATGGCGATCATCGTGCCGCTGTGGCTCGACTTCCCATCAAGCACACCGCCCATGCCGGACACGATGAGAACCGGCCAGTGATACGCACGCACGAACGACTGGGGACCCAGTCGCCGGTACTCTGCTTCGAATTCCGCTAGATACGCTGGCATGAATCCGCCTTGCGCTGGCAACAGGTCAGGCCAGAACTTTGGTCAAGCGCTCTTGTCTCAGACCTGAGGTGCACGGGGGGCGAACAATGCAACGGTCGATCCAACTTGAAAGTGTAGCGACTACGGCAGTTGCCGCGATCAGGCGTCGGTTTTCCGACGGCACTTTGGCTTTTGGGGGGTGTCGGCAAACCGACACTTACTTTGTACGACAACGGGTAGCGAGCTGTTGCACCACAGAGAGCACAGAGAACACAGAGATCGGAGGGGAAGAAGGGTTTCGGACCGGACAGAATCCAACCCTTCCTTTTCCGATCCGGCTCTGTGACCTCTGTGCTCTCTGTGGTGAAAAAGGGCTAACTTCGATCCACGGTTAGCAACGGCGCAGGACGCTGTCGCGCAGGCCAGCGACCACTTGCGCGAGGGTGGGCTCGTCGATGGCGGTGGCGCGCCGGATCTCCTCCACCACCTCGGGCGCCCGGGTCATGTCGTCGCGCCGCAGGTGAAACCCGTCGAGCGAGGCCAGCGCGTCGGCCAACTTGATGGCGTTGCTCAGCGACCAGCCGGGTGTGGCTTGGCCGTCGGCGCGTTCGATGGCTTGCGCCGCGGCGTCTGACAGCTGCCAGGTACACGCCACCCGCGCGCCAGCCGACGCCGAGGTGACTTCGATGCACGTGACCATCACATCATCGGATATTAGTCGACGACCTTTAGTGCTGGCCATCTGCCGCTCCACATTGAGCAAGAGCGCACCCACCACAGGCTTGCCAGTGTCGTGGAGCAATCCCGCGAGAAAAGCCTCCACGGCTACGGCGTCGCTGCACCCACGCGCCTGCATCAGCCTCTGGGTCAGCAGGGCGACGGCCATCGCGTGTTGCCACGGCTGTTTGAAGATGTCAGCGATGCGTGGCTCGCGCGATTCTAAGACCGGGCGCGCGGCGATTTCCAGCAGGGCGGTGCGCACGCCGGTGGCGCCCAAGCGCCCTATGGCTTGTTCGGCGTTGCGCGCAGGCAAGCGCGTGGGGCCGGTGCTGTTGGCCACCTGGACCACGCGGGTGGCCAGGTGTGGTTCCTCGGCCAGCACAGCGGCCATGCCAGCAAACGAGAACTCGGGTACCGCGGCCAGGTTCAAACAACGCAGCATGCGGGGGGAAAGCTGAGGCAGCGGCAGAGCGCCGCTGTGAATGCGCGAGCGCACGATTTCCACCAGACGCAGGGCCAGGGCCTGCTTGTTGATCCGCTCGGCGGTGGGAGTGGGCGTGAGAGGCGCGGGCCGCGGCGTGACCGGTGTGGGGATTGTGGCCGGCGCTCGCGTGAGCGGCGGCGGAGTCGTACCCATCAGCGTGGGCAGGTCGCACAGCAAGGTCGCCCCCATCGAATCCGGCGTCGACAAGGGGACGACGGTCGACGGCGCGCGGGCGTTGCTGTTCGCGGACGACAGCGGCGCGGTCCCTGCCACCGCCGCCAGGAGAGCGTCACGAAACTCGCGCATGCTTGCAAAGCGATGCTCAGGTTGCTTTTCGAGCGCGCGAAGAATGACGGCACCGATGGCCGGTGGCAGCGCGGGATTGACCGAGCAAGGGGGAGGCGGCGTGGCTTGCACGTGCAGTATGATGAGGCGTCCCGCCGTGTCGGCATCAAAGGGACGCCGGCCGGTCATCATCTGATAGGTCACCACGCCCAACGCGTAGATGTCGCTGCGATGGTCCAGGTTGGCGTCGCCCAAGCACTGCTCAGGCGACATGTAGGCCGGGGTTCCGATGATGGCCCCACACGCGGTCCGGTGTCCCGCCACCTGGTCGCGGGTTGCGGTCAGCTTGGCGACGCCAAAGTCCAACACCTTGACGAAGTCGGGATAATCCGGGTGCTGGCACAAGAAGATATTGGCCGGCTTTAGATCGCGGTGGACCATGCCGTGCTCGTGGGCCGCGCCCACGGCCGAGGCAACCTGGGTCAGCATCTGGATGGCAGAGACCGAGTCGAGCACACCGACCCGGGCCAGGCGATCTTCCAGCGTCTCGCCTTCCAGCAGCTCCATCACGATGTAGGGCTGGGCGCCGAAATGGCCGAGGTCAGTCACCTCGACAATGTTGGGATGGCGAATGTCGTTGACGGCGCGGGCCTCGTTGAAGAAGCGGGCCACCACGTCACTATCCGAGGAGACTTCCGGCGCCAGCACCTTGATGGCTGCCTTGCGTCCGATCAATACATGCTCGGCCCCGTACACCCGGCCCATGCCACCCTCGCCCAGCAACCCGGTGATGCGGAACGAGCCCAGGGTCTGGCCCACCATCGGGGCTGCGCTTGCCGCTGCGGATGGGGCGGGGGTGTCCGTCCCGCTGCACATGTCAACGGTCAGTTGGGCGCGGGCCATAGTGCTACAGGTATCGGCTCGTTTGGCCAATAGCTTTCGTGGATGCAGGAAATGGACCCAAGCAAACGCGCGGGCCGCGTGGATTCGGGCGGGCTGTGCTCGGCCGAATCCGTCGCGGGAGGTTCGGAACCCTCCCAGGGTTCCGAATTGAATCGCGTGGATTCGGGCGGGCTGTGCTCGGCCGAATCCGTCGCGGGAGGTTCGGAACCCTCCCAGGGTTCCGAATTGAATCGGCCGGCCGTCGGGATCTTGACACCTGCACTTAGGAATTGACGGTGGTGAGCCGACAATTTGCTTGAAGGCAGATCCGCTCCGCGGTCCCAGGCAACTGGACATGCAGGCCATGAAAATGATCCACCCACGCCATTTCTCTCCGCTCCTCGGGGCTGGGGGTCTTGTGGCGACCGCCATCCTGCTGGGTGTCGTGAGGGGGCCGGCAGTCGCGGTTGCGGTTCTCGCGCTCTCCCTGCTGGGATTCGCCGCTGGCTACGCGCTCAGACGGGCAAAGGGGCGGAGTGACGGCAGGATGCTTTCGACCACGTCGCGGATTGCGGCGGTGACGGCCAAGGCCGACGAACGACTGGTCAGTCTGGTCGAGGTCGCGCCCGAGCCGGTCCTGGTGTGCGCTGGCGGCCGCGTCGTCTACGCCAACCGTGCAGCCGGGACCGCGCTTCATTGCGAGAGCGCCGAAGAACTGACTACGCGCAACTTTTTCGACCTGGTCGAAGGCAAGGATCGGGAAGCCTTGGCCGAACGCTTGCGCGAGATGCTGTCCAGTGGCCGGCCGGCGCCGTCGGCCGAGGTTGACTTTCTCTGCCGCGACGGAAGCCGCGCCACCCTGGACGTGTCCTACTTGGTCACCGAGTTTCAGAGTGAGCGCGCCATCGTCTTGCTCTGCCGTGACATGACCGAGCGCAAGCAGCTTCAGGGCCACCTGATGCTGGCCGATCGGCTGGCCTCGCTCGGCACCCTGGCCGCGGGCGTGGCCCACGAGATCAACAACCCGCTGCTCTACATCAGCATGAATCTCGAGTACGTGACCAGCGAGGTGCAGAGAATTTCGGGCCAGCTTGCCGGTGGGGTCGCGAGCAAGGCAGCCGAATTGGTGCCGCAACTGGAAGCCCTGGACCGGCCGCTGCACGAGGCTCGCGACGGCGCCCAGCGCGTGAAAGACATCGTGCGCGACCTGCGCTCGTTCTCCACCGGCGGCGGGGGCGAGCGCGTCTGGCCGGTCGACATTTGTGCCATCATGGAATCCGCCCTACGCATGGCGCGCAACGAGATCAAGTATCGCGCCGAGGTTGTGCGCCAGTATGGCGAGACGCCCATGGTGGATGCCAACGAGTCGCGCATTGCTCAGGTGTTCCTCAATCTGCTCATCAATGCCGCCCAGGCCATCCCGGAAGGCAATGTGCCCAACAACGAGATCAGGATTTCCACCACCACGGACCGAACGGGTCGCGCCGTCATTCAGGTGCAGGACAGTGGCGTGGGCATCCCGCTCGACGTCCTGCCGCGGGTCTTCGATCCCTTCTTCACCACCAAAGCGGTGGGCAAGGGAACCGGTCTGGGCCTGGCCATCGTCCACCGCATCGTCACGGCTTTGAAAGGGGAGATCTACATCGAAAGCCAGGTGGGCTCGGGAACCACCGTGCGCATCATTCTGCCGCCGGCCCAGGGGGCGCCCCAGGCTGCGGAGGCAAAGCCGCTCTCTCCCCACGACGTGGGCGTACGCGACGAGCGTCGCTTGCGTGTGTTGCTGATTGACGACGAAACCGCCTTGGGCACGTCGTTGCGTCGCTGCATCAGCCGCTACTGGAATGCCAGTTTCGTCAACGACGGCCGGCAGGCCCTAGAGCTGCTGCGTCACGACGCCGGCTACGACGTCATCGTGTGCGACCTCATGATGCCTGAAGTGACGGGCATGGATATCTACGAAGAGCTGGTCCAGTCCAAGCCGGATCTGTCGAAGAGAATGTTGTTCATGACCGGCGGTGCCTTTACCGAACGGGCCCGCAGCTTCCTGGAAAGCGTACCCAACCGTCACCTGGATAAGCCATTTGACCTAGCCCAACTCGAGGCCGCTGTTCGTTCGGTGGCGGCCAACTGAGGATAGATGACCGCCATGGTGAAGCTGTCGACATCGGTGCTGGAGGAACTGTGGTTTGGTGAGGATGATCCGGCTGTCGCCGACGCCAAGGCGGCGGAGAGCCTGGCGGCTCACTTGGCCGAGCTTGAGGGATTGAGGCCTTTTCCGGTGGTGGTGCAGAAGGTGATCGCTTGCGTCGCGCGCCCCGACTTCAGGATGGAGCAGGTGCGCGATCTCATCGAGGAGGACCCCGCCCTGACTGCTCGCATCCTTCGCGTGGCCAATTCGGTGGCGTTTCATACGCGGGTGCCCTGCGCTTCGATCCAGGATGCCATTGTCAGAATGGGTGCACGCACGGTCACCGACCTGGCCAGTGGAATGGCGGCCATGACGGCGTTTGCCGATCTCAAGGGCGCGGGCAAGGCCGTGCGCGAGCACTGTGTGGGCACGGCCGCCATCGCGCGCGCGCTGGCTTACCGCATGGGCGACGGGGCCACTCCCTCGCTGGCTTTCTTGGTGGGCCTGCTGCACGACATAGGCAAGCTGCTCATCATGCAGACCCGGCACCAGAGCTATGCGGAGTTGCTAGCGGCCACCGCTGGTGTTCCCGACGAACTCCACCTTCAGGAGCGCGAATTCCTGGGCTACGATCATGCGGTGCTGGGCGGGCATGTTCTGGCCAAGTGGGGCCTGCCCTATCCCGTGCCCAAGATCGTGGCCTGGCACCACCAACCCGCGCGCGCCTATCAGGAAGGAGGCCCGGTGGCGGTCCTGGTGGCCGTCTTGCGCATCGCGGATGTGATCGACACGCTGGTCTCCAGTGACAAGCCGACCGACGGCGCCACTATCAAACGCCTGGCCACCGGCCCGGATGCGATTCGCGGCGGCATTCGCGAAAAGGACATCGTGGCCACATTCTCCGAGGCGTCCACGCTTCGGGGTGAGGCCCTCATGCTCTTCCGCTAGCGGCGAAGGACACGGACCATGGGCTACACCAACAATCCCACCTACGGCAGAGGCCAACACGCCATTGCCAACGATGCAATCCTGGTGGGGACGGCCGATCAGTTCGCGGGGCGCTTGCGCGCGCATTTCAGCTCGCCCGGATACACGCCGCCCCTTTTGCCCAAAGTGGCCCTGGAAGTACACGCGCTGACCCAGCAGTCGGATGTGGACGCGGCCAAGGTGGTCGAGGTGATGCGCAAGGACCCCATGCTGGCGGGGCGTGTACTCAAGATCGCGCAGTCGGCGGCCTTCGCGCCTGTGGGGACCATCACTTCGCTGCAGGACGCAGTGGTGCGTTTGGGGCTGCGCAACCTGTCGGAGATCGCCTGGGAGGTCTCCCTGGGCACGCGCGTCTTCCGCTCGCGCGCCTACAGCGATGCGATGGAGATGGTGCGCCGCCACAGCACGGCCTGCGCGTATCTGGCCCGCATGGTGTCCAGTTTCACACCCCTGGCCTCGGAGTATGCCTTCCTGTGTGGGCTGCTCCACGACATCGGGATAGCGGCGGCCCTCATTGTGCTCGGCGAAGAGAAGCGCACGCAAGCGGGGTTCGATCCCGCCACGCTCGCGATGGCCTTGCAGCAGTGCCACCAGGAGGCATCGGCCACGGTGGCTAGTTTGTGGAGGCTGCCTGCCGATGTGACGCTGGTGCTGGGCCACCACCACGATGTGGTGATCAATGGCTTGGTGCACCCGCTCGCCGCGGTGGTGGCGCTGGCCGAAGACCTGACCCGCGATGTGGGGCTGGGCATCGTGCTCGACGGCCACAACTGCGACGTGACCAGCGACGATGCCTTGGCCCAGGCCCGCAGCGCCTTGGGGTTCGACAGCGCGCGCATGGAGAAGCTGAGACAAGAGGCCGGGAAACTGCTTTCCACCCTCGAGCGCGGGGCCGTCATGGCGGCGGCAGCATCGCAAAGTCGCCCCAAAGCCCAGAGGTCCAAGCAGTGACATCCCGCGAACTTCTCGGCCTTTCGTCTGCGCAGGCTTCTTTGAGACCGGCCCCAGGGCAGGTAAACTCTCGTCCCGTGGCCGACGCTGTCGATCTGATTCCTCGCGTTATCGATCTGATGAATCGGAACGCCCTGCGCATTCCGCCCTATCCGGCGGTGGCAGTGCGCCTGCGCCGGGTGATTGCCCGGGGCGACTATGGAATTGGCGAGCTGGAGCGGATTGCAGGTGAGGATCAGAGCCTGGCCGCGACCCTGCTCCGCTACGCCAATTCCGCGGTCTACCGCCGGGTCACGCCCACCACCACCTTGGGGGCGGCCATCATGCGCATCGGCGCCACCGAGGTGGCGCGCATCGCCCTGGCCCTGAGCGTGGGCGGCTTCGCCGTCGAGCATGGGCCGCTGGCCGCAGTCCGCTTCCGGGTGTGGCGGCAGGCGCTGGTGTCGGCCTTGTGCTGTCGGGCCCTGGCCTACTGGCGCCAGACCGACGCTGAGGAGGCCTATGTGTGTGGGCTGTTGCATGACTTCGGACGGGTGGTGGCGGTGTGCGGGTTTGAAGACATCCTCGCGCGCACGCACGACAAGCGCGTCTTGACTGAGGCGGCCTGGGCTGAGGCTGCAGAGCAGGTGCACCTCAAACTCGGCATCCTCACCGCCCAGCGTTGGAACCTTTCGCCCTTGCTCTCGTCGGTGATCACCAACCATCACACACCGGAGCGAGCGGGCGCCTATCGAGCGATGGTAGACATCGTGGCAGCCTCCGACAAGCTGGTGGAAGCCCTGGAGAAGGAGCCCCATCCCAACACCAGCGACCTGATGAAGGCTGCGCCTCTGCGGATTGACGAGGCCGAGTACATGGTGACCATCCTGTCCACCGTGGCCGCATCGGTCAGTGCCATCGACGAGACCACTGCAGTTCCCGAAGTTGAAGCCACACCGGTCCCCAACCAAGTGGCGCGGCCGCCGAGCGCGCTGGCACCGCCCCACAAGGCGGTTGACTTGAAGGTGGGTCTTCTGCGCTCGAGTGGCAACGTGCCCTGCCAGGGCACCTACCTGTCGCGCGACGGACTGGCCTTTGTCGGCAAGATCAAGATTCGTGAGAACAGCATGATCCGGCTCGCGGTCGAGACGGCCAAACAGACTCTCGACGTGTGGGCCGTGGTCGCGTCGTGTGAGCCCGAGGGCGATGCCAACCGGATTGAGGCTCGCCTGTTCGCGGTGGCGCCTGAGTTGCAGTCGGCGTGGACCAGGCTGTACGCGTCGGTGTGATCGCCAGGGCCCGTAGGAGAATTGCGGGACATCCGGGCAGGCCGGCCCGCGCCTCGCGGGTCGCGTGGGCGAGGGCGTGAGCGTGTTCGTGTGCGGCACGCGGAAGGCGGAAAGCGTGTCGCTGGCCGCTCAGCCCCGGCAAGGACAGCCCACCCTGTCCGCCCCATAGGTGCTAACCACAGTTTCCCGCAGGTTTGCCCCGGATTTCACCACAGAGAGCACAGAGAGCACAGAGACGGATCGGAAGGAAGGAAGGGTTCGGATCCGGATCGAAACCCTTTCCTTCCGGCCTCTGTGGCCTCTGTGCTCTCTGTGGTGAGACTCCGGATCGCGCCGGCGGCCGTCAAGTCCCGAAAGAATCGTGGTTAGCACCTATGCCTGTCCACCCCTCGGGCGTCGCGCTCGCCCGTCGCACCTGCGCGAGCCGCCCACGCAGTCCGTTACACGCTGGTCGCCACCGCTACCGCTCACGGGCACGGCGTACGCGGGCCGACCGGCTGTGGCTCCGAACCGTTCACAGGTGCTTCAACGCATCTTCGGGCGGCTCGTCTTTGCCGTGTGTCTGCCGCTCCCAGGATCGACTGACGATTTCCTTGGAGCCCAGTCCGATGGCGAGCGCCACGGCCAACACGATTCCGCCGAAGAGGATGGCAAAGCCCAGACGCACGATCTCGCCGCCCACGCGCAGATGGTCGAGCGCCATGGCCGCGGCGAACACCAGCACCAGCCATTTGACCGCCAGGCTGAGCAGGCGCGCCGAGTGAATCTGCATGTTGACCGCGCTGATGAGCACCGCGCGCGAGAGGAAGCGCGCCAGCAAGACGCCCAACAAGACCAGCACGATGGCCGTGCCCAGGTTGGGCAGGGACTCCACCACATTGACAATCAACTGGGGCGTGACCCCGGCCCCGAATGCCGTCAGCCCGACCAACCAGCCCAAGACCACCACTGTCCAGGTGACGGTCTTGCGCAAGAGCAGGGTCGGGCTGCTTTTTGGTGACCACTCGGCCAGAACCACGAACCCCCATTTCTGCAGGCGCTTGTCGCAGTCGAGCGCGCGCAAGATCACGCCCACCAGGGCGCCCAGCAGCCAGCCCACCAGCGACGACAGCAAGACCGCCAGCACCAGGGCCAGCAGCGCGGGCAGGAAATTGGCTACTCCCACCAAGACGCGGTGGGTGGCCTGGTAAAGTGCGTCCTTGATTTGGTCCCACATGACGAAACGCTCCTTTCTCCACAGAATCGGAAGTTAGCTGTTTCACCACAGAGAGCACAGAGAACACAGAGGTCGGATGGGAAGAAAGGGTTCGGACAGGACAGGCGCCACCCCTTCTTCTTTCCGGTCCGGCTCTGTGGCCTCTGTGTACTCTGTGGTGAACAAGCTAGCCTCAAGGGTTAAAGCGATCGGGCCAGCGCCAGCGAGAGATTAGATATGGCTTCTGGGCTTCGTAAACCATGGAAAGCTGTTGCACCCTCCGTTCCACGTCCTGGGAAGGCGCGGCGCTCATCTCGCGCACGAAACAAGCCAGCCAGCCCAGGTACAGCGGGGTCAGCGCGCGCAAGAGGTGGCCGCGGTTCATCACGTGCAAGCGGTAACCGAGCGCGAAGTCGTACACGATGCGCGCCCACAGATCGTCGGCCAGCGTGGCCGCGTCGTCGCGGGCCAGATACTTGAGCGCGAGCATCGTCGCTGGCGGTAAGACCGGGGACCAGACATCTTGCAAGGTGCGGCAGCCGAGGCGGAACGACTCCCACATCTTGTGGGCATCCACCGGCGGCGGATTGTCCGCAATCTCCACCGGCGTGCCGAACCAGCGAACCGGTTCAGAGCCGCGCACCTTCTGCCAATACGAGACGTTGTGGTTCATCTCGTCGAACACCGAGCCCAGCACTGCAGCCAAAATGGAACTCAAGTCCAGCGGCGATGCGCTTGCCGCGTGTTCGGCCGGACCCAGGAAAGCCTGGCACAAGGCAAAGTCGGCGCAGATGGCTTCGCTCACGGCGCGGGCATCGGCGGACAGCGCGGAGACCTCGATGTCCCAGACTCTTCTTGCCAGGAAGCGTTCCACCAGGCGACCCGACAGCGCGAACACGCTGCCCAGGGGCTGGCGCACGCGCTTGCCGTAGAGTGCGCGTGTGAGCGGATACACGATGCCTTTGCTGATTGCGCCGTCGAGCTTGTGCCGGGCGAAATAGGGAACCACCATGTCGAACTGGTCGTCGAGAATGGGGCGCGCCAGCTGCGCCACCCAGTCCGCGCCCATGCTGGTCATACTGGCGTCGAGCACCAGGCAGGCACGCGCATGTACCTGGTGCGCCTGCTCCAGGATCATGCGCAGCTCGCGCGTCTCCACACCGGGGCTGGTGGTGCCCGCGGCGCCGTCAGCCGGTCCCAGCTCGCGCAACAGCGGGTTCTCCGCAACCAGCGTGCGCACCTGGCCGCGCGTGCCGTCGCTGGAGCCGACATCGGCACTGACCAGCAAACTGCTGTGCCCGCTGAAGAACTGGACTAGCCCGGCCTGGGCTGCGCGCAGAACCTGGACAACCGTGGCGGCGTGGTTGCAACTGGGCACGCCGACCACGATCTCGGTCGTCGCGGGCGCTGTCGCCGTCGTCGCCGAGATTCGCTGGCTTCCGCTGGTGTCGTGCACGGGCTACCTTTCACCCACTGGCTCGCGCACCAGCGCGAGCAGACCCTGCAGCGGAATGCGCGCCCAGGTCGGCCGGTGATCGAGTTCGTAACCCAGCTCGTAAAAGGCCTTGTCCACCAGGAAGGCGTCGAGCAGCCGTGCGAAGATGTTGCTGTCCGCGGGAAGAAAAGCCGCGCCGGCCGCGACCGTGCGGTAGCTGGCCAGAAACGCAGCCGAGGCGAACTTCGACCACAAGCGCGCCCAAGGCTCCAGGGTGTCGGCGTCCTGCGGCCGTCTTGCTAGATAGCTGGCCAGCGCGGCGTGGGCGGCGTAGCTGAAGGAGCGCACCATGCCGGCGACGTCCTTGAGCGGCGATTGCATCGCGCGGCGTTCTTCCGGCGAGCGCGCCGGCTCGCCCTCGAAGTCCAGCACCACGAAATCGCCGCGCGCCCGCAGCACCTGGCCCAGATGGAAGTCGCCGTGAATGCGGGTCTTCTGCAACACCGCCTCGGTTTCTTCCAGGCGGCGAAAGGCCTCCAGCACCTGGCGGCGTCGCGCCAGCAGCAAACCCACCAGCTCGACCAGATCGTCGGGCAGCGTGGCCAGCCGCGACTTCAATGCGTCGAGCGCGTCGCTGGCCCGCTCGCGGAACTGGTGGGCCAACAAACTCAGGTCGCTCTTGTCGAGCCGTTGGGGTTGGAACGCGGGATCCTCGCTCTGGGCCGCCAGGGCCAGGTGCATCTCGGCGGTGCGCCGGCCCAGCGTGGCCACTGCTTCCAGGTACAGGCTCATGCAGGCAGTGGCCACTTCAGGCAGCGGCTCCTCGGAGAGCAGCAGGATCGGGCGTCGGCTGGCCTCGATGAGGGCGGCTGGCGCCGGCTCCACCGTGTGGGCTTCGTAGTACAGACGCAACTCCTCCAGCGACCAAGTCCAGCCGTCGCCCTGATTGGTCACCAGCTCCTGCAACATGCCCAAAGTGAAGCGAGCGCCCTCGCGGTCGACGAATTCCAGTGCCCCGCCAAAGCGCGGAATATGGGAGAAGCTGCAGCTTTCGCAGAGGTGCTGCACCATCTCGCAGTCGGGATTGGGTCCGGGGCTGGGCCGACGGAAGAGCTTGAGGATCAGTTTTTCGCCATAGCGAATCGAGGTGTTGCTCTGCTCCGCGGTGCCGCGGCTGGTGGGCAGCACCGTGCCGGCTTCTCCGCGCAGGGTGGCGATCAGACGCCCGGGCATTCCGATGAGCGTGCCGGATTCGAAGCGCACGCTCTCTCCCCGCTCGATCACCCCGAGCAGCCATTGGCAGAAACCGTCGTCCACTGCGGCGTCGAAAAAGGCGCCCTGGCCGCCCTGACAGCTGGCCAGCAGGGAATCGCGATATTTGTCGCGCATGCCCAGCATGCGATCGGTAGGTACATGCACCAGGGGAAGGAAATACGATTCCCGGTCGCCCTCGGCGTAGCGCACGTCGAGTAGCAAGAGCGCCGCGCCCACATCAAACAAGTCGGCGAAGTCACTCACTGAAACCGAATCGATTACGCGCGACTTGCGCCCGAACCAACGCTGGCGCCGCAGGAAGGGACCCAGCAGCCGCTCGAAAGAGGCGCGCGTGGGCATAGCCAGGGCTTCGCGCAAACTGGCCGCCGCCAGCACCGGCTCGCTGCCATCGCCGTCGAGATCGTGCGGCGGCGCGGCCGGCGCCTGCAACTCGAACCACAGGTAGCCGTAGGGACCCAGGGTCAGACGATAGGGCTCGTTGCGGATGGGCGGGAACTCCACATAGCCCAGCATCTCCACTGGAACCACGCCCTCGAAGCGCGCCAGGTCCAGTTCCACCGGCTGGGCAAAGCGCGACAGATTGGCCACGCACAGGATCTGCTCTTTGTCGGAAATGCGCAGGTAAGCCAGGATCTTGCGGTTGGACGGCCGCAAGAATTCGATGCGGCCGCGGCCGAACACCTTGAATAGCTTGCGCAGCCCGATCATGTTGCGGGTCCAGTGCAGCAGCGACGAGGAATCGGAAAGCTGCGCCTCCACATTGACTGACTGGTAGCCGTACACCGGATCGAGCAGCACCGGGCTGTACAGGCGTGCGGGCAGGGCGCGCGAGAAGCCGGCGTTGCGATCCCCGCTCCACTGCATGGGGGTGCGCACGCCATTGCGGTCGCCCAGATAGATGTTGTCACCCATGCCGATCTCGTCGCCGTAATACAGGATGGGCGTGCCCGGGAACGACAGCAGGATGCTCTTGAGCAGTTCAATGCGCCGGCGGTTATTGTCGAGCAGCGGGGCCAGGCGGCGGCGAATGCCCACGTTCACGCGCATGCGCGGATCGGCACTGTAGGCCAGGTACATATAGTCGCGTTCGCGGTCGCTGACCATCTCCAGGGTCAGCTCGTCGTGATTGCGCAGAAACAGTCCCCACTGACAACTGGGCGGAATCTCCGGCGTGTCGGCCATGATGTCGAGGATGGGCTGGCGATCCTCCAGGCGCAGGGCCATGAACAGGCGAGGCATGAGGGGAAAGTGGAAGGCCATGTGGCACTCATCGCCCTCGCCGAAGTAGGGCCGCACATCCACTGGCAGTTGGTTGGCCTCGGCCAGGATCATGCGGTTGGCGTAGCGCTCGTCGAGCGCCGCCCGGATCTGGCGAATGATGGCGTGGGTCTCGGGCAGATTCTCGCAGCTTCCGCCCTCGCGTTCGACCAGATAGGGAATGGCGTCCAGGCGCAGTCCGTCCACGCCCTGGTCCAGCCAGAAACGCATGGCATCCAGCACCTCGCGCAAGACATCGGGGTTGTCGAAGTTGAGATCGGGCTGGTGCGAGAAGAAGCGGTGCCAGAAATAGGCCTTGGCCACCGGATCCCAGGTCCAGTTGGACTTCTCGGTGTCGGTGAAGATGATGCGCGCCCCACTCAGTTTGTGGTCGTCGTCGCTCCACACGTAGCGGTTGCGCTCGGGCGAACCGGGCGGGGCGTGGCGGGCAGCCTGGAACCAGGGATGCTGGTCCGAGGTGTGGTTGACCACCAACTCGATCATCACCTGCATGTCGCGGCTGTGGGCGGCGTCAAGAAAGGCGCGAAAGTCATCCAGCGTCCCGTAGGCGGGATGCACGCCGCAATAGTCCGAGATGTCGTAGCCGTCGTCGCGCAGGGGCGAAGGGAAGAAGGGCAGCAGCCACAGACAGGTGACGCCCAGATCCTGCAGGTAATCGAGCTTGTGCAGAAGCCCGCCGAAGTCGCCTATGCCGTCGTGGTTGCTGTCGAAGAACGCCTTGACCGGCAGCTCATAGATGATGGCGTCCTTGTACCAGAGCGGGTCGCTTGCACTTCCGCTGCGCTTCATGGTGGGCGTTGCCTTTGCCGGCGGATATCACTGACCTCGGGCCAGACGCGAAGGCTACCACGTTCCTGGAGGATCAGAAGCCTGCCGCGTTTGCGTAGAAGTTTCTAGTCTGTCACAGGCCCGTCACATACAGTCTCTAGCTTGCGCACAAGGAGATTGAAAACCATGAAGAGCAGGAGAATCCAAGGCACCCTTTGGGCAATTTCGTTGTTGGTTGCGCCTGCGGTCCTCGCGCAAGAGACGGCTCCCGTCGACAGCCAGGTCCCCGCGGCCAGCGAGGCACCTCCGGTGATGGCTCCATCGGTGGAGGCCCCGCCGCCGGCCCCGCCCGCGGTCGCCGCGCCAGTCCCCCCCGCACTCGATGCGCGCCTAAGCGCGGTCGAGGCCAAAGCGGCGGGAACCGAAGAGACGGTGGGCGCTTTGCAGTCGACGGTGGACGGCCTGAAGAAGATCAAGGTCGGCGGCTTTGTCCAGGGTCGCTATGAGTACCACCAGGACGCATTGGACGGCTGGTCCAAGTACAAGAACGAGAACCGCTTCTACGTGCGCCACGGCTATCTCGGGGCCAAGTACGAGGGCAAGAATGCCGAGTACTTTCTGCAGGTCGACGGCAACAACAACGACGGCCTCGTCCTCAAAGACGCCGAGGCCACCCTGGTCGACACCTGGACGCCTCTTCACCTCAAGCTGACCCTCGGTCAGTTCAAGATTCCCTTTGGATACGAGATCCTGCAGTCGGATGCGGATCGCGAGATGCCCGAGCGCGCGTCGGTCATCTCGGCTTCCGGTACAGGCCTCTTTCAAGGCGACCGCGATCGCGGTCTGCGCCTGCAAGGCAGCTACGAGATGCTGCGTCTGAATGTCGCCCTGGTGAACGGCGCCAGCTTCGGCCAGAAGGATCCGTCGAACTATCAGGGCGTCGTGCAGAACGGCTACGATCCCAATGGATACAAGACAATCGTGGGCCGGCTGGGCGCGGACTTGGGATGGCTGGCGGGTGGCATCTCGGGCATGTGGGGGCGCACGCTCGACACGAACGTCCTGCCGGTTCCCGCAGGCAAGACCACCCTCGTAGCGGCGGACGGCACCTCGCAGACTTTTACCACTCCAGAAGTTGTGGCCAGCTATCTCTACTACGAGCAGCTTCGCCTGGGTGCGGACGTGCAGGGCTACATCGATGTGCCCTCGGTGGGCGGTCTGGCACTCAAGGGCGAGTTGATCTGGGCGCGCAAGAAGAATCTGGACTACGATTTGGCGAAAGCGGACCCTTGCCGCAACAGCAACAGTCTGGGCTGGATGATCACCGTCGTGCAGAACATCGGCCCGTACCTGGGCGCCGCGCTTCGCTTCGACCAGTACGATCCGCTTCTCTCCAGTACGGTCAATTCAAGCTGCTACGAACCTGCCACGGCCACGGCCAAGCAGCTCAAACCCATCGCGAACCGCGACCTGGATCGCCTGAGCCGACTGGGAGTCGCCCTCCTCCTTCACGCCTCAGCCAACATGAAGTTCACTTTGTCCTACGAGCACCTGTGGGAGCAGGGCCCCGCGGTGGCCAACGACATCGTCACCGCGCAATTGCAGGCGCGCTTCTAGGCCGGAGGAAGAAAGCTTTTCACCACAGAGGGCACAGAGGACACAGAGCCGGAGCGGAAAGGGAGGAGGGTGGGCACTGGGTCCACCCCCCTTTTTCTTGTCCGACCTCTGTGGCCTCTGTGCCCTCTGTGGTGGAAAAAGCTAACCATTCTGGCGAACGGGGAAGGAAGCGTGCAGATTGTGGGGGCTGATGTTTTGGTTGCTTCCCTTCCTGGTTCTGTCGGTGGCCCCGACGGCGCCTGATGCCGCAGCGCCGTTGCAACCTGCGGCCCGAGGTTTCGATTTGCGCTGGAGTCGCGTGGCGACGCCCAAGCCGGGCTTGCCACGCGCCATCGGTCAGCCAGGAGCCGGCTGTCTGCAGGGCGCGCTGGCTCTGCCTTTGCGTGGCCCGGGCTGGATGGTGGTGCACCCCGAACGGCACCGCGAGTTCGGCCATCCGGTGCTGCACGCTTACCTGCGCGAGTTGGCGTCCCGCGCACGCCGCGAGAAATTGGGCCTGCTGTGTGTGGGCGATCTGGGCCAGCCGCGCGGCGGGCCCATGCCCACCGGTCATCGCAGTCACCAGATCGGGCTGGACGTCGATCTCTGGTATGGACCATCGGCCAAGCCGCTCACTTCAGGCTCAACAGCGACGCCGCCCACAATGGTCGACCTGCGCACTGGCAAGCTGCTGCCCGGCTGGAACGACCGGGTGGCACGGCTGATTGAAGCGGCAGCGGCAGATGCAGCCGTGGATCGCATCTTCGTTCATCCAGCGATCAAGCGCGCCCTTTGCCAGGACAAGGGCCGGGCTGGCCCCTGGTTGCAGCGGGTGCGTCCCTGGTGGGGGCACCACGATCATCTTCACGTGCGCCTGCGCTGTCCCACCGACGACACCGACTGCAAAGAACCGCAGCCCTTGCCCGCTGGCCAAGGCTGCGACGCCTCGCTCGACTGGTGGTTCTCCGAAGACGCGCGCACCACAGCGGCCAAACGCGGCCCGCCCGGCGAGGGCGCGCCCGCCATGCCGGAGCAGTGCGAGTCGCTGCTGGAAGAAGAAGGTCAGCCGAAGACGACCACGCCCTAGCGAAATCATCGGCAACCTCCGCAGCCCAAGGCGACGTAGTCACTCGCGCCACACACTAGACCCGAAGCGCAGTCGAGACGCTCCGACTCAAGCTGCGCCTTGATACAATCGGTCAACTCTGCCGGGTCGACGACGAAACTCGTTGGACAATCGTCGTCGAAAAATACAGATAGCGCTCCTCCCGTTGTCGCCCCAGTGCTCTCCAGGCAGTTCGACGCGATGGTTCTCATCACGTTGTCCAGAGCCGTTTGTGCAGTGTCACTCGAAACCACAGGACAGCTCACTAACGGGCGACTCGCACACGACGAGGTAAGTTGGATGGGTACACCGGGGAGTCCACTAGGATAGTCAGCATCGACCAGGCAATCATTGCCGGTTCGCTTGCAAGTCCGCTGATATCCGGACCAGTAGCTTGCGTCGAGTCCCTTGTAGCAAGTCAGGATGTCCTGGACACCGGGGCTCAGCGAGGATGGATAAACACAGGTCACACCCGCCAGCGAGTCCGGGCAGGAACTCGCCATGTCAGGTTCCACCTTCGGACATGGCGAATCCACTTCCGATGGATAGTGAACAACCAAGTTCGGGAAGAGCAACGGACAAGTGCCGTCATCCTGAGTAGTCAGACCGGAGTCCGGCAATTCGGCGAAGGTGAACGTGAACGTGCTGGCGTCCGGAAGCACAATGAAGACGGCCTCCTGTGCATTCCCATCCACCACGCCGCCGTCTTGTCCTGCCACTCCCGGAGAATCCGTTTTCGTACAGCCGAGCGACGTCAGGGCAAGAGTCGCAAGCAACGGAAAGAAGGAAAGCTCGAACGTGCTTGGCTTCCTCATGGCGCCCCCCGGGTTTGGTTCGTTTCTTGCCCAATGACGGGACCTTTCCAAACGTCCTAGGTACGATGATAGGCCTGCGTAGTTCGTTTGGCCAGAGAGGTGTTGAGTTGCGCGACGAGGCGCCCGCCAGCGAGAGCGCGCCTGCCATGCCGGAGCAGTGCGAGTCGCCGCTGGAAAAAGAAAGTCAGCCAAAGACGAAAGCGCCGTAGGCCCCGCAGAAGACTGACGGCGGGCTACTCGTAGAAAGTGGGCGCGATCTTCGCGACCACGTCGAGGGCCGCAAGCTGACACACGGTCTGCCACGACGCATTGGACATCGGAGCCGTGTTACCTAGACAATTTGCAGGCAGCAAACAGAGCTGTTCTGTGAGGGTATTGCACCCCACTCGCCCACTCGACCCCCACTCACAGAAGATGGTCGCATCGATCGCGAGCACCTCCGCCAGGGCAGCAGCATCTGGAGCGGGAAGACAGAATTCGACTGAACCATCGTTGGCGCAGCCGGTTTGCTGGGTGAATTCAATTTTGTCGGTACGACAACCCGGCTGCGACCCATCTGCACCACCGTCGGTTGCTCCGCCATTGCCGCCGGTGGCAGAGCCGCCCGCGCCACCCGTCGCTGTGCCACCTGAACCGCCGGCCCCTTGCGAGAGAGCATGGCAGGTGAAGTTTCCCGGCAGGGCCTGGGCCTGCAGGACTTCGGAAACGCTGGCTCCAGAGTCGCCTGGCGGGTAGGTCAGCACGGCGTTCACGTCCATAGTGAACCCAGCGCGGTAGTATGCTCCGCTTACCGTCACCGTGCCGGTTCCGCTGATGGCTTGGGTTGCCACGCTTGGCGTGCTTTCGGTTGTGCACGGGGCGGCCGAGGATGGCCACCGGGCCGAGTCCCACACGTCCCATCCTCTCGGTGTGATGGTGAGACCAAGAGTGCCGCCACCGTAGAAGCTTTCAAGCAGGAGGCGCACGCACATTCCATCGGCAGTGGTCTTGATGATCTCGACGAAATCCGATGGGTCAGCAACCGTGTAGCAAACGGCATAGGTGTCGACTGGCCCTGTTCCTCCGTCGCTGCCGCCCGCACCGCCCGTTCCACCGCTCGCTCCTCCCCCGCCGCTGCCCCCTGCTCCATCGCCGCCGGTCGTTCCGCCGTCGTTGGTGTCCGCGCTACCGACGGCCCACCAGGCCCAGTTCCAATAATCGTCGCAGGCGAGAGTCTGGTACGAGCGAAGGTTGTGGACTGTCAGGTGCTGAAGCTCGCCCGAACCGACGGTCAGGTCCATGGCGCCGGTTTCACCTGTGGCCAACACGAGCGGCGGATTGGCCGATTGAGGCGTGAACCGGAAAGCGTAGTCGTCGGGAGGGACGTCGCCACCACAGCCCTGAGCCATGCTGGGACTTGGATTGCAGAACAGTTCCTGTCGTGCGACTGAGAACGGCGCGGGAAATGCCTGATTGACGACCGAGTCCGAGCCTGCCAGCCACACCCGCGCCACCGTCCCGGACGTGCTATCGCTAATGACCAACATCTGCCCGCAGGACCAGCCACGATTGTACAGCCACCACCAAACCGAGACGAGCCTGCCGACTGGCACGGTGAGGGTCAGTCCGGGCGCCGCAACCGCGAAGTGATAGACGTTCGAGCTGCAGCCGGTCCCGGCCTCACAAGTGTCCACGCTTAGCTCGGTCCCACTGACCGCGGTCACCCGGCCCGAGATCTGGCTCGTGATCGGCGCCGGCCAGTAGGGCATGGCTGCGCCACCGTCGGTTGTGAGTTTCATGTAGCAGGACTGCGAGCTGCCGTCAGGCAGGGTCGCGCTGAAAGTGAAGGCTGCCGCCGGATAGTAAGGATTGACGGTGAGGTACCGACATGCTCCCGAATCGGTCGGCGCTGTTCCTCCGTCACGGCCGCTGGTGGCCGCTGCACCGCCCATCTCAGCTCCGCCGAAACCGTTCGTGCCGCCGGTCGTCGTAGCACCTCCTGTTTGAGTCAACTCATTGCCACCCACTGGTAGCGCCGTCGCCCCCCCTGTCGCCCCACCACTTGCTGCACTTCCATCCGCATTGCCTGCCAAGCCCAGCGAATCGGTCTTCATGCAGCCGAGCGACATCAGGACGAAGCAGGCGGTTGGAAGAATAGAGAAAGACAGATCGGCTCGCTTCATTGCAGTCCTCACTTGGTTGCGACTCTTTTCTAGTGACGGCATCTGGCCAAACGTTTCAGGGACAGTGGTGAATTGCGCGCACAGCTCGCTCGGCGAGCGCATCGGCGACGCCTTTTTCGAGCACGTCGCCGAGATCCCGCTTGCCATCGGGGCAGCGGCCCGCCTTGATGCGCAGCTCGCCGCGCACCACTTGCAACTCGCGGCCGCGGGGCAGGCCCGCCAAAGAAATCAAATCCAGTACGGCCAAAGCCTCGCTCTCGCGGCCTTGCGCCAGATAGATCTCGGCGCGCAACACGCGCGTTTCCGGGCGCATGTGCCCATGGGGATAGCGCTGCTCGTGGGCATCGAGCAGGGCGAGCGCGGCGCTGGGATTGTGCGTGCGATGCCAGGGCTCAATCACCGACGCGAAGGAATGGCTTTCGGCGACGATGGGATCTTCTTCCCTGGCGACGGTGGGAGTTGGGGCGGGCGTCTTTTCCAGACGCGTGCTCTCGCGCGGGACGAGCGGGGCGCGTGCCGGACGCGTGGTTGTCCCGGTCTGGCGGGTAGGCGTGGGCGGTTGCAAGGCCCCGGCCGACACGGGCTCGACAACAGGAGCGGGATGGGAGACAGCCTCGGGAATCGGCGCGAGAGACGGAGCCGGCCCCGCCGGATTCGCGGCAGACTGATTCTTCGCAGATACCTTTGTCATGGCAGGCCGGCGACGCGACTCAGGCTTGGTCGGCGTGGTGGCCGAA
>PMLB01000387.1 GCA_003158735.1 Myxococcales bacterium | reverse complement strand
CATGACACAGGTAACGCGGCCCGCAGGATTCGACACCGACGGTGACGGCATACCGGATACCTGGGAGACCGCGCACGGGCTGAACCCGAACAGTGCCAGCGACGGCAACGGCGACTACACCGGCGATGGCTACACCAACGTAGAGAAATACCTGAACGAACTAGCTGATCTAGCTTGCCCAGGCGGCACCGCCACGCCACCCGACGCCGGAACTCCCCATCCGATCGACGCCGCCCTCCCTCCCGTCGACGCTCGTGACACACCGGCAAGTGGTGGCGTGACAGGAACCGGCGGAATTGCGGGAGCCGGCGGTGCCGCGACAAGTGGAGGCGTGATGGGCACCGGTGGCGCTACGAGAGCTGGCGGGACCACGGCAAGTGGTGGCGTGACAGGAACCGGCGGCCCTACCGGAGCCGGCGCTGCCACGGCGAGTGGGGGCATCATGAGCACCGGCGGCGCTACGAGAGCTGGCGGGACCACGGCGGGCGGTGGAGCGACGGAATCCGAGGGCGGGGCTGGAGGCAGTGAAATGGGTGGCGCAGTTTCCATGGGCGGGAGGGTCGGATCTGGCGGCGGGGTAGGAACCGGCAGCAGTGCCGCGACCGGTGGAGCAATCGGAGCTGGCGGATTGTCTGCAAGCGGCGGGGTAGCCAGTACTGGCCCAGTCGGAGCTGGGGGCAGGGCCGGCACGGGCGGAACTCCGGGGATCGGTACGACGGGTGGCGCGACGACCGTCACCAGTGCAGCCCAGGCGAGCAGCGGCGGCTGCTCCTGTCGCATCTCCGGGGTCGAGACAAGGAGCTACCCAGTTTTGGCGCTGCTCGGGTTCGTCGTGCTCGCACGTCGGCTTCGGAAAAGGCATTGAGTAGCCGAGGCGGAGGGGCGTCGACCGCCACCCGTGCGGTCCAAGAAACCCATGTGGAGATCACCTCGTAACAGCGCGGGATTGCGGCCGCGCTAAGCGCGGCTGTCATCGCCGGGGAAGTGTAGCGAAACCGAGGATGATCGCTCCTGGGTTTGGGCTATCTCCTGGCGCCCACGACCACTTCGGTAGCCTGCGCGCCGCCGGTACCGTTGACGGCATCGGCCTCCAAGCGAACGTAGCGCGCGGCCACTGGTCCAAAGAGAACCCCTTGGTACTTTCCTTCGCCCGGCCAGGTTCCTGAGGTCGCCGGCGTGTAGACGGAATTGTCACCGCTCACCAGGATCTTGTAGGACGTGATGCTGCCGTTGGTGGTTGGTCCGTTGCCTGCGTAGCCCGGCAGATAGCCGAAGTAGCCCACATCAGGCTTCACCGACCCTAGATCGAGCGTCAGCGATTGCGGAAAACTGGTCGACGACGTCCAAACCGTATTGACGCCCACGTCGTTAACGCCGTCAATAGCATTGCTGGCCGTTCCACTGGTTGCGGTTGCTCCGGTGGGCATGTAGGGGTGCTCATTCAGTGGAACCTGCGCGGGCAACGGCGCCCGGCTGGCATTGGGCGTCCACGCACTCCCCACTTGAGCGAGGATGGCCACAATGGCCGCGTCCAGCTGTCCATCGCGATTTGGCGGACAGTTGAGGATGAAATTGGTGTAGCTGGCCTCCAGTTTTTTGAGGTGACCGTCGACGATCGCGCTGGCGGTCATCAAGCTGCCAATGTCCGGTGCCCAATACCAGTCATTGCCACCAGTGCCGTTTATCTTGTTGTCCTGAGCCGCTGCAATCGTGTTTCCCGTGGGAGAGAAGACGCCTTTGGGCTCTTCGTACATCACCAGGTCAGCGTCCCAGGGGCCCTGGATGCCGTCGTGGTCGACGATCAAGATCTCGGGCTGCAGAGATTTGATGAGGTCGTGAATCTCGGCAAAGGGAGCATTCCGATGGCCCATCTTCCAGGCCCAACCGTCCAGCACCAGAAGCGGAATCTTGCCGTAGTTGGACAATAGCTCGGTAAGCTGGGTCTTGATGTATTGCATTTGCGAGGCCGAGAGCGCGCCGTTGCTGCCGTTGTTCTGCGTCGAGTCCCAGATCGAGTAGTAGAGCCCAGGCTGCAGCCCCTTGGCTCGGAAAGCCGTGACATACTCTTGCACCACATCTCCCTTGCCAGAACGCCACGGAATGTTGCCGACGTTGAAGGTGCTGGCCTTGCTGGGCCATAGGGCAAAGCCGTCGTGGTGCCGAGTCGTGAGCACGCCAAATGTCATCTTGGCGCTTACCGCCGCATCGGCCCACTGATTGCAATCGAGATTGCTGGGATTGAATTGGTTGATGGGGAGATTGGGCTGTCCCCAGGATCCCGTATAGGTGAGAATCCCCAAACAGATGAACATGCCGAAGCGCAGGTCGATGAAGTCACTCTGGACCTGTTGCCAACTCCTGCCGGTTACGCCGTCGGGGGATGGCAGCGTGCCGGCATCGGCAATGATTGGTTGACTCGCGCCCCCAGTCCCTGCGGCTGTCGAGACACCCCCGGTTGCAACTCCACCCGTGGTCGCGGTTCCGCCTGAGCCGCCCGCTGGCGCGCGGTCGACGGCGGCGTCGGCCACTGTTGCGCCACCGGAAGATGTCGTTTCGCCGCCGCTGCTCGCACCGCCTCCTAGGCTGGATGACGTCGAAACTGTCCCCCCAGTAATTTGGCCAGCGCTGCTCGCCCCATCGCCTGAGCTAGAGGAAGTCATCCCGCCTGAGGATTGCGTCGAGGAAAAGGTTGTGCTGTTGGTTCCGCCGATATGGCCCCCGGTGTTGATGGAGCTGGCAAAGGTGGCGCCTCCGGTCGACGCGATTCCTCCGGTTCCCGAGCTTCCGCCCAGTGCAGCCGTGCCGCCGGCAGATCCATCTTGGTTCACGTTGGGGGCCCTGCTGCTGCACGCAAGGCCGAGCAGGCACGCGAAAACAACCGGACGTCCTTTCGTGTTCATCGGCTATCTGCGGGCGCCCACGACCACTTCGGTAGCCTGCGCGCCGCCGGTACCGTTCACGGCATCGGCCTCCAAGCGAACGTAGCGCGCGGCCACTGGTCCAAAGAGAACCGCTTGGTACTTTCCGTCGCCCGGCCAGGTTCCTGATGTCGCCGGCGTGTAGACGGAATTGTCACTGCTCACCAGGATCTTGTAGGACGTGATGCTGCCGTTGGTGGTTGGTCCGTTGCCTGCGTAGCCCGGCAGATAGCCGAAGTAGCCCACATCAGGCTTCACCGACCCTAGATCGAGCGTCAGCGATTGCGGGAAGCTGGTCGACGATGTCCAAACCGTATTGACGCCCACGTCGTTAACGCCGTCAATGGCACTACTGGCCGTTCCACTGGTTGCAGTTACCCCGGTGGGCATGTAGGGATGCTGGTTGAGCGGAACCTGCGCGGGCAGCGGCGCCCGGCTGGCATTGGGTGTCCACGAACTCCCCACTTGACCGAGGATGGCCACAATGGCCGCGTCCAGCTGTCCATCGCGATTTGGCGGACAGTTGAGGATGAAATTGGTGTAGCTGGCCTCCAGCTTCTTGAGGTGACCGTCGACGATCGTGCTCGCGGTCATCAGGCCGCCAATACCCGGTGCCCAAAACCAGTCGTTTCCGCCGGTGCCATTTATCTTGTTGTCCTGACCTGCCGCAATCGTGTTTCCCGTCGGAGAGAACACCCCTTTGGGCTCCTCGTACATCACCAGGTCGGCGTCCCATGGGCCCTGGATGCCATCATGATCAGTTATCAGAATGTCTGGTTGCAACGACTTGATGAGATCGTGAATCTCGGCAAAGGGAGCATTTCGGTGGCCCATCTTCCAGGCCCAACCGTCGAGCACAAGAAACGGAATCTCCCCGTAGTTGGACAATAGCTCAGTAAGCTGGGTTTTAATGTACTGCATTTGCGATGCCGAAAGCGGCCCGTTGTTGCCGTTGTTCTGAGTGGAATCCCAGATCGAGTAGTAGAGCCCCGGCTTCAGCCCCTTGGCGCGAAAGGCGGTGACATATTCCTGTACGACGTCTCCCTTGCCAGCGCGCCACGAGATGTTTCCCACGTTGAAGGTAGAGGCCTTGCTTGGCCACAGGGCAAAGCCGTCATGGTGCCTGGTCGTGAGCACGCCAAATGTCATTTTGGCACTTACAGCCGCATCGGCCCACTGATTGCAGTCGAGATTGGTGGGATTGAATTGGTTGATGGGGAGATTGGGCTGCGCCCAGGACCCGGTGAAGGTGAGGATCCCGAAATGGAGGAACATGCCGAAGCGCCAATCAATGAAATCGCTCTGGATCTGCTGCCAAGTCCTGCCGCTTCCGCCGCCATCGGTTGCGGGGGGCGTGTCGGCATCGGCAACGGTTGACTGGGCCGCGTCTCTTATCCCTGCGGTTCCCCCGCTTCCTCCTCCATCTGTTGTCGCGCTTCCGCCTGAGCCGCCCAATGCTGCGCGGTCTACGCCTGCGTCTGCCACTGTTGTCGCGCTTCCGCCTGAGCCGCCCGATGCTGCGCGGTCGACGCCTGCGTCTGCCACCGTGCTGCCGCCGGAGAGTGTCGTTTGGCCGCCAGTCCCACTCTGGCCTCCCGGACCAGAGGAGGCCGAGGTTGCCCCTCCTGTGGTTTGGCCACCGGTCCCCGCCGAGCTAGAGGAAGGCGACGTGGTCCCCCCTGACAATCGCGTCGACGAAAGCGTGCTAGTTGCTCCGCCGCCTTGGCCCCCGGTCTGGATCGAGCTGTCACCGGTGGTGCCTCCGGTGGACGCGCCTCCTCCGCTTCCTGAGCTGCCCGCAGGTCGAGTTGCGCCGCCTGCCGATCCATCTTGGTTCACGTTGGGGGCGTTGCTGCTGCAGGCAAGGCCGATCGCGCACGCGAACAGGGCCGATACTAGTTTGGTGTTCATGGGCGTGGGGAACTCCGGTGAGTGTGACGGATTTGAAGGTTCTTTTCACGCTCAAGCATCGCAGTTTTGCCAAGGCTCCGGGTGGGGGGATGTAGTTTTGCCAAGATCTGTTATCGCTGTTCGAGCCGGACGCGAAAAGCACGCGGCCTGGCACTATTCTCGCCATCCCGTAGGATTCTCAGGTGCTATCGTGCGAAAATTTGCCGTTGCTGGCGCCATAGGAATCCCAGACGAGCCAACGACATGAACACACCCAACCGATTTGCGACCGCGTGCCGAACCTGCCGTGCGACCGTGACAGAAGTCGCAGAAATGGGCCTGGCGCTGCTTTTGCTGGCGGCAGTCGGCTGCAGCTCGGGCAGTTCCAATGCTGCGGCGGATGCGGCGGCAGGGACTGCGGGCGTTGCTGGAAAGGGCGGCGGCTCTGCCGGGCGGGTAGGCGGCGCGGAACAGGGCGGTTGGTCTGGCCTCGGCGGGAGCACGGGTGTGGCGGGGGCCGGCGGTTTCAGCGCGGGAGGGACGGGGGGCGCGACGTCGGGAGCGGGCGGGGTGGCGGGCGCCGCAGGGTCTAGCCCGGCAGGCGGTCAGACCGGGATGGGCGGCAGTCCGGGGACGGGCGGTGGAGCGAGCGCGGCGGCCGGGGTGGTCGCCAGCTCGACGGGCACGGGCGGCAGAGGCGGTTCGAGCGGCGGCGCCGGAGGCGGCGGCGCAGCAAGCGGGGGCACGACAGCAAGTGCAGGGGGCAAGTCTGGTTCGGGCGGCTCGGCGGGCGGCACGGTTGGAGCCTCGGGCGTAGGAGGAATCGGTGGAGCTGGGGGCACGGCCGGGCAAGGAGGCACAGCGGGCAGCCCGGTCCTCCCGCTTCGTCTGCGCTGCGAACTGCAAGATGCACCGCTGGGCATCCAGACCGCCACGCCGCGCCTGGCCTGGGAGCTTCAGTCCTCCGACAGCAAGGCGCGCGGCCTCAGCCAGTCGGCCTACGAAGTCTTGGTGGCTTCATCGCCGGACAAGCTGGCCGCGGGCCAGGGCGATCTGTTCAGTACCGGATCGATGACCTCGACCGAATCGAGCCTGGTCTACGCCGGGCAAGCGCTCGGCTCTTGGACACACGCCTACTGGCAGGTCCGCGTGCGCGATCAAGCAGGCTTCCTGTCGGCGTGGAGCGCACCCTCGGAGTTCACGGTTGGGCTGCTCGCCAGCACTGACTGGGGCGCCCAGTGGATTACCGGCGGCTCGGCAACGGCACTGCCGATCTTTCGCAAAGAGTTCACAGTCAATAAGACCCTCGCACGAGCCCTGGTTTCCATCTGCGGACTGGGGCAGTTCGAGCTGCGAGTCAACGGCAGCAATGTCAGCGAGGCGGTCATGGAACCGAGCTGGACCAGTTACACCAAGAATTGCCACTACGTCACCTACGACGTGACCAAGGCCTTGGTGCAAGGAAGCAATGCCATGGGCGTGCTATTGGGCAACGGGATGTACAATATCCCCACCAGCAGCCGCTACGCCAAGTTCACGGGGTCGTTCGGGTCGCCCAAGCTGATCCTGCGCCTGCAGATGGAATTCACCGACGGCAGCAAGGACGCTGTGATCAGCGACACCTCCTGGACGACGGCGGCCGGTCCGATCACGTTCAGCAACATCTACGGCGGCGAAGATTTCGACGCCCGGCAGGAACCGGCCGGCTGGGACAAGGCTGGCTTCACCGGCGCGTCCTTCACACCGGCCACCGTGGCGACGGGAACCGCTCTTTCGCTGATCGCCCGGTCCGCGCCGCCGGTGAAAGTGCAACAGGAGTTCGCTTCGGTAAAGGTCACCCAGCCACAATCGGGTGTTTTCGTTTACGACCTGGGTCAGAACTTCGCGGGCTGGCCCGAGCTGACCGTGCAAGGGACCGCCGGCGCGACGGTCAAACTGACCCCGGGCGAATTGTTGAGCGGAGGGAACGTCAGTCAGGCGAGCTCGGGCAGTCCGGTCTGGTTCTCCTACACGCTGAAAGGCGGCGGCACTGAGGTGTGGCACCCGCGCTTTTCCTACACCGGCTTCCGCTACGTCCAGGTCGAGGGCGCGGTCCCGGCCGCCCAGGCCGCCAGCTTCCCGGGCAAACCCCAGATCGCGAGCCTCACCGGCAAGTTCATTTACGCCTCAGCGGAGAATGTCGGCAAGTTCAGCTCATCGGATCAGGATCTGAACAAGATCCACGCCCTCATCCTGGCAGCGTTGCGCAGCAACCTGCAGAACATCATCACGGACTGTCCGCACCGGGAGAAACTCGGGTGGCTCGAGACGTCGCACCTGCTCTTTCCGAGCATCATGTTCAACTACGACGTGGCCGCCTACTACGAGAAGTTCATTCGCGACGCCCG
>PMLB01000342.1:3137-3281 GCA_003158735.1 Myxococcales bacterium | reverse complement strand
ATGCCGGCATGGGAGAAGGGTTTGTTGCCCAAGACGCAGGCGTCGTTGATGAGAAACTTCGCCGCAAAGTTGTCGGTGCCGTCGACCACAAAGTCGTAGTCCTTGATCAGGTCCAGGATGTTGCTGGCCTCGGCCCGCAGGTGG
>PMLB01000342.1:0-3086 GCA_003158735.1 Myxococcales bacterium | reverse complement strand
TTCTCCTGACCATTGACCCCCACGTCCTCCAGGACGATGTGGCGGCTGTACCGCTCGATCTGTTCGTCAGACAGCGTGAGTTCCACGGCCGCCTCCCATGAAATAGAGCAACTCGACATGATCGCCTTCGTGTAGCGGTGTGGTCTCGAATTCTGCCCGCTGCAACACGGTTTCGTTCAGTTCCACTGAAACCATGTCTGGCAGGCGGACCTTGCGCTCGACCAGAAGCCGACTGACATTGATGCCGTCACTGACCTGGACGTCCGTTCCGTTCACAATCAGTTTCATTGTCACTCCTTTTCGGCGGACGCCAGAGCCTGTCGAAAATCTGCCAGGATGACGGGAAATGCTTCCAGTCCCACTGACACGCGAACCAGATCGTCAGAAACCCCCAGCGACAGGCGATCCTCGGGTTGGTATTCGCGGAAGATCGTCGAGGCTGGGTGAATCACCAGGGTGTGGGTCTCGCCCAGATTGGCCACGCGGCGGGCGCTCTTGAGCGCATTGATGAGAGCGAACGCCCTGGCAAGGCTTCCCAGTCGCAAAGTCAAAACCGCACCGGCTCGCCCGCCAAACAAGCGCTGTGCCCGTTCAAAATGCGGCGAACTGTCCAGGCCCGGGTACCCCACGGCCGCCACGCGCGGGTCATCTGCAAGCGCCCGCGCCAACGCCAGCGCGTTTTCGCAGTGAACCTTGAGACGCAACGACAAGGTGTCCAGCCCCTGCAGCATCAAGAAGGATGACTGCGGGGCCGGGCAACCGCCCAGATCACGGGCGATCACGGAACGCAGATGGGCCAAGAATGCATGTGCTCCTGCCTTGCGCGCGATTGCCGCAACGTCCTCGAACGGGCCGCGAGACCAATCGAACCGTCCTGTGTCGATCACGGCGCCCCCGATGGCAGTGCCGTGCCCGTTGATGAACTTGNNCAATTCGGGGGTCGTCAGCGTGCTATCGACGATGAGGGGGATGTTGCGGGTGCGCGCCAGCCTTCCCAAAGCGGGCAAGTCGGGCACGTCCATGGCTGGATTGCCAATGGTCTCGACAAATAGGGCGCGCGTCCTGGCTGTTACCGACGTCTCCACCTGGGCTGTGTCCGCGCCATCAACGAAGACCGCGCGAATGTTCAGCCGGCCCAAGACGTTGCGAAAAAACGAAACCGCTCCACCGAAGATGCCCTTGGCCGCAATGATCTCATCCCCCGGCCTGAGCAAGCCCAGGCTCGTCGCCGCGATCGCGGCCATGCCGCTCGCCGTGGCCAGCGCCCCTATCCCGTCTTCGGCTGCGGTCAGGCGGCGTTCCAGCGCCAGGGTGGTTGGGTTGGACAGGCGCGTGTAGACATGGCCTGGCGCACGCCCCGCGAATACGTCAGCCATCTCCTCGGCGCTGGCGTAGCCAAAGGCCGCCGTTTGAAAGATGGGGGCTTCGATTTCACCCAGAGCTTCCGACGGATTCACCGACGTACCCGCAACCAGCGTGCGCCTGTTTGTTCGTGGAGTTTCATCCAAACGTCTCCGGATATGTCATGACCAGGTACATCAGGACATCGCTGTCGCTGCGGTTGTGGTAGGCGTGCGCCACATCGGCCACGAAAAGCAGCGCGTCTCCTTGGCTGAGTTCATGCGCTGCAGTTCCAACCGTGATGGTGACCGCGCCCGAGTTCACCACAATATTTTCGGCCGTACCTGGCGGATGGGGTTCCGCCTCCTCCAGGGCGTGGGGTTTGAGGCGCAGCTCGTAAAATTCAACCCGGCGCGGCTTGTCGAATGGGAACAGCGCCCGCGAAATGAATGATCCATCTCGGCTGGTCAGTCGCTTGGCGGCGGCTTCCCGCAGCAGCAACGGCCCAGCCTCGGGAGTGGGGCTGACCAGCGCGGAAAACGTCACCCCGAGGGCGCGCGCAATTTTCCACAGCACGTTGATGGTCGGGGCGCTGTGTCCCAGTTCAACCTGGGACAGCATGGCCCGACTGACCCCGGATTGACGAGCCAGCCGTTCCAGGGATAGTCCGCGACGGGTGCGCAGACGCCGCAGGTTGGCTCCAACGGCTGGCAAGAACGCCTCGTCATCGTGGGCAGCACGCCTGCTCGGCGTTGGGGGCGGAACCAAGACCGGCGGTTTGCGCGGGAGCGATTCGACCACTTGTCTGCTAGCCATCATCAGGATAACTCGCGTGCCCGCCGTCCCAAAAACCGGCTCATTCAGGCTCAGATGCTGTAGTCCCAGGCCTGCTCTTGCCTGAATTCAGCCGGCTTCTTGTCCCGGTACTGCAACTCCGGATTCTTGGTGCTCACCCGCGTGTGTGGCGGAACCGACTGAGTGACAAAGACGTTGCTGTTGATCACCGCGCCCTCGCCAATCACCGTGTCGCCCCCCAGGACCGAGGCACCTGAATAGATGGTGACGTGATCCTGGATGGTGGGATGCCGTTTCACCCCACGCAACGCCTGACCGCCCCGCGTGGAGAGCGCGCCCAGGGTGACACCCTGGTAGATCTTCACGTGGTCGCCAATGATGCTGGTCTCGCCAATCACCACGCCGGTCCCGTGATCGATGAAGAACGCCTTGCCCACCGTAGCGCCGGGGTGGATGTCGATGCCGGTTCGACTATGTGCGAACTCGCCCATGATGCGCGGAATAAGCGGCACCTCGCGAATGTGCAGCTCGTGCGCTAGCCGGTAGATCATCACCCCCCAGAGGCCCGGATAGGAAAAGATGATCTCGTCCAGACTGGTCGCCGCGGGATCACCATCAAAGGTGGCTTGCACATCTGTGGCCAGCAACGCGCGCACGTGGGGCAGGCTCATCAGAAATCCATTGGTCGCCGTTGCAGCGCGTTCGCTGATACCATCGATGTCCTGGCCTCCGCGAACCGCCTGGTGCCGGAAGGCATTCTCCACCTGTTCCGACAGCCTTTCGTGCAGAGTCGTGACGTCCTCGCCCACGTGGTACGCAAGAGTTTCCAGCTTGAGTCCCTGCCGGCCGAAGTAGCCAGGGAACAGAATCTCACGCAGCAGCTTCAGAATCGCGATCACCGAATCCCGACTGGGAAGGGGTGCTGTGCTGACATGGGTAATGCGTTGCTC
>PMLB01000451.1 GCA_003158735.1 Myxococcales bacterium | reverse complement strand
AGTCGTGAGGTTGGTTATGCGGTAGCCGTAGTGGTCGTAGCACTGATTCCCCGCGACGCTCCCCTGGCAGAGCCCGCCATCAGGCGAGGTGTCCTTGTCGGGGAACGCCACGCGCAGCCCGTATGAGCCGCTATCTATCTTGGCCCAGAAGCTGATGCCGTCGTACTTGGACGCGTCGTAGGGTCCGCCGATCCCGAACCCAACGGTGGCGCCCGTGTCTACAAAGGGCCCTCCGTACGTGTAGGCCGCGTATTTGCGGCAGACGTCGCCCGTGTTGGTCATGGTGAACGGTCCCGCTGGATCAGGGAACATAGTCGCGCCCGGCGTGCCGTCGTTGCTGTCTTTCCAAGCCCCGGCACGTCCGTTGACTTGCGGGATGAAGCGATCGCCATCGTTCATGTTGTCGATCAGCTCTTCATTGGCCTGCACAGCCAGGCAGGTCACGATCCCGCCTGTCCCGCCAGCGCCGCCCGTCGCAAACGTGCCGCCGCGGCCGCCGACCACGGTGCCACCCAATGGAACGGTGCCGCCGCGACCGCCGACCACGGTGCCGCCCACGGGAAGCGTACCGCCAACTGGGATCGAGCCGCCGCGACCGCCGGCGCTGCCGCCGACGAGTGCCGTGGCGCCGCTTGGTGGAGAGAACCCGCCCATGCCGCCGGACCTGGCGGTGTAGCCGCCCAACACAATGGAGCCACCGTATGGGACGGCGGTGCCGCCGAGGGGGACCGTGCCACCGCGGCCACCGAGCGCAGTCGTCCCGCCCGGCGGCACGATGATTGTTGTGCCACCGAATGGAGAGTACCCGCCCGTGCCGCCCAGGGCGATCACTCCACCAGTTCCGACTGTCGCGCCCGCAAAGCCAATCTCACCGGCTGCGCCCATCCCGCCTGTGCCGAGACCACCCCCGACAACCAAACCCGTGTCGCCACCTTGGACGGCGCCGCCGCCACTAATCGAGCCACCGAATTCTTCAGTGTCCAACTCGTCAAGCGGCGTGCGCGCCCCGCCGCATCCCGCGGCGAGCAGGAGCGAAACAGCCAGCCATAGGTTCAAACGATTTGCGTTCATAGTCGTACCTCTGCTTTCGCACATATTACCCGACCGACGAAATAATAGCGGACTTGGAGGTTGCCGAGGGAAAGACTCACAGCGTACGGCTCGCTCGCCCGACGCCGACTGACCGTTGACGGATACGCGAAGATTGCCCAATTGCTACGGAGAGTTACATGCCATCCCTAGTCTATCAGTTTAGCTCCAGCCTGCGCTCGGTTAGCCGGTTCTGGTCGCCGAGTCAAATGCCTCGCGATCCAACAAGTGCGACAGATTGACGTTACCGAGCGCTGCCAGCATGGTCTGGCGCAGGTTGGGGTGCTCGGCCTCCAAACGCGACAGCAGGGCCTTCATCTGCTTGCGTTGGGCATCGGGCTGCGAGCCGCACAGGTGGCAGGGCAGGATGGGAAAGCGGCGGCTTTCGGCGAAGCGGGCCAAGGTCTCTTCGGCGCAATAGATGAGCGGCCTTATGACGATGGACGCGCCGTCGTCGCTGACCAGGCGCGCAGGAATGGCCGCCAGTTTGCCCGCAAAAAAGACATTGAGCAGCAGGGTCTCCACGGCGTCGTCGCGGTGGTGCCCGAGCGCAATCTTGGTGCACCCGAACTGGCTGGCCAGCCGGTAGAGAATTCCGCGGCGCAGGCGCGCGCACATCGAGCAATAGGTGCGGCCTTCCGGGATCTTGTCGACCACTATTGAATAGGTGTTTTCGCGCACGATTCGCTGGTCGAAGCCATTGGCGCGCAACCAGTCGGCAAGCGGTGCGGGATCGTGGCCCGGCTGGCCCTGGTCGAGGTGCACGGCCAGAAGGTCGAAATGCACCGGTGCCCGCCGGCGCAGTATTTCCAGCAGGGCGAGCAGGGAGTAGCTGTCTTTTCCGCCAGAAACTGCCACCAGGATGCGATCACCATCTGAGATGAGGTCGAAGTGCGCCACAGCGCGTCCCACGTCATGCAGAAGGTCGCGTTCCTCAAGCTGCGCTGTCCGGTGGGCGGGCTGCATGGGATCGCCAATTTGTACGGGGCGGCTCATCGCGTGGACCAGCCACTCTATAGCACCAGAGACCGACGTCCTCCGGATCCCGTTCTCCGCAACCGGCCGCAATGGTTGGCCCCCGCGAAAAAGTGGTTACACTTATGGGTGTAAGGCGGGCTTTGCGCCATGGCCATCTTCGATTCACCCCAGCGACGGAAGGGCTCCTCGCTCGGCCGATGGGCCGCGCTGGCCGTGCTCATCCACCTGCAGCTCCTGCTGGTCGCTGGGGTCGCGCTGCACATCTGGGCTCCGCGCGACGCCGACATCTTGGCAGCGCGCAAGCGGGCCGCGGCCGAGAGCGCGGCTGAGCCCATCACGGTGAGCACGGTCGACGATGCCACGGCGAGAAAGCTCATCGCCGACATGGAGCGCCTGGAGGAAAAGGCGCAAGAGGAAAAGGCGAAGAAGGAAGAAGAGTCGGTCAAGGCGCCCGGGCAGGTCGTGGATCTGGCCCGGCCACGCGAGGAGAAGCGGCCCGAGAACGCGCGTTTTGCCGCCGAGTACGATTCCTCGGTCGAGCACGAGACGCGCAAGTACGGCAGGTTCGATCCCAACGAACTGCAGCGCTCGCGCGGCGACAGCGATCGCAACCGGGTGGCGGTGTCTGAGCCTGCAGGCTCGCCCAAGCCGCCGGGCTCGGCAGGTGCTTTGGCCATGCGCATGCCGTCGCACAGGAGGCCCATGTCAGCGGTTGGCGATCCCGAGAAGGATCCTGGCGAAGCTGGCGAACAGGTTTCGGGACCCTCGGACCCCGAGGGACTGTTCGCCCCGTCGGGCGGCGGTGGCTCGCGCCGGGCTCCCTCGCAGACGCGCGAAGGCGAACCCTTGCTCTCGCCCGGCCCGGGCGCAGCCGCGCTGCTGCCCTCGGAAGAAGAGGTTGCGCGCGCCGTGGGCAGCGGAACCCAGGACCACCTGAGGGACGTCGACGAGGGCGAAGAGACG
>PMLB01000218.1 GCA_003158735.1 Myxococcales bacterium | reverse complement strand
CGGCTACTTGCTCGTCTGTCGCGTGGGCAAATTCGATCTGCGCAGGACCCGCCACGTGCTCGTCCTCGGGGCGGGTATCGTGTTCATCTCGGTCATGAGTGCCCGTGGCTTCGGTCGGTTCCACGGCGGGCTGTGACCGATCTTGCGACGAAGGCCCCTTCGTTCCGTCCGCCAGCCTGGCTGCGGACGGCATTGATTGGCCGGTGGTCAACCTGACGGGCAAAGCTACCGTTGAGGGTGAAGGCGATTTCCAGGTGCAGGAATTCAACTTCATGTTGAAGAAGGTTGATCGCGCCTGGCTCATCTATCGCATCGACACCGTCAAGACGCTGTCGCAAACCACAGCACTTCCCCCCAGCCGCCCACAACCACGATGTCGTCGCGGTACTCCGCGAGCAACCTGACCAACTCCAACATGACGGAACGGGCCGCCTCGACCTGTACGGCGTCGTAGTCCTTCTTGCTCACCACAGCTTCGAGATCTCCTGCTGCCAGACGGCCTCGGCAGCCTCATCGCCGCGTCCCTTGTAGCCTTTCAGGCCGAGGGTCGGTCGGGGAACGGTGTTCACGTGCCCGCTCAAGGGGAACCAGATCTGGCGTTCCTGCTGCGGGACTGGCCGGTCGCCTTCCCGCCAACGAATTTTGCGCCATCCGCAAGAACTCGACCGCCCTGCCCCAACCTGCAGAGGGGCTATGGGCGCCAACTGGATAACCATGCTAAGGGGAAGGAGGTCTGCCATGCTGCGAGCTGCCACTTTGTGTGCCATGGGGATTCTGGCTCTAGGAGTTTCCGCGTGCAGCGGATCGGGACGTGGTGATGGCCAAGGTGGCAGCGGCGGCCTGACCGGCTCGGGCGGTGGCTCAAGTTCGGGCGGCGTGGTCGGTACCGGCGACAGCGTGGGGGTCGGCGGCAGCGTGGGGAGCGGTGGCAGCCTAGGAACCACCAGCGTCGGGACCGGCGGCATCGTCGGCTCGGGCGGGGTGGTCGGGACCGGCGGCCGGATCGGGTCCGGCGGCACGACTGGGCGCGGCGGCGCGGTTGGCAACGGCGGCGTGGTCGGCACGGGCGGCGCGACGCCCGGCACCGGCGGCACCACCACGACCAGCACCGCGCCCCCCGGCGCCTGCCAGGAATCGACGTGCGGCTCGCACAAGTGGGCCTGCTGGCCGGTGCCGACTCCGCCCAGCGAGAAACTGACTCATCCGCAGAGCTATACCGATCTGGGCAACGGGGCCGTGCGCGACAACGTCACCTGTCTCGTGTGGGAGAAGGCCAATCCCTCGACCCAGGGCACCTGGCAGTCCAGTTCCGATCGCTGCGCGGCTCTGGGCACCAGCAGCTATGCTGGTTTCAACGATTGGCGGCTGCCCACCCGGATGGAGATGGCAAGCTTGATCGATCCGACGTTGGGCAGAACTGCCTATGTGTCGCCGCCCTTCACGACCACCAGCGGAGCCTACGCCACGGGTTCCTATTGGTGGGAAACCATTCAGGGGATAAACGGCGCCAATCTGGCTTGGGGCTATGGTGCGAATGGGATGACCAGCAATGCCTATTCTTTGGCCGGCACCAACTTCGTGGCGAGATGCGTCCGCGGCAATGGCACCGGCGAGGCGCCCAACGCGCTCGCCGTCGAGCCTGCGAATCACTATACGGTCGTCAATGGCGAGACCACGGACAACTATACCGGCCTGGTGTGGCAATCGGGGTTCTCGCCGACGCTGATGGCTTGGGCAGACGCACCGGCCTACTGTGCCAGCTTGACGCTGAACGGGCACACAGGCTTCCGTGTGCCAACCTTGGGCGAGCTTTCCAGCACGGTGAACGAAGCCCGGGTGGGCAACGCCGTCGTGCTAAGCGCATTCCCGGGTACACCCAATGGCTGCAAGGATCCGAAGTACTGGTTCTGGGCGGCAGAGTCCCAGTCGGCGACCGCCGATTGGGGCCTGAGCTATTGCGACGGCTTCACCGGAACCAACGTGGGCACCACCAACAACGGCGTCAACGACTGGGACTACTTCCCGACGGCCAACGTGCGTTGCGTGCGCAACGGGCCCTAGCACTACTGATTGAATTTCTCCCGTCGCCGTCGCTGCTGCGGGACCCGTCCGCTTTCTCGCTTCTCGGTCAGANNAATTTCAATCAGTAGTGCTAGTCAAGGTATCGAATCTCGGCAACGGTGAGGGTTGTACGCCGCCATAGCCTCGCTATCGCCTAGCTGAAGCCAAGGACGGGATGTGGCGTGTACGGCTCCTCGAGAGAAACTATTTCCTCGGGGCTCAAACGCAACGAGAGCGCCGCTATTGCGTCTTGCAGATGGTGTGACTTGGTGGCGCCGACTATCGGCGCGGTGATCCCCGGCTTGCTGAGCAGCCACGCCAGCGCAATCTGCGCACAGGGAAGTCCGCGCTGCTCCGAGATCTGACCCTATGTCCCCACAAATTGCTGACGGCACCATCAACCTGGGTCACGCATCCCAGGGGGTAGGGTATGTTGATGTCCCTGCCGGTGCTTGAGAAGCCCCAGGGATGTAGTGCCAAGAAAGACCCAAAAACGTCGCCCTCCAGAACTCCTACTGCTACTGCGACACTGTGATGTCATAACTCCTGATGTTGCCGCCAGCATGGCCCCCACCTGCTGCTGCCGCATCATGTGCCGTGCTCTTCAGGCCGGACTTGCTACAGGCCAGTCCCATGAAGCCGGATACAAGAAGAGCTGCAACCGCTGTTGAGATTTTGGCCATTGCTTCTCCCGCGTGCTCACCCAGTAGGCGTCAAGATCAATCAGAAGCCTTCCATGCGCTGCCTGACCTCGTGTTCCTTCATGACCCGGAGAACATGGTACCGCTTTCCCGGTACACAGGATGCGGGAAGGCTGGATCGCCTGCGCAAAAGCCCGATCGTAGGTGGCTGACGGGCTGAACCTCTCCCAGACCAGCAGTTACCAAGAATAGTCGAATGAAATCGAGATGACGCGAACGGCGCGGTGGCTGTTTGATGCTCCCTGTCGTTTGTAACGCTGCTATCGCGGGGAAATCTCGGCCCTGATGCGGCTCCCGCTGCCCAGTGCTTGCCCCCAAAACCGGGCGTAGATGCCTGCGTTTGCTATAGGTACCAGCGGCCATGCAGACGTCAGAAACTCACTGGTTGCGCGAGATCGCGGTCGCCCAAGAGGCGGCGGCGTCAGCAACGGCCATCCTGTTGCAGGGCTGGGGATCCCGGCCCGAGTTTCGTTTCAAGTCCAGCGACGTTGATCTAGTGACCGAGTTCGACGGCCGGGCCGAGACAGTGATTGTTCGCACCCTGAGCGCTGCGTTCCCTGATGATGCCATTCTGGGCGAGGAAGGCGGCGGGCAGGCTGGCCGATCGGGCCGCACCTGGCATGTAGACCCGCTCGACGGCACCACGAACTTCGCCCACGGCTTGCCCATCTTCGCGACATCGATCGGCCTCGTGGCCGAAGGTACGCCGGTCGTGGGCGTGGTGTCCGCCCCTGCCGTGGGTTGGACCTTCCACGGGGCTCGTGGCCAAGGCGCCTTCCTGAACGACAGGCCGATCCATCCCTCGGGTGTGGCCGAACTGGGGCTCGCGCTGCTGGTCACCGGATTTCCCTACCTGCGGGTCCAGCAGAACGACAACCTGGCCGAGTTCGCGGCCTTCATGCGGGCTTCGCAGGGTGTGCGGCGTCTGGGATCGGCAGCACTTGACCTGTGTTTCGTCGCCTGTGGCTGGCTGGATGGGTTCTGGGAACGGCACATCAAGTCCTGGGACCTGGTGGCCGGAGCAGCCATCCTGACTGCGGCCGGGGGCCAGGTCAGCGATCCTGGAGGTGGGCCTTTTGTCCCGGCGACCGGCTGCGTCCTGGCGAGCAACGGCAGGATTCACCAGGCCATGCTGGATGAGTTGAGAGCGTCTCGGAGATGATGGTCCGTGATCAAGACCGTGTTTCCCGAGAGCTTCATCGTGTGCCTCCCTGTCGTTTCTTCATTCGCCGCTTCTGGGTCATCGTAACCTCCTGGCTTCGTTCGAAATGCTGACCCTCTTTCAGCAAGAAGGATCGACGTCCAAGACATCACCCTCTGAGAATGCGACCACCCGGGGCGCTCGCCATCACTGCTATGGGTACAGCTCCGCGCTCCCATCGCCACCGTACGCGCCGGCGACGAGCACCTTGCCATTTGGCAACAACGTCGCCGTGTGGCGCTCCCTGCCCACGGTCATGCTGCCAATGACTGCGAATGTCCCGGCCGCGGGGTCGTATAGCTCGACGCTCCCAGGCGGCCCGCTGCTCGCTCCGCCCGCGACGAGTACCGTCCCGTTGACCAACAACGTCGCCGTGTGGTCGGACCTCCCCACGCTCATGCTGCCGGTGGCCACAAATCTCCCGGCCGCCGGGTCGTAAAGCTCCGCGCTCGCCAGGGTGACGTCGCCATCCCCGCCACCACCAGCCAGGAGTACCGTCCCGTCGCCCAGCAACGTCGCCGTGTGGCCGGACCTTGTCGCGCTCATGTCGCCGGTCGCCGCAAATGTGTCGGCCACGGGGTCATAGAGCTCCGCGCTCGCCAGAAAGTCGGCGCCATCATATCCGCCGACGACGAGCACCTTTCCGTTGCCCAGCAACGTCGCGGTATGACTGGTTCTTGCCACTGTCATGCTGCCGGTAATCGTGAACGTCCCAGTCGCTGGGTCGTAAAGCTCCGCGCTCGCGTGGGGCGCGGCACCACCGACTCCCCCGACGATGAGTACCTTTCCGTTGCCCAACAACGTCGCCGTGTCGCCGTACCTTTCCACGCTCATGCTGCCAGTGACCGTGAACGTCCCAGTCGCTGGGTCGTAGAGTTCCGCGCTCGCCAAAGGCCCGTCGGCACCCCATCCGCCCGCGATGAGCACCTCCCCGTTGCCCAACAACGTCGCGGTTGGCGACTGTCTGGCTACGGCCAGGCTTCCGGTAGCCGTGAACGTCCCGGTGGCTGGGTCGTACAACTCGGCGCTGGCGAGATACCCGGTAGCCCCTCCTTCGCCGTCGGTGACGAGCACCTTTCCGTTGGGCAACAACGTGGCCGTGGTCGCGTCTGCCACGACGTTCATGCTGCCCGTTCGCGAGAAAACCACGAGCAGAACCGTCACCTGCGCGGTCGTGGAACCCCCGGCCACGTTGGTCACAGTCAGTGTGTAGGTCGTGGCTGCGTTGATGGACCCGGTGCTCTTCCCGCTACCGCTGGTAACAACACCAATGCCCTGGTCGACGGTTCCTGTCCCGCCGAAAAACACCGCGGTCAAGGTCGTGCTGCTACCACTGTTGACCGCGGTTGGGCTGGCGTCGAAACTGACGATCGTTGGTAGAGAGAGTGCGGTTGTCGTATCCGTGTCCTCGGCGACAGAAGACGCGTCGTTGTCGCCCGTGGCGACGGGAGCATCCAGTGGGCTGGCTGCCGCATCGGGCGGGCTGGCCGCAGCGACATCGGGCGAGTTGGCAGTGGCAGCATCGGCCCCGCCCCCAGCATCCACCGTGGGCGGCGAACACACACACGCCGCGAGCGTGCCCGCCGAGGTGCAGGTCCTGGCACCGCTCTGGCCGCTTGGGCACACGCAAGCAACGCTGACGTTGGGAACGCATTTGCCATTAGCGCCGCCGCCGCAACCGCCAAAGACTGTCATAGAAAGACACAAGAGCACGACGCACAGTCTGCAAGCCATGCAGACCATGTTCGCTCAGCGCGACCGTCGCTGCAAACAATTCCTCAGCCGCCTCGCTATCCCGTGGGACTGGTGGCCTTCACGCGTACCGGAGCGACTCACGTTCCCAATTCCCCTCCACCGCTGCCACGGATATCATCGTCGTCGGCCGTGGCAGAAGCATCGAAGCGCAGCGTCTTGTCCGTCCTGACTAAGGGACGACTGGAAGAGGGACAGGTTGTGCAGGTCCGGCACCGGCAGTACTTTGTATGGCGATGCATTCGAGGAACACGCCCGGTTCGGCGTCCTGCAGTCGCGCACGGCTGCTGTCGTCGTCGATGCGAACCGATCTCCGCTGCGGCGCCTCCGATTGCTTCGAAACCTTCCCATTCCCCGCCGCCGAGACACTGGCCCCCACCGGCGACCTGGAAGCCATCGGCGCCCACCTCTGCGAAACCCGCGCCCGCCTGATGGTCGAGCGCAACCAGGGCCTGACGACCACCTACAACCAGCTCAAAAACCCCGCCTGCGACGACCCCGAAATCCTCGCCCTCCGCCGCCTCCACGAAGACCTCGACCGCGCAGTCCTCGCCGCCTACGCCTGGCCCGACATTCCCGTCCCCGCCTACGAGACCCCCACCACCCCCGCCACCCGCGCTGCCCAAGAATCCTTCGAAGACGAAATCATCGACCGCCTCTTCGCCCTAAACGCCACCCGCGCCGAACAGGAGAAACTCCAAGGTGCGGCATCAAGCAAGCCCAGAGGGCAAGGTCACGCCAAGGCCAAGGCCAAGGCCGGCGCGCAGGGGAAAGTTCCGTCCAACCAACTGAGTCTGGGACAGTCCAAGCAACGGAGATCCTGAGCGATGCCAACCAAACAGACCCTTGAGCTAATCGAGAAGATCCAAACGGACCTGGCTGCCCTCGCAGGCGCGTCAATCGATTCGCTGGTTCGCCAGGGCGACCTCGGCACGGCCATGTCATTCGAGCCGCTCAGCGGCGAGTTCGAGGGGATGACCAATCTCGCAGCACAACTCAGGTCCGTGGACCTTGCCAGTTTCCCGCTGCAGCGGCTTCAGCGCCTCGCGGGTTTCATCAGCGCGTTGCTTGTCGACTTGGAGAAGGTGAAGACGTTCAACCCCACCACAGCCAATGCGACAGAGCAACGCCAACAGCTCATGGCGAGCGTCACCCAGAACTACAGCAAACTGCTCGACGACGCCACTCCGTTCCTGACCGTTGGACTCATGCGCACCGCTAATCTGAAAGCGGCGGTCGATTCCATCAACACAGAGCTTGCGCGGGCAAAGGCCTCCCACCAAAAAGTCGAGGAGGTCCTCAAGGAATCAACGGCCGTCCTGGAAAAAGTCCGAGGCGTCTCGGCCGAGACTGGCGTCGCAGCGCACTCGACCGCATTCGACCAACAGGCAGAGCGACACAAAAAGGCAGCACGGGCCTGGATGATTGCGACCCTGGCGCTGGGAGTTGTCGCGGCTGTGTTCGCCTTCCTTCTTTTCCAAGGGTCGCTGGCGGGAAGCGACGCTATCTGGACCGGCGGCCACGCCGTCCGCAGCATCGCCTTTCGGGTCGTGTTGCTTTCCTTCTTCACGTACTTCATCGCGTGGAGCGCGCGCAACTACCGGGCGAATAGACACAACGAGGTTGTGAACACACACCGGAGAATCGCCCTCTCGACGTTCGAGACATTCGCTAAGGCGGCAGAGGGTGACAAGGACACCAAGAACGCAGTGCTCATCCAAACCACCCAGGCCATTTTCTCCGCCCAGCGCAGTGGCTATCTGGGCAAGGAGCCCGACGCTGGACCCCAGAGCACCATCGTGGAGATTCTGCGCGGTTCAACAACCGAGAAGTAGAAGCAGAGGTGGCTTCCTACTTCTCTCTGAGAAATGCGTCTGGAAAGAGGTGTTTGTTCATCTTCAGCATCGCATCGGTCCCGCCCTGCGGCAGAGGGTCGCAGGGGTACACGAGCCATTCTCTGTCCCGGGTGCTTCGTTCGCGGGCGTTGCGAACTAGACGAGCATTCCGGTTGTCGACGAAGCTTGAGTGTACCAGCGTCCGGACGTCGAACACCAAGGCTAGGTGTAGCGTGGTATCTGGTGCTTCCGCGACGAGCCAATTGGCTATTGCGAAGGCTGGAAATTCCCGCCCGCTTTTGAAATCGTCGAGACCGCGAGACAGCCTCCGAGGTAACTGCGAACGTTCACGTGATCCTTCTTGTATCGGAAGGCGTGGACGCCAGGCAGGATGTTTCCACGAGGCGACGGCACTGCTTCGAGGCCTGGTTCAAACCTCCAGACGAAATGGGTTGCATCATCCGGCTGGCATCGCTCAAGGTGCCTGTCTTCCTGGTTGGCGTAAACAAAAGCCGTCTCTGAGGCCGTGCTGAAGGAGATCATGGGGCTGTGGTCCGCGAGTTGTGCCTCAGGCTGATCCGGGTCGGCGCCAACATGGGCCAAGACAAGATCAATATCGTCGCGTCCCTCCAGGTCATATGAGCGACCAAGATCCGCGAACCTGGCCATTAGCCCGTTGGCAAGCGCGTGTTCGATAAAGGTTCGTCCCCGGCCTTGGCCGGTCTCAGAGAGCCCTCTCTGGGCGAGTGAATCCCCCCGGAACAGGACGGGTTGGGTCATCGCAAGACGAACCGCGCACGTTCCTTGCGCAGCATCTCGAACGGGCTCACGCACTTGATCTTTAGTCCGATGCAAACGTCAGGGATCTTGATCTTCCTGATCGCTTGTGGCGCCGGAACCTCGTGCGTGACCACGGTGTAGCCGAGGGCAAGCGCCTCGCCGACGAGATAGTAGTCGGCAACTTGAAAGAAGGCGTTCACGGCGGCCGGCGCGTAGCCATGCGACTGGACCCATGTACTGACCTTCCCCATGGCGGTCACGGCCGCATCGTCCGGCGGCAGGAACAAGGAGACGCCGCGCTCCTTCGTCCAGGTGGCAAGGTCATCCGAACCAGCCTCAAGCTCGTCCCCGACCTTCTCGATGCTAAAGACGCGCCCGGCTGCATTCTCGCGCACGATCCAGTCCCAGAACCCAGGGCAGAAGTCGAAGCCGTAGTGCAGGTTCTTGGCCTGGATGAAGGTATCAGCGTCGAGGAGGTAGGCCATCTATTCGACGCTCAAGCTGTGGCCCAACTTGTGGAGCGTCTCGACCTTCGAGACTCCGAGCAGGCGCATGGCATCGCGGTAAAGTGTCTGGCCCTCCAGGGTGCTCGCCAGCAGCGCACGTGTGAACCGCTTGCTCGCTCGCACCGCCTGGGTCAGGTAGAAATTGCCGCCGCTGCCCTTCGCGCGCTCGCGCAGCCTGTCCAACTCGGCATCGAACGCCTCAGCAAAGACTGGCTTGCTGATGAAACCAGCGTCGTGGACTCTGCGCAGGATCACGAGACTGCTGACTTTGAACCGCCTGCTCAGACGGCTGACCTCGCGGTCGAGCTGGTTGCTCTTCTGGTAGTCGGTGCGTAGGACAGCGAGCGGCACGAGGAACTCGGCCGCCACCTGGTTGCACCAGCGCTCTGTCTGGCGGCTGGGCGCCTGCCTGATGGTTGCGTCCGTGACACCGGACTGCCCGATCCACAGGTGTGCCAGTTCGTGCGCCAGGGTGAAGGTCTGCGCGGCCTTGGTGTCGGCGCCGTTGATGAACACCAAGGGCGCCAGCGCGTCGGCGATCGTGAAACCACGAAATTCGTCGGGATCGAGCGGGCGGCCGTTGTTGTTGAGGACGACGCCGCTGCACATGACCAGCACGCCTGCGGCCTCGGCTTGGCCGATGAAGTCGCGAAGCGCCTCGGTCCAGGTGGGCGAGTCATTTCGACGGTCCAGGTCGAAATTGAGGGTCTTGCGCATCCGCTCGGCGACCTCGACGACCGGGCTGCTGGTGGTGACCGAACCGACGAATGGGCATGGCTCCACGCCTGCCGTCGCGGCGAACTCGCGATACCAGCTTTGGCGTTCTTGGCACGCATAGACCATGGCCAGCAGATTCGGGCTCGGTCGCGACAGGGGCGTGTCGCGAACCGTGCGAAAGTCCGGCAGCGGCAGCTGTTCGTCTGGCGGCTCGGGCAGGAAGAAGTACCCCACGGGCGTCAGCGTCGCCTTGGCCAGAGCCTCCAGCTGCTTCAAGGTTGGCATGGAGGTGCCGCTCTCCCATTCGGCCAGCTTGGAAAAGCGCGGCGTCAGCGCGGCAAGCGGAATCCCTGCGCGATCACGCGCCCAGCGGAACAGATTGGGACTTACCTCGGCGCGAAGCATGGGTACGTTTCAATGATATCCCGCCAGAGGACGGGTGCGAGAAAATCACCAGGCCCCATGGCCCATGTCGGGATTGAAGATCTCACTGCCAGAGTGAGAGCCGGCTGGCGATGTAGTGCTCCAGGTGCTCGTACTTCGCGACGAGCTTGGCGTCCCCTTTCGCCACGTGAGCTGCCCGTGCTGCACAGGCGAAATCGTGAGCACCCTTGACGAAAGGCCGGAGGTCCGGTCCGGACGGCAACCTGTGGACCCCTTCGCCGAGGTAGTCGACCGCCCAGAGTCCGTCAGTATCTTGGAAAAGGAACTCGCGGCACTTCTTGCCGATCTCCCTAGTCATCCGAGCGTGCGGATCATTGCCAGCTGCAGCGGCGTGAGCGTGAACCATCTCTAAGAAAGCATCGCCTACCAGCAGGCGTGGCCAGTCGGCCACGGTCGTCTCCATCTGGTATGCAGTAGCCATCGCAGCCGAGTAGAGTTGAAGTGGAGCGGGTCCGGGGCTGCCTTCGCGTGGGCGATCAGCGCATTCTACGCCTACGTTTGTGTCGAGAGCTCCTCGCAGCGGAAGCGTGTCGCGGTAATCAGGCGAACCGCGAGCCAGTTGGAAGAGCATGGTGGACGAGCACGCGAGCATCATCGTGTACACCGCGCGTATGGGGAGGGCGTGTGTGGGCGACGGAGCTAGCGGGGAATAGAGAAACAGGCTGTCAGAGAATCTCGCATTCCCGACCTTGAACTGCCGCCAAGCGAGCGCTGTTTCGTGCCACTGCGGCGGGAGCGCGTCCGGCAACGGCCCGTTGGGCGACATCGCTGAGTTCATGAACCCGTCCATGATGCCGACGATGTCTCGTCTTATCTTCACTGCACGAGCGGCCGCGTCCCTGAGAGTGGTTTCCTCTTGGGATCCATGGGGAGGAAGAGGAGGCCTCTTGTTCATCTCCCAAAGCGCTGAGCGATAGCCGAGGATGTCGAGGTATGCGACGGCCCAGTAGCCAAGAGCGAGGTCTCGAGCCTCCGCTGGCTGGACGCGCTTGTCATGAGCCGCCCGCTCGCGCCGCCGCTGTTCCTTGATTCGTCGTTGGTGTCCCATCGTGGGTCACACCCTATCAACTACGCTGACTGGCGGAAACATGACCTTCGTGCTGGGCTTGGGGCGGAAACTGCCGTTCGGGCTTGGTCTTGCCACCGCCTATTTGCCCAACATACTCCTAAAGTTATCATGTGAGCCCCGTACTTACACATGATAGGTTATGGCTCATGGACAATGCCACCCTTGCCCACAACCTCCGTCGGCTTCGCGACGAGCGGGGCTTGACCCAGGCACAGGTCGCGGAGCGGACGGGGATTTCGCGTGTTGCCTACAGGAACATCGAGACCGGCACGGCTGCCCCTCGGACCCGCACCCTGACCGGCCTGGCGGCGGCCCTGGGTGTGAAGATTCCCGACCTGATGGTCGAGGTCCATCCGTTGCAGGCGGTGCGCTTCCGCCAGGGGAAGATGACCAGCCGCGAGCAGCTCTTGGTGCGGGTGTCGCGCTGGCTGGAGGCGTACCGCGAGTTGGAAAGCCTGCTGGGCCAGAAGAAGCGGTTTGCCTTTGGCAGGGCCAAGGTCACCGGCCGTGCCCAGGGCGAGGAACGCCTGAAGAAGCTGGCCGCGGCCGCCCGGCGCAGCGCGGGGCTGGGACCGAAGGATGTGATCCGCGACGTCTGCGAGCTGCTGGAGGACAACGGCGTCAAGGTGTACCCGCTCTGCATCGCCAACGACGGGTTCTTCGGCCTGTCCGTGACGAAGGATGACGGCGGCCCGGCGGTCGTGGTCAACGTCTGGGAGCGGATCTCGGTCGAGCGATGGATCTTCACCGCAGCCCACGAACTGGGCCACCTGCTGCTGCATCTTGGCGCCTATAGCGTCGACAACCGCGACGAGAATAAGGCCGAGGAGAGGGAGGCGGACAAATTCGCCGCCTACTTCCTGATGCCCGCCGAGGTGTTCGCGGAGGCGTGGCACGAGACCCGGGGGCTGTCGTTCGTGGAGCGGGTG
>PMLB01000196.1:15103-19396 GCA_003158735.1 Myxococcales bacterium | reverse complement strand
CTTCACGTCGTTGCTTTCCCGAAAATCGCTCTAAATAGAATATACCCTACCATCCATGACTGCCCAAGCCCGATGGCAGGCTTTTTCATACGACGCTTTGCCGCGGCTGCCCGCCGAGGCCGCGAAATGGACGGTAGCCCTGGCTCGGGCTCGACTGCGCATCCCGTTGGCCGTGACCATTGCGACAAAGGGGGTGGGGCAGCTGGAGATTTGTTCCGACCATGTTGCCATCGCATGGGAGTCGACTGGGAACGGGGGCGGCGACGGAATGGACTGGTTTTCGCTGGAATGTGATGGCCAGCGCGGTTGGCTGGGCGTGGACCACCGGCTATCGCTGGCCTTGGTGCATGCCGTTCTGGGCGGGCCGGCGCCAGTTGCGATTCGCCCGTTGGGTCGCGGTGAACGTGGCGTCATGGCGGCCATTCTTCTCTCGGCGTTGGATGCCGTCGGAGAGTCCCAGAAGGTCGAGCTTGGGCTCGTGTCGGGGCCGCCCGTTCCGGGCCCAGATCGATTTCTGATTGGCGCGTCGGTGCGCATTGCCGGGGGATACGGTGGCCGGGCTGCTCTGGTGGTTCCGGTCGCGTGGTTAGCCGACTCAGCGGGGACCGGCCCGATCACGGCTCACCTGGATGGGCTGGTGGCCAGCGCGATCTTGGAGCTTGCGCGAACCGATTTGCTGGGTGCGGCGTTTGCCGCGGCCGCTGTGGGCGACGCTGTGGTGTTTGATGGTACTACTAAAATCCAGGCGGCCCAGCCCTGGCCGTCCTGCTTGCGCATGGGTGACTTCGCGGCGCCCGTCCGCCTGGCTCCGGACGGTACACTGACCATGGTGGGCTCTTTTACTCAGGCTGAGGAGGATGCAAAGCCGATGGAATCGCAAAGCGAAAAGGCACCGGGAAATCCAGCACAGCCGTCATCGTCCGAGGTGGCCGAGATCCTGGCGACCGCGCCGGTAGAAGTGGTCGCCGAGATCGGCCGCTTCACACTTCGCGGCGAGGAACTGGCGGGATTGATGAAGGGCGGCGTGCTCAGCCTTGGTCCACGCCGGACCGACGCCATCCAGCTTCGGGTTGGCGGTCAACCCTGGGCCGTGGGCGAGTTGGTCAGCGTGGGTAACGAGCTGGGCGTGCGCATCCTCAGGCTGCACGCGGGGTGAGACAGATCGCTTCCAGCGAGGCGGCGGTCGCTGACCAGCGCGGGGCCGCGCGCATGAGCGAGGCCAACAGAGGTTGCCATAGCTCGACGTTGGTTCGCAGCGCGATGGCGCGCTGGATGGCGCCAACTCCGCCCCACGGATCCGCGGGCGCATAGAGCAGGCCACAGCCCGTCTGCGACGCCACGTCGCGATCCACCAGGTAGTCTCCGTTTGCGCCTGCGTCAGGAGCCAAGGGAAGGGCTCCGTAGCGAAGGGCCAGGCTCGCCGGTCGTCCGGTCAGGTCAGTGGCGTCCGCCAAGAACACAGCGTCGGCCGCAGCCAGGATCTGCCGCTCGGCTTCCCAGCCCAACTCCGGGAAAACCGTGACCTTGCCCGGCGAGCCAATGGCCAGAACGTTGGCCTGGTCGACCAGCGCCCGATCTCCTCCCGCGGGGAACACGACCGCGACATCCGCGCGGCCCAGCCGCGAAACGGCATCGAGAATCTCGCGACCGCCCCGTGCCGGGTCGAGCGGCCCAGTGGCTAGCAGGAGCGTGCGCGGCCCCACCGCGAGTGACGTGCGTCGGATTAGGATCCTACGGCATTCCTGCTTGCCGGAAGGGGACTCAGCGGAGAAGGTGGCGGCCAGCGCGGGATCCGTAGCCGGATCGTGCGGAAGTTCGTCGCATCCGAAACGCATCGAGGTGACTGGCTGGTCCGAGGCACGGCAGGACAACTCAGCGGCGCGGCGGAAGGCTTCCGCAGCCCCGGGGCAGGGAAGAACCACCACGTCGGCCTCGATGGCGCCCAGACCCACCAGCATGCCATTCGAGACGGCCACCGCAGGGTTCTCAGGATCCAGCTCGGCGCGCTCGTCGCCGGATAGAGGCTGGTCCCAGCGTCCATCGGGCACCACGAAGGCGGCATGGGCGGAAGGGGCGCAGGCCAAGGCGAGCGCCGAAGTCTCGCCCCAGCCCACCACCACGTCCGGCCAGCAGATCTGGTCGCGAACCAACGAGTTGGCGGCGCTGGCCAGCAGGACCGAGCGGCGACCGCGATTCTCCGACTGGGCGCCGAGCGCGTAGAGCGCGCACTGGCTCACCGCCGAACGTCCCTCGTAGAGCGATAGTTCCTGGTCCCCGGCCCCCACACGAATTCTTATGGTTCGCAAGCGTCGCGCCATGCCGGGCAAGCGCGAGGCCTGGTCCGGCGTGGCCAACGACACGATGGTCACGCGGTGTTTGGCCACCGACAGAGCCAGTGCCAAAGCCGCCGCACACCCCGATAACTCGCCTTCGACCACAGGCGAAACCTGGTCAGCGACAAGCAGAAATTCGGCCATCTACCCCGAAGGTACCTCGGTGTCAGAGCGGACGCCCTTATGGTCCGGCGAGGACGCCCAAGCACATCCGCAGAAAAGCGGCCTCACTCGCTCGCGCCGCGCTCGTCTTCTTCTCCGGGAAACTCGTTCACAGAGGGGTACTTCATGATCTCTTTGCGAGAGATCTTCCATGCCTTCTGCACTATCCAGGAGAGAGAACGGTCTTGACGCGTGGCCTCTTCTTGGATCTCCTTGAGCATCTCTTCTGGAAAGTAGAGACTTTGTTTCCTCTTGTCCGAACCGGCCATGAAGCACCCCGTTGTGGCTAATCTCGCCTGGGCGAATTCTTGCATTTACGCAGTTCCCGGGCAGGCTGTCAAGGATACGGATTCATTGGCATCTTTTCTGCGACATGATTCAATCCGGCGGTACACTAAACACGGATGTCTGCACAACCTGAGTCAAGGGGTTTTATGGAAGGGACTGGATTAAAGAAAAGGGATCTCAAGCGGTTTCGCGAGATCTTGTTGAGCCGCAAGAAAGAAATCCTCCGCAACGCGCAGCGGACGCTGAGCGAAGACATGACGCTCGAGTCCGACGATCTGCCCGACGAAATGGATCTTGCGTCGTCCGAGTACCTGCAATCGTTCACGTTCAGGCTGCGTGGGCGCGAGAAGACTTTCTTGCAGAAGATCGACCACGCACTTGAGCGCATTGACGACGGGACGTTCGGTCTTTGCGAGCAGTGCGGCGAGCCGATCTCGGCCAAGCGGCTTGAGGCGCGATTGGAGACGACGCTTTGCATCCGTTGCAAGGAGGATCAGGAGAGGATGGAGAAGGCATACGGGTAGGGGGCGGGAAGGTTCCCCGGCAAGGAAAGGGCCCCTGTGTGTCCGCTGACGTGGTCTTGCACAGGGACGGACCATGGGGAAGGCGGCGGGATCTCCTGTCGCGCTGTCAGGTGTTGGGGCTGGTCGCGGTGGCAATGAGCGTGCTGCCCGGTTGTGTGGGGATATTTGCCAGCACCAAGGGGGCCAGTCTGTCATGGGGGACCCATTCACACGGGGCTCTCTTGGGAGCGGTCGCCTTGCCTGTCGAAGGAGATGGCTACCAGGTTCACCGCGATTGGCGCGCGCGAGGCCGCAGCTTCGCTATCGAGGAACTGGTCGGCGGACTGACGCGTGCGTTTGCGCGCGTCGAGCAGCTCGCGCCGGGCGGCCTAGCCTATGTCGGAGACCTATCCGTACGCCGTGGGGGCGACTCGAGCATGCACCGTTCGCATGAGAGCGGGCGGGACGTGGACATTTTCTACTATGCCGTGGATGGGGAGGAGAAACCGCTTTCCGACCTGCCGGCCATGATTCGCTTCGCAGATGATGGCCGCGCGACCGCGTGGTCCGCGGGCAGGGCGGGACGGCGCATGCGCGAAGCGCTGCCCGATGCCCATCTCGACTTGCGGCGGACCTGGGCCTTGGTGGCGAGTTTGCTATCCGATCCGATGGTGGAGGTGCAGTGGATTTTCATCCACCAGCCGATCGCGGAGTTGCTCTTGCAAGAGGCAGAACGCGAGAAGGCCGATCCGGGGCTGGTGGCGCGAGCACGCGAAATCCTTCACCAACCAACGGATGCGAGTCCACACGACGACCACATGCACGTGCGCGTGTTCTGCCCAGTGCGGAGTCGTGCGTTTGGTTGTGTCGACAAGGGGCCGAGACGATGGTGGAAGAAACGCTGGAAGTACATGAGTCCTTCATCGTAGTGCCAACACTTCACGGCGGCGACGACGGCCGACGATAGACTGCAGAACCCTGGGAGGGTTCCGCACCTCCCGCGACGG
>PMLB01000196.1:0-14969 GCA_003158735.1 Myxococcales bacterium | reverse complement strand
AAGGGCCTTGTCGGCCGGTTGCTAAGGGACATCCAGAGAGCGGTTTGGCCACGGGGGCGTTGGGCTAGTTAGTCCACCAGGCCCCGCCGCCGCGCGCTTCGCGCGCCCCCAACCAGATTCGGAACCGGCCAGCGGATCTGGAGCCGGCCAACGGTTCCCCTGCGGGGACTGCGGGACCCGCCACCCGCCCTGCCCACCCCGCGCGCCTGGCGCGCGCCCTTGCCGCCGCCAGTCCGCCGGCCGATCGTGAATGAGTTCCAGAGGCGGTATCAGCAGCACGAGCAGGACTGCGCGCTGGGTGTGAGCGTCGGGTGGCGCGGCTGACGGCCGAGGAGTGACGGCCGAGCGGGTGAGCGAAAGACCTGAACAAAAGCTTAGTGGTTTTCCCTATTGAAGAGAATCTATTGAATAGAATACAGTGACTATCGGCTAATGAAACGTAGTAGCGATATTGCTGGCGCCGGGATTCAGGGGGCGGCGATGCGCGCGTCGGAGTTGCTCGACGAGGACGAGCTGGTGGACATCGAGGGCCGCTACCCCAAGGGCATCAGCTCGCGCGAGATCGTCGACCTGTTCGCGTCTCGGGGTATGCGCTTCTCGGAAGCGACCCTGCGCAAGTACGTGCAGCTCGGTCTCTTGCCGCGATCGGTGCGGGTGGGCCGCAAGGGCAAGCACTGCGGGTCTCGCGGCCTGTACCCGGCCGGCGTGGTCCGGCGGGTGAACCAGGTCAAGTCCATGATGGCGCGCAATCTCACCATCGAGGACATCCAGCGTTCCTTCGTCCAATTCAAGGAAGAGATCGAAGGAGTCAGCAAGGGTCTTCGTGATCTCATCGCCAGCTTCGAGCGGGAGGCCAAGGGGCCGGCCCTGAGCCCGCAGCGGCGCCAGGAGATCGAACGAGAGATCGAAGCCGCGAAGCACGCCGCCGGCGAACTGGTCCGGCGCATCTCCGATTTGGAAGCGAGTTTTTCCTCGCAGGCCGCGACGGCGGCAGCGGGGACTGCCGCGGGGGGCGGCAGCGATTTGTACTAGCGCGGTCCCCGACCGACACGCGCGAGGGAGGAACACCATGGCCGACGACAGAGCCGAATTCGAGGAGCAAGAGGACGAGATGTTCGACGATCAGCCGCAACCCGAGGTCGCGAAGATCCGCCGCAAGGTGGTTCCCTCGCGCGACGGTCGCTTCCGATCCAAGACCATCGCACCCAAGCGCCTGACTCGCGACGAGAAGCGGTTGGCGCAAGAACTAGTCTACCCCGAGGATGTCGCGCGCCCGCACACGCGCGAGGAGTGCCTCAACATGCCCCGCCCCTGTCCGTTCGTGAGCTGCGAACATCACCTGTACCTGGACGTCAATCCCGACAGCGGCGCCATCAAGCTCAACTTTCCGCACCTGGAGGTATGGGAAATGGCCGAAACCTGCTCGCTGGACGTGGCGGATCGAGGCGGCATCACCTTGGAAGACGTTGGCGCCATTCTCAACCTCACGCGCGAGCGAATTCGTCAGGTGGAGGTGCGCGGTCTGGTCAAGATTCGCACCAAGAACAGCGAAGCACTCGGCCTGAGCAATCCCTGAGTGAGTCGGGCCCCTCAATCAGCCGACCGCCTGGGTCCGAACCCGCTCGCCGGGATCGACGCGGTTGTGGCTGAGCAACTTCTGGGCGAGGCCTTGTCCTCGGGCGGCGACTACGCCGACCTGTACTTCGAGTTCCGTTGCGGAGCCGATTTCGTCCTGGAAGAGACGCAGGTGCGCAGTGTCGGCCGCGTCCTCGTCGTCGGCCTGGGCGTGCGCGTGTTGCGCGGGGATGCCACCGGCTATGCCTACACCGAGGAGCTTTCTGCGGCTCGCATGAGCGAGGCTGCGCGCACGGCCGGCCACATCGCGGCGGCTGGCGGCCAGGTGACGCCGATGGCGCTGACCTCGATTCAGGGCAACGACAGCTATCCTGTGCCGGAGTCATCCCTGGCCCGGCCCGGCCCGGACAAGGTGGCGCTGCTCCGCCGGGCCGACGCGGCGGCGCGCGCTTTCGATGCGCGCATCGTGCGCGTGGAAGTTTCGTTGTCGGAGGAGTGGAGGGAGATCCTGGTCTTCACCTCGGATGGACGGCTGGCACAGGACAGGCAGCCCATGCTCCGTCTTGGGGTTCACGCCGTGGCCGAGGAAGCTGGCCGACGTCAGGGTGGTCGCTCGGGCACGGCCTTGCGCCGGGGTCTGGAACTGTTCGCGCTGCCTGGGCATGCGCCTGAGGAGCACGGCCGCGAGGCAGCCCGCATCGCCGTGGCCATGCTGCACGCCCAGGAGGCGCCCGCTGGTCCCATGGAAGTCGTGCTCGGGCCGGGCGAGTCCGGCATCCTGCTGCACGAGGCGGTTGGCCATGGCCTGGAGGCAGACTTCAACCGCAAGAAGACCTCGAACTACACCGACCAGATCGGCAAGCCGGTGGCGTCGTCCCTGTGTACCGTGGTCGACGACGCATCCGTCAGCCACGCACGAGGGTCGATCAACGTGGACGACGAAGGTAACCCCGGCCAGCGCAACTTGCTTATCGAGAACGGCATTCTGCGCGGCTACCTGCAGGACCGCATTTCGGCGCGCCACTTTCACATTCAGGCCACCGGCAATGGCCGGCGCGAGAGTTTCCGCTGCCAGCCGCTGCCGCGCATGACCAACACCATGTTGCTGGGTGGTCAGGACGATCCAGAGGACATTGTCCGATCCGTCAAAAGAGGCGTCTACGCCAAGCACTTCTCGGGCGGCCAGGTGAACATCGCCAACGGCGACTTCGTGTTCTCACTCACCGAGAGCTATCTGATCGAGGACGGCAAGCTCACGGCGCCTCTGCGCGGAGTGAATCTGATCGGCAATGGCCCCGAGGTCCTGCGCCAGGTGACCATGGTGGGACACGACTTCCGACTGTCCGAAGGAACCTGGACTTGTGGCAAGGACGGGCAGTCGGTGCCGGTGGGGGTGGGGACTCCGACGGTGAAGATCGCTCGCATCACGGTGGGAGGCACTCGCACGCCATGAGCAGGCTTCCGGATGCGCGGCGCTGCCAGGAATGGGCCGAGCAGATGTTGTCCTATGCGCGGGCGGCCGGAGCCGACGCTGCCGAAGTTCTGGTGCGGGACGGATCCGAGCTGGAGGTCAAGGTCCGCCTGGGCGAGCCCGAGCTGGTCAAGGACGCGGGCAGCCGGGCGCTCGGCCTGCGTGTCCTGTGCGATCATCGCGTGGCTGTCACGTACACCTCGGATTTCGCGCCCGCAGCCATGCGGCAGTTTGCACGCGAGTCGGTCGAGCTGTGCGGGCTGGCCGAGCCCGACCCTCTGGCCGACCTGCCCGAGCCGCACGAGATGGCGCGCGACGTGCCGGGGCTCGACCTGTGGGACGAGACAGCGCCGTCACTAGACGCGGCCCAGGCCTTGCGTCTGGCCAGGCAGGGCGAGCAGGCGGCGTTGCTGTTCGATCCCCGCGTGACCAATTCCGAGGGCGGGATCTGCAGTCGCGTGATGGGCGCAACCGCCTTTGCCAGCTCAGCCGGTTTTTCGGGCAGCTATCGCGGAACCAGCCTTTCGCTGGTGGTTGCGCCGGTGTGCGACGATGCTGACGGCAAGAAGCGCAACGGCTACCACTGGACGGCGTCGCGATTCACCTCGGGGTTGCTGGATCCCGAGGCGGTCGGACAGGAGGCAGCTCGGCGCACTTTGGCCAAGTTAGGATCGCGCAAGATTGCTACCTGTCAGGTGCCGGCGGTGTTCGCACCCGAAGCGGCGCGCTCTCTCTTGGGGCAGCTGGCGGGTGTGGTTTCGGGCGGATCCGTGTGGCGCAAGAGCAGCTACCTGGCCACGCGCGAGGGCACAGCCATAGCCTCGCCTCTGGTGACGGTGGTGGACGACCCACTTCGGCCGCGCGCTCCCGGGTCGCGGCCCTTCGACGGAGAAGGTTTGGCCGCGCGGCCCAACCTGGTGGTGTCCCAGGGCGTGCTGCGCACCTTCCTGTGCGACGTGTACTCAGCACGCAAGCTGGGCCGTCGCTCAACCGGATCGGCGGGACGGGGCTTGGGCGGCGGGCCGCACGTGAGCACGTCGAACTTCGTCTTGCTCGCGGGCAAGACTCCACCGGCCGAACTGGAACGCTTGTCCCAGGGGCTGTATGTCACCGATCTCATGGGCTTCGGTTTCAATCCCGTGACTGGTGACTGGTCGCAAGGCGCGAACGGCTTCTGGATCGACAACGGCAGCCGCGCCCATCCGGTCAGCGAAGTCACCATCTCGATCAACTTCGACGATTTGTGGAAGAGCATCGATGGCGTGGGCAACGACCTGGACACGCGCGGCTCGGTGCAAAGTCCGACCCTACGTGTATCGCGCATCACCGTGGCGGGAACGTAGTCAGCTATTTCACCACAGAGAGCACAGAGGACACAGAGGCCGGAAGGAAGGAAAGGGCTCGGACCGAACGGCAGCCAACGCTTTCTTCTTTCCGGTCCGTCTCTGTGGTCTCTGTGTACTCTGTGGTGAACTAGGCAGTCTTTCCCCGTGCAGCGGCCAGGGCGCGGATGACGTGGTCGTGCAGCGGGCCGTTGGATGCGACCACGCCGCTGCGGTTGTTGAGATCGGCCTTGCTGTAGTCGAGAGGTCGGCCGTCCATATCGCTCATGCGGCCGCCGGCTGCGATCAGAAGCGCTTCAGGGCCGCAGGTGTCCCACAGTTTCGTCTGTTCACCCGGATAGAGGTAGAGGTCGCGCTCCCCCTGGGACACCAGGGCAACCTTCAGACCCACGCTGCCGACCGTCATCTCGTCGGTCACGCCCAGGGCGCGACGAAAGGCATCGATCTTGGGCGAGCGGCGTGACTGGGACACCACGATGCGCACGCCGGGCGGCCTGGCCAGCGCTGAAGTTCGCATCGGCGCCCGCGTCCCGTCGGCGTGATCGCGCCAGGCGGCCTGGCCGACCACACCGCTCCACATCGTGCCGGTGCTCGGCTGCGCCACTGCGCCCAGCGCGGGCCGGCCGTCGAGGCAAAGCCCGATCATCACCACGTAGCCGGTTTGGCCGCGAATGAAGTCGCGCGTCCCGTCGATGGGATCGACCATCCACACGCGTGGCCTTCCCAAACGCGAGCCGTTGTCGGGCAGTTCCTCCGACAGGATGGCGTCGTCAGGGAATTCTTGGGCCAGTCGGCCGACGATGAGGGTGTTGGCCGCCAAGTCAGCCTCGGTGACAGGCTCGCCACCGGCTTTGTACTTCACCGCCACGGGCTGTTGGGAAAAGCGGCGCACCAAGGCGGCAGCCTCTCGGGCCAGCTCGCGCGCGACATCGAGCTCGTGCGAAAGATCAACCGGGCTGCTCACCCTCGCTATTCCTTCATTCGGTCGCGAACGAATGGCCCATGCCCGTAGAGCATGGCATCCGTCCAACCGCCCGAGGTGGGAACCATGACGTTGGGATTGAAGTAGCAGGTCGTGTCGACGCAGCGATCGAGTTTCCAGGCGGCCCAGCTAATCACGTTGCTGTTCATCCAATCGTGCCAGCGCTGGGCCTCGTCGAGGCAAAGCGTGGGGTTCGCCGGCGTCCCGCCCTCAGAATCGGTGGCACCCCATTCGGTCACGAACAAGGCAGCCCCGAGTGACAGGGCCGTGTTGCCTTTTTCGCGCAGCGACTGCGTATGAGTGCAGGAGTAGAAGTGCAACGTGTACAGCAGATTGCTGCCGGAAACCGGGTCACGGGCGGCCACATCGACGTCTTGCGACCAGGTGGGCGTCCCGAGAACAATGAGGTTGTCTGGATCCACGGCCCGGATGGCGTCGACCACCGCCTGATGGTACGGCTTTAGCACTGCGGACCAGTCCTGCCATGTTGGCTCGTTGAAAGGCTCGTAGATGACGTTGGGATAGCTGCCCCAGGTCTGCGCTATCTCGGTGAAGAACGCGACGGCTTCCTGCTGGTGGGAATCGGCGTTTTCTTCATGCCAGTCGATGATCACGTACACGCCCAAATCGATGGCGTTTTGCACGATCTGATTCACTTGTCCCTTCGCGATCGCAGGGGCGTCAAAGTAGTCGGTCGGGGATCCTTCTGCGACGCCCATGGCGGCACGGATGAGTGAGGCATTCCAGTTGTCACGCATCCATTGCAGTCCCTGTCTGTCTTCCGCAAATCTCTGGCTCTCCCAGTTTAGCCACATGCTGCTGGGTCCCTTGAGCTGCGTCGGCTGATTCCGTTGGTCGACCAGTTTGTTGCCCGAGACCCTGAGCGCACCATGCAGCGCAACCGGGCTTCCCGCGGGCGCACCTCCGGCGGAGATGGCGCCGCCGCCACCGGTCCCACCGGTGGGGTTGCCGCTGCTCTCTACGATACAATTGATGCAGAAGTTGAATGGCACGGCGACGCTGTCGCTCCCAGGGACGAGGATCGCGATTTGCGTGATGGGCTCTCCGTTGTAGGAGTTCCCGTAGCCGCCCCAGCAAGCGGTGTTGAAGCTGCCCCAGGGGATGAACCCGCCGGTGCCCGCGATTAGAACGCACCAGCGGTCGTTGGGATCGGTCGCACCATTCGGGCCTGCTATCTGAACGCGGAGCTGGGATCCCCCGGTGTTCGTGACGTCCACGGTTACGCCAGCGCTGGTCGGCACGACCGTGTTCATGGGCGCATCCTTGCTTTGTGCTTGGTTGAGGTTCACGCCAATCATCGCGTAGCCGCCCCAGTCGTACTGAGCAGCGACGGAGCCCGATGCGCAATTGGGACTACCGGCGGCCTGGGCAGAGAAGTCCTTGGGTGTGATGGTCGATCCATTCTCGGTCGCGGCCGCTGTCCACGCATATCCTTGCCAGCTTCCTGCTATCACGTAGCCACCGTTCGCCACCGCACACACGCTTGCGCTGGTGCCACCTGCGCCTCCGGTGCCCACGGGTTCAGGCAGCCCGCAGAAGCCATCTCTGCAAACCCAACCATTGGGGCAGTCCTGGGTGCCGGTCGAGCACTCCTCGGAACCCGGAGCTAGAAGAGCTGTACGACCGCAAGCCAGGCAGAGCGTCGACGCAAGCCCGAGCCATGCCAGCGGCGAGTGACGAGAAGTGTGCGCGGGACGAGGAATTCGCATGAAGCAGTCTCACGATAGGCAGTTTCCAAACGATATCAGATTTGCGACCAGAGGATGGGCGTTACCTCTGGGGCGGCCGGGCTGAAAGGTCGGCCACCAGCTGTTGTCGACCGATGAGCAGCACCAGGCCGGCCAAGGGAAGAAGCAGGCCGGTGAGCAGCACGGGGATGCGCAGCCCGAGCGAGTCGGACACGAGACCGATGAGAAAGGGCGACAAAGCATCGCCGAGAAGGTGAATGGTCGTGGTGTGCAGGCCGACTCCTCGCGCGCGCAGGTCAGGCGGGAGTACGTTCACCATGGCGGCGTTGAGCGGTCCCATGTTGAGGAACAGCAACAGCATCGTGATGAACATGCCCGGCCAGAAAACTGCAGGCGCGCGGGCCAGAACCGCCGCCAAGGTGAAGGGCAGCGAGGCGATCAGCGCCCAGCCCGAGAAGCTGAAGTGGGCGCCGGGAAAACGGCGCGCCAGCCGGTCGCCCAGCTGGCCGCCCGCGATGGCGCCCAGGAATCCTGCCACCAGCAGCAGGGCGCCGAAGATGGTGCCGGCTGCGGCCACGCCCAAGCCGCGCTCGCGTACGAAATAGGTGGGCATCCACGCGCCCAGGCCGCCCATGGAGAAAGTGAAAATGGTCTGTCCCGCCATGTTGAAGAAGAAGCTGGGCCGCTGGCGAAGCGCGGCAATGGTCTCGTGCAGCGAGGTCGCCGGTCGCGATGGCTGGTCGAAACGTCCGCGCGGTGGCTCACGCAGGAAAAGCAGGGTCAGGGCGAGCACCAGGCCAGGCCCTCCCGCCACGAAGAAAGCGGGACGCCAACCGAAGCGCGCCCCGATCTGGCCGCCCAGCACATAGCCGAGTGCGATTCCCACCGGCATGGCCGCGTAGAAGATCGACAGCGCGCGGCCGCGGCGGTCGGGCGGGTAATGGTCGGCCAGCAGCGACGGCGTTACCACCGTGTAGCTGGCTTCGCCGATGCCAACCACGGCACGCGCCAGGGCCAACCAGGCGAAGCTGGCCACCAGGCCCGAGGCGAAGGTAGCCAGGCTCCACAGCGCCACACCCGCGGCGGCGACGTGCAGACGCTTGCCGCGATCGCCGAGAAGACCCGAGGCAGGACAGGCGAGCGAGTACACCAGGATGAACACCGTCTGCAGCGAGCCAGCCTGCGCGTCCGAGAGGTGCAGGCTGACTATAATGAGGGGCAGCACCGGCGCCGTGATGAAGCGGTCCAGGTAGTTGAACGCATTCACGCCGGTCAGCACAGCCAGGGTGCTGGCCGGACGCTGCGGGAGGCTGGTGTGGGATCCCGGGGTCACAGATTGCATGGGTACCACGAAAGTCCGTATCGCGGTAAAGTGCCGCGCATGAGCACACTAAAGGAAATCCTGGGTCCACCCGCGACACGCAAGCAGGTGGTGGTTGACTGCGAACGAATCATCGAAGAGGAAGTCGCTTCCAAGGGCCTGATGGGCATACCCATCAAGGCTGCCTATGCTGTGGTCAAGGCCATCAAGCCGGGGTTCATCCCGGAAGTCATAGACGCTCTGCTCGACGATTTTGCCGATCGCCTGGACCCGTTGTACCAGGCTGCGCTGGCCAAGAATGAGCCGGTGTCTGCCTACATGAATGCACGCGCCGGCGAGGCGGCCGAGGCGCTGCTGGGCATAACCGACCAGCGCGCGCAGCGGGCCAAGAACCAAATTGTCCGGGGCGCCTACGACAAAATGCGGCCCATGGCCAAGAAGCATACCGAGGCGGCCATTCCGCGCGTCAGCCGCATGGTAGCGAAATACACCAGCGCCGCGGCTGCGACATAGGCCGAACCGGCACCCATAGGTGTGAACCCCGATTCTCTCGGAATTTGACGGCCGCCGGCGCGATCCGGAGTCTCACCACAGAGGGTACAGAGGGCACAGAGGCCGGCAGGAAAGGGTTTCGGATCCGGATCCGAACCTTCCTTCCTTCCGATCCGTCTCTGTGATCTCTGTGCTCTCTGTGGTGAAATCCGGGGCCGACCTGCGGGGAACTGTGGTTAGCACCTACGGCACCGGCACCGGATCTCGGTCACCGTCATTCTGGGCAACCTCCGCCCCTGGCACTACACTGGGCATCCGTGCCCTCCCTTCACATCGTGCTCGTCGAGCCGGAGATCCACTGGAACACCGGCAACATCGGTCGCACTTCTTTGGCCGTGGGCGCGACTTTGCACCTGGTCGAGCCGCTGGGTTTCACTCTCGAAGATCGCCATTTGCGGCGCGCGGGCTTGGACTACTGGCCCAGGGTGCGGCTGCGCGTGTGGCCCGGCTGGCCGGCTATCGAGGCCGAGCTGCCGCAACTGGGTGTTCCGTTCTTCTTCACTGCATCGGCCGAGCGCACGCTGTGGGAAATCGACTTTCCGGAGGATGTGGTCGTGGTCTTCGGCCGCGAGAGCGTAGGTCTGCCGTCAGATATTCTGACCCGCTACGCCGACCGAAGCGTCCGCATTCCCATGGTGGATCCGGGACTGCGATCGCTCAACATCTCCACATCTGTGGGAGTCGTTGTCTACGAGGTGGTCAGGCAGTGGCAGAGGCGGGTGTGAGCGGCGCGCAGATCGAAAGATTGGGCAGGTCCGGCTGGGGGGATATCATCGGGGCGTTGGGCCGATGACCACGAGAGTGCTGCGCTTCGGACGTTTCCAAACGGAGGCCCCGCTGGGCCGGAGCGGTACTACGGAAACCTACCGCGCTCGGCTGGCCGACGTGAGGCTAGGCGTCGACGAGCGCCGCTTCGTGGTGACCTTGCTGCGCGCCGGGCGCGGGCGTGCTGATGCGCAGCTCGCGGCCGGCTTTGTCGAGGCGGCGCGTCGATTGGCCGGGCTCGACCAGTCAGGGTTCGTGCGTGTGGTCGAACTGTGCGAGGGGCCTGGACAGATCTATGCGGCGTGCGAGTTCAAGGCTGGCGTGAATCTGGCACAGTTGCGCAGCCAAGCGGCGCCGAGCGGATCAATGGATCCGCGCCTGGTGGGTCTGCTCGGGCGGAAGATCGCCGAACGTCTGGCGCCGCTGCACGCGCGCACGCAGGCCCCGCGCGTGCACGGCGGGCTCAATCCAGGCAATGTCCTGGTGTCACCCGATGGCGAGGTGTTTCTCCTGGACTGCGGGCTGGCCGAGGCGGTGCGGCCCCGCAGCGAAGCCGACATCAGCCGGTGGTTCTTCGCCGCGCCCGAGCAGCTTGCGGGATCGGCCGCCGTGCCCGCGTCGGACCTGTATTCCATCGGCGCCTTGATCTTCTTCCTCTTCACCGGAGAGCCGCCCTTCAGCGCACAAAGCAGTGACGAGCTCAAGAACAAGATTGCAGCCGGCGTGCCCGCGTTGCCGCACATGCCGCCCTGGCTTTACGCCGTGATGGCCAAGCTGTTGTCGTCAGACGCAGGCCTGCGGCCAAGGTCCGCGGCCGACGTGGCACGCCAGATCTCGGCCGCCATGTTGGCGGCCGAGGCCGGTCCCATGGCCGCGGCCACGCGCGCCTGGGATTCCGCTCTCGGCTCGTTCACTGCCTCAGGCGTGGCTGCCGGCTCCGTAGTCCCGTTCGCTCTCGACGAAGCCATTACTGAGGAGCAGCGGCTTTTCGCCGCGGCTCGTGCGGCGGCGACCGAGCCATCGGCCACTGAGCCTATCGTGCCGTTTTCGCTCGAAGCCCGGCCGTCTGAGGATGCCGGCGCGGGCGAGGCAGCACAACCGGACGGTCCGGAGCTCGGACTTTCCGAGATCTCGGCCGATGAGCCCGACGTCGGCGCAGTGTACGACGACGACGATGACGTGCAGGAGCAGGTCGAGGTGGGGGCGGACGGAAAGGTCAAGCGCCGCCGCCGTCGCCGCCTGCGGATTCCGATCTGGTACCGGAGTGCGCTGGCTCGCAAGATGTCGCGCATGGCGCTGACACCGCTCATCGGGTCGCTGGTGGTTGCGGCGGTTGCGGGGGTCTTCTTCTATCGGGAGTGGGCCGCGACCCGGGTCGAAACCGAACGACGGAACGCGCAGTTGCTGGCCGAGGCTGCCCGTCGCACGGCCGAATTGCGCCCACCAAAACCGCCTGAGCCAGCGCCCCTGCCTGCGGGCCAGCTGGTGGTGAAGACCACGCCGGCTGGCGCGACGGTGTGGCTCGACGGCGTGCAGAAGGGGAGAACCCCGCTCACGCTCGCCACCACGCCGGATTCACATCGCTTGGTGGTGACCTTGCCGGGATACCGCATGTTGCGCGACGTGGTCGACACCAGCAAGGGCGTGCTGTGGGAGCGAGAGATGTTGGTTGCGCCTCGCCTCGACACCGGGCGTGTGCCGCTCACTGTGACCTGCTCCACCGAGTCCAGGTATCCGGTGTTTGTGGATGGGCGGGACTCGGGCGAGTTGTGTCCAGCCAGCGACTTGAGGATCGAGCCGGGCCGGCATTCCGTCGGCCTGTTCGTGATCCCGCAGAACCGCATCTGGACCTTCGACCGCGAGGTCCAGCTCAACCGTCCCCACCGGGTTCAGTTCAATTACTGACTGCCTCAGAAGACTGAGGCCGGCGTCAGGAAACCGAGGAACCCGCGGCTGGGAAGGGCAGGGGAGAAAACTGACGATCAGGGCTGCGAGACGGAACACCCGTGAGCCCCGAAACCGTGCCGAATGTCGCGCTCTGCGGGCAACAAATATCGCCTCGTTGCCGAGAACTCCTGCTGGTGCATTCCGCGCAACCAACAGCAAGCTGTCACACCCACGCGATCGCGGGCGCGTACGAGCGCCACTGCCCGGAGACGACTGCCCTTTACCAGGTGTTGCAGCAGCACCTGCTGACCTTCGAGCAGCAATGGACCGACGCCGCCAGCGGGCGCACGTTGCCGAAGTTCGTGCTGGATGAGCTACACGGATTCGTGGCCTGTGGAATCTTGGGACGAGGTCTGGCGCACGTGTACTGCGAAGCCTGCCGCGAGCACCATGTGGTGGCGGTTTCGTGCAAGGCCAGGGCCGTGTGTCCGAGCTGCCTCGGCAGGAGCATGAGCGAGGGCGCCGCCGAGTTGGTGGACCGGCACTGGACAACGCCGAGTTCCGGCCGCTGCCCGTGCAATCGGCCACCACGCAATCGAATCACCCTCAGAATGCGAGTCCGCCGCACCCGGTTCAGGTCCCATCAACAGGATCCGCCGCTGCTGCCGAGGCGCCGTCGGGCAAGGTAGCCGTGCGAGCCGGAAGGCGAAGTGCGGTGAAGGCGAGAGCTTGACGGTTTAGGAGGACTTCCCACCTTTTCCTTCCGTTCGGTACGACGCAAGCACCAGTGCCACGTAGTTCAAGTAGACGGCGCGCATCTCGCGGGCACGGACCCGACGCAGCCTTCGCGCGAGGAAGATGAACAGGAGTGTGGCTGAGCTGGCGAGGAGAAGCAGCAGCACTACGCGGCGTTGAGGGATGTCTGCGTACTTTTGCGCCATCGTCCAAATGAAAAAGGCCGGGGTAAGCAGAACTTCCAGCAGCATCGCCACCCAGAACGCAGCCCGATGGGGCACCACCCTCTTCCGATCTGTCTTCAACTCGTCAGACAATTCCCTAAGCGACTTGATCGCCTTCCTGGCGGTCCCGGGTTGGTGTTCCGTAGTGTCTCCAACCTTCTTTAGCTCTTTTTCCACTTTCTCGAGTTGCTGCTTCAAGTTGTCGGCGATCACGCGCGGGTACCCTTTGTTCTGTTCGCCCGGAACGGCGCTGTCCTGCGCCGGAGTGTCGGGTTGCAGTTCCTTGCGTAGGCTTATCAGGTCCGCCAGGGCCTTCCTGGCGCACCGGACCTCATCCCACGACGGGTGCCTCAGCACCTCTCGAACCAAAGTTTCGGCAGACCCGATCGCCTGAGTCAGTTGCTCAGGCCAGGCCTGCTTCACAACGGGGTTCGGAAGATGAGGCTGGCCCCGAACAGCCCAAAGCTCAACGACGACAGCGAAGATCGCGACTACCAGGAGCGCGAGACCGAGCACGCCCGCTGTCAACGATAAGCCCGCACCCGTGCCGAAACGCCAATCATTCGCCCGGCAAGTCGTGAGACCTGACCAGAGCGAAAGAACGGTAGAAACAAAGAACATCAGCCTGAGGCTCCAACGTGCTGCCCAGAGCATTCCGAAGAAGAAACGAGAACGCGCCTCGGTAGCCTCGGCGAATTCAAAGCCGCTAGGGCTATTGACGCACAAGATGGCCTTCCAGAAATTGTGGACGTGTGTACCTCGACGGAGAAGGCCGACCTCTCCTGCCCACGGCTCAACATCGTCGAACTTCTCAGGAGTCCCCGCCGGCCTCCCCTGCTCGTTCTCAGTGACGGTTCCCCCGTACTTCCATCGTTCACTCGAGCTGCGAGCGAGGCCAAATGGTGGAAGGTAGTCACGTAGTGCTTCTTCCTTCTGCTCTACCGTGAGCTGGTCTCCCGTCTTGCCGGAAGGATGCTGCCTGAAGACGAACTCGAAATCTCCCTTCGACATTGCCATGCACACGGCGTCCTTGCCACGCCTCAGCCTCTCACGATAGGGGAACTCTGTTTCCTTCTCCGCCTCGTCCGAGTAGTCGGGAAAGAGGGCGGCACACATTCTGTCGGTGTCGTCTACCGACCAGGTCCGGAAAACGGAACCGATGAGGTAACTGACAAAGAGAAGCAGCACTAGAAGTGGCGCCCACAGACTTCCCAACTTGCTGGCGATGTTGTCAGCGGAGCCGGCCGGAAGGATGAATAGCATCCCAAGCAGCCCCACCTGACACACGAGATATGCGCCCGGAAGCACGATTCCAAAGAAGTCCGTGGTTCGAAACCGCGCCGAGCCTTGTCCAAACATGTTGTCCTCAGGCCGCAGTCTCACGTCCTGACCAGTTTGAAGTCAAGCCCCCGGGGAACTGACCCCATCCTGTCCCAACATACGATCGGCGAAAAGGGGCGCAAGTCCAGATGGTTGGGCGCAGCGGAAGTGGTTGCCTCCAGTACAGCTGCAACGGCGGCGAAGACGAGGTGATCTTCACTTCAGTTCCGATGGATGACTACGAATACCAGATCGACTACTCGCCCGATCCCGTCGCCATCTGCCCCGTTGTCATTCGTCGGTCCAACCTGCTTTCTGATGAGTGCCATTGCCTCTGGCCCTTCGGCCCAGGGTCAACATCGGTGCGGCTCTATCCACCTGCGGAGCATGGGCAAGAGCGTCGCGCGACCTGAAGTCGCCGAACTGCGCCATCAAGATCAGGTGAGCCGTGGCGGGGCCTCTGCGCCACATATTAGCTTGCGGAGGATTCGCCGGAGAGTTGACCCGAAGAGAGAAAGGTCACCACAGAATGACCCTAGCGCGCGTCAAGTACGGTCCGGTTATCGCTGCCATCGTGTCCGCTGTGGGCGCGGACTGGTCTGGTCGAGTGCAGGGACAGACAATCAGCGTGTCGGTGGATGCCACGGTGGCGGGGACGCCACTTGAGCGCGTCTGGCCGTACCACGGCTACGACGAGGTGAACTACTCGACGTCCGCGGAGGGCGAGGCGCTGCTCAAGACCCTGGCCACGGCCCACACCGCCCCGGCGCACGTGCGCTCGCACTTCTTGCTCAATACCGGCAATGGTGTTGGTTCACTGAAGTGGGGATCGACAAACGTGTACACCGAGGACGCCGCCGGCAATCCGGTCTACTCGTGGACGATAATGGACGGGATCATGGACGCGGTCACGGGCGCGGGAGCATTCCCATTCGTGGAGGTTGGGTTCATGCCCGAGGCGCTATCAACCAATCCAACTCACTACCAGAACTCGGCGGTAACCGCATTGGACGGTGGTTGCTTCTACCCGCCCACGGACTACACCAAGTGGGGCAATCTAATCACGGAGTGGGACAATCATTCAA
>PMLB01000364.1 GCA_003158735.1 Myxococcales bacterium | reverse complement strand
CGAGTATGCGCCCTCGTCGCGCCTTGCCGTCCGCGCGTCTCGTCCACCGAAACATGTCCGCTCTTCTGACCGGAGGCACTAGCGGGCTGCGCGGGCGCGAGAGCGACGCCGCGGTACGCTCCCCACCTCCCGCGTATCGCCCACGGATTCGCTCACGCCCTCGCCCACGCGACCCGCGAGCCGCGACCCGGCCCTCCGGGCGGCCCGCGATTCCCCGACAAGCCGCCGCTAGCGTCTCCGGATCTTCTTCTTGGCCCAAGCCGGCGCCATGCCACCCATGGCCCCGGCGACGCGCGGAAATGCAGGCGGCGAGGCAGGAGCAGCCGCGCCAGCGACAGCCGGAGCCGTGGAACGTGCGGCAGTGGTAGGCGCGACTGGCGCTGCGGCCTTGCCGGCAACCACCACCTTGCCAGGCATGGCCATACGTGGCGGTGCGGGACGGATCGCGGCCTTCTCGCTTGCGGCAGGGCGCTGGGCAACGCGCGAGCTCACCGCAGCCCGTGCAGCCGCGATGTCGCCCATGTCCACGCGGCCACGGTATGCGGCGCCGGCTTCCATCATCACGCGCGGAGACGCCAGATCGCCCACCACGCGTGCCGTCGACATCAGCTTCACGCTCTCAGAGGCGACGATGGCGCCGACCACCGTGCCGGACACCACGAGCTGGCGGACATCCACATCGGCCTGGACCGTAGCACCCTTCTCGACGGTAAGATTCTGCGTCAGCTGCACCCTGCCGTCGATGCGACCGCGAACAACGAGATCCTCGTCGCCGCGTACCTCGCCCGAAATGCGCGTATCGGCCCCAATGACAGTTTCTTTGTCAGCCATGGTGCGCGCCTACACGTCCATGTCCACGTTGCCCTTGAACCCGGCACCGTCGGCAATCACGATGCGCGGTGACTTGGCGTCGCCCACCATCTTGGACTCGGGTTTCAGCTCGATGCGCTCCCGCGCCACCACGTTGCCGGTCAACCGGCCACTCACCGTGACGGTCTGCGCTTCGACATCGGCCTCCACCGTGGCGCCCGACTCAACTACCAGGTTCTGCGCCACCGAGATCTTGCCTTTGACGGTTCCCAGGATGGTGAGCGATTCCTCTCCTGTGATTTCGCCGTCTATGACGATGCTGCTTCCAATGACCGTGTTCGCCATGGGCTTCGTGTCCTTTTCCTTTGCCATGATTCGTGTCCCGTCCCGAGCGCGCCGCCCCAAGGGCTAGGCGCCGCCCGCCTTGATTCCCGCCGGCAACTCTACCTCCATCTCGATGGTCCCTGAGAACTTTGCGCCATCTTCAATGACGATCTGGGGTGCGCGAATTTTTCCCGCCACGCGCGCCGTGGCGTGCAGGACGGCCGAACGCGCTGCCACCATGTCGCCGCGCACCTCGCCCTTGACCGTGACCTGGGTCACGTCCATGTCAGCCTCGACGCTGCCCGATTCCTCGATGGTCAGGTGGCTCTCCAGGCCGATATGGCCTTCCACGCGGCCCTCGACGATCAGATCCTGCTTGCCTGAGATCTGACCGCGGACCGCGCTCTTGCTGGCGATGAGACAAGGTTCGTCGCTGGCCATCATGTCCTCCTGTGCGCGAACGCCAGGCAAACGTATCCTTGGGGATCTCCGGTGTCAATCTTGACGTCGGTGTTCTGCCGGACCTTGAAACTTACGATTGAGAACACAGAGGGGAGAGGAGAGAGCACGGAGGCGGGCTGCGCATCGCGCCCCGTCATGAGCAGGAGTTCCCTATTTTCGATTCCACCTGGTGGCGACTGGGAATAGCGGCTCGGCCTTTCACGTACACAACCCTGGCAGCATCCCGCCCTCGGTGGCGGCCCACATCTTTCAGCCCCACTTCAGCAGCAAGGGTCGCAGCCGCGGTTTCGGAACCTATGCCATGCGCCCGATCGGCGAGCACTGCCTGGGCGGCCGCGTGAGCTTCGTGACCGACGTCGTTGCGGGCACGCAATTCAGCATCGAGCTGCCCTAGACACCCATGTGCTTGAGCAACGCCATGACTTCTTTCAAATCGTGCCACGCCTCGCCCTTGCGGCTCTCGTCGCGCAAGAGAAAGGCCGGGTGATAGGTCGGCATCACCGGGATCCCCTGATAGTGCTTGAGATTGCCGCGTAGGCGCGTGATGGGCGTGTGCTCGCCGGTGAGCAGATGGGCGGCGAACTTGCCCAGGGCCACGATCACGCGCGGCTGGACCACGGCAATTTGCTTCTTGAGGAAAGGCTCGCACGCCGCCACCTCGTCGGGCTCGGGGTCGCGGTTGCCCGGGGGACGGCACTTGATCACGTTGCAGATGTACACATCCTCACGTGCCAGGTGCATGGCCTGGATCATCTTGGTGAGCAGTTGCCCGGCTGCGCCCACGAAGGGCTCGCCCTGCGCATCCTCGTCGGCGCCCGGCCCCTCGCCCACGAACATCAGGTGCGCCTCGGGGTTGCCGGTGCCGAACACGATGTGTTTGCGACCCTTGGCCAGCTTGCAGCGCTGACAGTCACCCAGCTCGGCACGCACGAGGGTCAGGCCGTGTCCCGCGTGGGGCAGCGGCGGCTCACTGTCCGAGGCGAAAGCTGTCTCCAGATCGGCAGGGTCGGTGAGCGGCTGGACCTCAGCGGCCGGCGTCGCAAGCGCGTTCGCCGGCTCGTCCCCCGCCCGGTTCATACGCGGGCAAGGCGCCCGGGACACGCCCAGCAAGCCGGCCCGCGCCCGCGCCTCCAGGTGGGTGCGAATGCCGGCGGTAAGGGCACGCAGCTCGCCCTGGAGATCCTCCACTTCAGCCCTTGGCCAGCGGCGCGTCCACCGCCATAGCGTAGTAGAAAGTCGCGGCGGTTTCAGCCGTGAACCCCGGTTGGCGTCCCAGCGCCCCATGCTCTGCTCGTCGATCCAGCTCGGACAGAATGGCGCCATGAACCTCGAAGAACAGAGGATCGGTCGACGCCGCATAGGCTCGGCCCACGGCGACCGCGGCGCACGCGTTCCAGGTGTTTTCATCCATGGGCCGAGCCACGAAGCTCCGCGCGATCACGGACGCGACCCGTTCGCGCAACCAGGCACCGATGAAGGGCGTGGCGCCTTCGGCGCCCAGCACCGCCAGAACGCGCGTGGCGGTGGTGCACGAGAAGTCAAACAGGCCATCCTGCGCGGCCGGCTCCGAGGTGAAAGGCGGCGGGCTCTTCATGCCGTAGGCCGCTTCGACGAAACGACGAACCATCGAGCTGAGGCCTCGGTCGCCCACCTGCCGGGCGTACTCGCCCAGACTCCACGCCAGAAAACCAGGATCGCGGAACTCGCGCCCGGCCGAACTCTCCAGGTCATTGACGTACGCCCCCAGCAAGCGAGCCGCCGAGGCCGCGCGATCGCGCCGCCGGTCGTCTTCACCCTCCGCACGCAGGATGTGCGGATCGGCCAGCAGGGCGCGCAGCACCATGGCGCAGTCGTAGGCCGCCTCGTCGCTGGCCGCGGGACCGAGAGCCACGGGGATGAAATGGTCCCAGGCGCTGTTCACGAAATCCCAGGCTGCCGCCATGTTGAGCGAGAAGTGATCGTTGGCCGAAAGCGCCTCGGCGCGCGACCACAGCCAGATGGCCGACAAAGTACCGTGAAAGTCCAGGTCTTCGGACCCCGGCCAGGGCGGCACATTTCCCCGCGCCTGCCCACCCATGGTCTGCCGCCCAGCCAAAATCTGGCCGGCCCCGACCAGCCGCTCGCTGGCCTGGCCCGCGTAGACGCGCAGTTTCTCCTCGCGTGAAGCGCTAGACATCGTTGCCCTTTCGGCCGCGGCGGGCGCGGCGCTTGCNNGTCGTGATGGTGTCCCAGATCTTCACGGCAATGGCTTCCTTGCGATCGGCTGGCAGGTCGACCACCCGGCCGTCGGCAAACACCATAGTAACCGCGTTGTACTCCGCGCCCAAGCCCAGACCGGCCTTGCCCACCTCGTTGGCGACTACCACGTCGCACCCTTTCTCGGTCAGCTTTTGCCGCGCACGTGCCGCCAGGGCTTCTCCCGAAACCCCAACCTCGGCGGCGAATCCCACCAGTAAAGGCGTCCGGCCTTTGCGAGCCCGACCCAGTTCGGCCAGCAAGTCCGGATTGGCGACCAGGGGCAACGTGCGCGCCGGGCGGGCCGCGGCCGGGTGAGCATCACGGCGCGAAAGCTTGCCCAAGACGCGCACGCCAGGACGAAAATCCGCGACCGCTGCCGCCATCACCACCACGTCGGCCTGCATGGCCACTCGGCGCAAGGCCTCGCGCATCTCCAGCGCTGATTCCACGTCGATGCGACGGGCAACCCCGGCTGGAGTGGCCAAGGCTACCGGACCTGCGATGAGCGTCACATCCGCCCCTTGCATGGCGGCCGTGTGCGCGAGGGCGAAGCCCATCTTTCCCGACGAGCGATTGCCCAGAAAGCGCACGTCATCCACCGCCTCCCAAGTGGGGCCTGCGGTGACCACCATGCGGCGGCCAGCCAGCGCTCCCTCGGATCTTGAGACATCGGGCGCACCGTTCAGGCGCGACTCGATAGCGGCCATGATCTCGGCCGGTGCAACCAGCCGACCGGCGCCTACCCAGCCACAGGCCAACTCGCCGGCGTCAGGACCCACCGTGGAAAAGCGGCCAGTGTCGATCAGCCGCGCCAGATTCGCCTGGGTGATGGGGTTGTCCCACATGTTGCTGTTCATGGCCGGCGCCAGCAGCACCGGGGCGCGCGTGGCCAGCACCACCGCGGCCAGCAGATCGTTGGCCATGCCCGCGGCAAAGCGGGCGATGGCATCCGCGGTGGCCGGCGCCACCACCACGATGTCGGCGCGCGAGGCGAGCTCGATGTGGCCAATGCGCGACTGCGTGGCGGTCTCGAACATCTCGGTGGCCACCGGATGTCCCGACAAAGCCTCCATGGTCAAGGGCGTGATGAACTCACAAGCCGCAGCCGTCATCACCACCTCGACCCGCGCCCCTGCCTTGCGCACAAGCCGGCACAGCTCGGCAGCCTTGTATGCCGATATGCCGCCGGTCACGCCGAGCACCACGGTCTTGTCTTGCAGAACGGCCGTCATAGCAGCGACAGTCTAGCGCAGGAAACGACCAAGTGGGGATATCCCACCCATAGGTGCTAACCACAGCCGTCCCGCCACCGCCGACCGCAGCCCCGCGCCCTTTGTCCATGCCTCCGACGAAAAGACCGAGCTGGAGTTCCGTGCCCAGTCCCGAGCCTTCGTCGATGCTTTCCGTGCCGGCGCCGAGCGCCTCCGTGACCGCGCACGCGAGTTGGCGGGGATGTTTCCCCTGTGGGCTTTCCCGCCTGCCCTGCCGTTCAACGCCCCGGCCTGAGCGCGGCTGGCCATCGCCTGGCTGACGAGGCCGCCAGCCAGGCGGTCAACGGAAAGCCATGCCCGTCCTGGTCGGTCGCTGGCAAATCCGCACTTCCCCGGCCCAGATCTCCGTCCTGCCCAGCCCAACTATCACCGTTTCCCCCCCGCCGCGGCCGTCTTGCCCGTCGTTTGCGCCAGCCACCACCCCCATCAACGGTGATCGCGGGGCATGTCCATCGACGTTCAAGGGAGACTTCAGGAAGGCACCACGTGCCGCCCCGCGCTCAAGTAGACGCCACATCTGTCGATGACCATCTCAGCTTGGTGAGCCACCCGGCCAATCGGTGGCCAACCGAGCGCTCTTGGTCATGAGCCGCTAAGCCCGGTACCTCCTGTCTCCCGCAAGGATGAAATGCGAAGCCTCACCATTGTCATCGCATTGGGGCTCACGGTTTTCCCTTCTCCCCAAGCCCACGCCGGCAAGGTCGCCACCGTGAAACAGGCAGTGAAGGACAAATGCAACAAGGAAATACCCATCGACATCCTGCTGGCCTCGGTAGTCAGAGCCTACGATTGCCAACCCAATCAGGAAGTCACAATCGCTTCCTGCAAGATCAAGTGTTTGAAGGGCGATTCCGGAAATGTCGTCGGACGGTAGCGCCGAGCTTCTCGCGGCCACTACATCGGCAACTTGTCCTAGGCAAGCAATGAGAAATGCATTCTTCTTGCTCGTTCTCTTCTTGGCCGCAACACCGTCAGCCAACGCCGACGAAACCGCGTCCAAACTTGACAGCCTCAATGATCGGGTCACCGAACTGGAGGCCAACCAGGCGCTATACACCGTGCGCTTTTCCGGAGTCTTTATTAACCGTTTCGAAGACTTCACAACTACCTACGGCGTGCCGGGGGAGGCGAAAGACAAAGACCGGCTGACCACGTTCAGCACCTACCTGGCGCTCAATTTGGATTTCGATATTGCGGAACACCTCAAACTCTACACGACTTTGGCCATGAGCAAGTTCTGGCAAAACGACGGTCGCAATGAATATGCTGGCAATTGGCAGGCGTCCGAGGGCGGGTCATTCGGCTACGCCGGCTCGACCCCGCGAATAGACCGGGCCTATATGGCCTACGCGTTTTCCTTTCCTCTCACCTTGGCCATCGGCCGCATGCCCACCAACAATGGGGTTCCCATCAACCAGCTCGACGGACTGGTTCGCGAGGGGACCTATCCGCGATTTGCGTACAATGCAATTTTCGACGGCATTGCGGCGATCTTCGATTTCACTCGCTATCTTCCACGCGGACACAGTCTCAAATTGCGCGCTTTCTACACCCCGAATATCAACATCGACAACGCCGACCGGACCCGCCAATTGACCGACGGCACGGTGAAGGTGGGCTCGAATACCCCCCAATACGCCATTCTTGCCGAGTACGCCACCACGCGCCTAGCGCCCGTCTTCGACACGCTGAGCTTCTATTACATGCTCTACCAGTACAGCAACTTCTACGATGCTGGCGCCAATACTCCGGCGACTCCGGGCGCGGCGCCTAACAACCCCACAGATTCGGCTATCGGCAACATGCTGTATCTCGGTCTAGAGGGCATAGGCCACATCGGCCTCAACGCCTCGCTCAGCGTACTTCTCTATCGCGACACCACCACCACCCTGGACGGCTCCCAGTCCAACACGCTCCTCAGCAAGGCATACCTGCTCAACGTGAATCAGCGACTCGATTTCATTCTGACCGGCAGCGTGATCGGATTCGAGCTTATCAAAACCGATCCGACCTTCTATCTCGACGAGTGGACCTATCTGACCGTGATTCCCTTCTATTCGTCTCCCGCCAGCCAGGGCGTGCACGTGTTTGCTTCTGTGCCCATCGGCGAGAAGCTGCGGGCACGCGTCGGCTGGTATCGGCTTCACTCCGACCCTTACAGCTACATGGGATTCAGCTCTTCGCTCGAGAGCGACGACAACTCCTTCTACGTCCAGCTCCGACTCGGATTCTAGGACTTTCCCAAGAACCACAACCTCATCCTCGTCGCGCAGCCAGGTCTTCTGACCTCGCTC
>PMLB01000452.1 GCA_003158735.1 Myxococcales bacterium | reverse complement strand
TGACGCTTGCGACTCGTGCGGATTTTCGGTGCATGCGACGCATCCACGAATCGAGCTGCCAGATACGTGCCGGATCGCCCCCAACCTCGCACAGTGATGAGAAAAGGAGTGAACCCTCCGCTTCCGGCACCGCTAGCCTGACCCGCTCGTCGGGCCTGGCAGAAAAACTGGCCGCGCCGTAGCACCATATCGCAGCCTGACGGCCGCAACCAAAGGGATCACTCCGGCCACGACCACGGCCACGGCCTCCTGCAACTATCGCGGCGCCGTCGAGAATCTTCGCGGCCCGCGAGGATTCCGCATCCTAGTAGTACAAAGTTGCTTGGTGACTCCCCACTGTATGGGGCACCATGGCTGACATGCAGAGCGATGCCACTGACCAGATGCCCGCTGGCCCCGCTGGTTCGACCCGGCCGCCGAAGCCTCGCCTCTGGCTCGCGGTGGGGTTGGCCATCGTGGTGTCTGTCCACCTGGCCAGCGCCGCCTTCCATGTTCTGTTCGGTGGTCTGAACGTAGACGAGGGTTTCTACGGGATCGCGGCGCGAAACGTGACCGAGGGTGCCCTGCCCTACCGCGATTTCGCCTATTCGCAGCCGCCCGTGCTTCCCTTTGTCAACGGCGCGGTAATGCGCCTGATTGGCTTCGGACTTGTGCAACAGCGCTCGGCCAACGGGCTGTGGGGCGCGCTGGCCCTCGGGCTGTGCGCGTGGCTGGCAGCCCGGCGGACGCGGCCCTGGGTCGGCCTGGTGCTGGCGCTGTCTTTCTCACTCTGGCCGCCCTGGATGTACTTCATCCACCTGGGCAAAGCCTACGCGCTCACCTCGCTGGCAGCCGCGGCAGCGGCCTGGGTCTTTCTGCAGTGGCCGCGCGCCGGCCGAAAGCATTTGGTCTTGTCGGTGCTGGCTGCGCTGGGGATCGGTTGTCGTCTGGCCAGCGCGCCCTACTTTCTGGTCCTGTGGCTGGCGGCCCTGTGCGACGGCGGCCTGCCTTCGCCACGCGAGGCCGTCCGGGCCGTGGCGGAGCTGGTCGGACTTCTGGCCGTGGTGTTCTTGCCTTTCTGGTTGCTCGCGCCTGAGAGCATGAGCTTCTGGGTCTTTCACTTCCACGCCTCGTCGCTGCAGCACAGAGATTGGTACCTCGGCTTCACCGAGATCTTCTTGCAGGCGCCGGCTTGTTGGATCGGCTTGCTGGGCTTGGCGTCACTCACCTTGGCCACGCTTCGGCCCTGGCCACGCCGCGAGGCCATCCTGGCAGCGGCGGCCGTGCTGACGCTGGCCTGCAATCTTCTTCCTTCCGGCTCGGTTGCTGAATACAGCGTTCCCTTTCTCTTGCCGCTGGCCCTGGCCGTCGTTCTGCTGATCGCTGACTTTGCCCGCGCTTGGTCGCTGCCCCGTCGCGTAGCCTTGGTGGCCGTGCTGCTCTTGCTTCAGCTTGGCGCCAACCCGATAGCCAACAATTCTCGCTGGGCGGACCCGCGCGGCAATGCCCCCTCGCTGTGCCTGCCTCGGGCGGCTCCCGACTACGACCTCGGTCTGCCCGAACGTAGTGCGCGCATCCGCGCGCTGGTTCAGCAGTTGCTGCCGCCTGGCCAGCCTCTCATCGGGCCCAATCTCATTCCCGCCCTGGAGACCAACCGGCCTGTGCCGCGCAATCTCTCCATGGGGCCCTTCAGCGTGACGCGTGACTTGCCGGCCGCTTCCGCCCAGCGACTGCATTTGGCGACCGACAGGGAGATCGCCGGGTATCTGGAAGACCCTCGCGTGACTTTGCTTTCGTTTGCCGATCGCCTGGAGCTGAACTACGGCTGGTCGATGCCGTCCTTCGCCCTGCCACCCGAGGGCCTGCCCCCACGCTGGGCCCCGTCGGTGCTGCGCGAGTTCGTGACTGTGTACAAGGGGGGACACCACGTGCTGCTGGCGCGGGGCGACTACTTGCGCAGCAAGGGCCTTGCACCCGAACACGGTGCTCCGGGCAAGTGAACGCCAGCGTGCTAGCCTTACTGGGTCAGCTTGCGCAACCCTCAATAGACCCGAGGCTACCCAACGGTGGCGAAGTCAGAAAACCAAGACGCGGCGGTAACGCCCATTCTGTCTCACGAACGCGCCAGCCCTGCCACGCTGGAGGCGGAGGTGCGGACCGTCAGCCACAGTCCCATCGTGAGCGCGCTGCTGGAGGCCACCGACGCAGGTCTGCTGGTGCTGAACCGAGAGCGGCAAATCCTGGCCACCAACCGCGCGCCCTTGCTGGAGAACCTGCGCCACGACCGACGCAGCATCGGACTGCGGCCCGGCGAGTTCTTTTCCTGTCCCCGGGCGGCCGAGGCAGGCTGCGGTACGGGCCAGCACTGCCTGGCTTGTGGAACGCTTCAGGCCGTCACGCAATCGCAGGCCGGCAAGGGCACCGTCGAGCAGGAATGCCTGCTGACCTCGGGCGAGGGCGCAAGCGCGACGCCGATGGAGTTGCACGTGCGCGCCACCCAGGTGGACATCGACGGCAAAGACTACACCGTGGTGTCGTTGCGCGACATCAGTCATGAGAAACGCCGCCTGGCGCTGGAGCGGATCTTCTTTCACGACATCCTCAACACGTTGTCGGCCTTGTCCAACTGGACCCACCTGCTCAACAACTCCAGTGGCGAGCGCCAGGAGCGCGCCCGCGAACGTATCAGTCGCTTGGTCGGCCAACTTGAACGGGAGATCCAGTTGCAGCGCACGCTGCTCGAGGCCGAGCAGGGCACCCTGCGGCCCCAGCGTGTCGCGGTCACGCCCGCCGCGCTACTCGCAGATCTGCAGGGCATGTTCGCCGACACACACGCCACCCAACAGCGCACCNNAACGCCTTCGAAGCCACGCCCGTGGGGGGCGAGGTTCGCCTGTGGTGCGAGCGCGAGCCTGGCCCGACTGCCGAGGGCGAGGCCGAGCCGCACGACACGGTTGCGTTCCACGTGCACAGCGCGGCCGAGATCCCGCCGGTGGTGGCGTCGCGGGTGTTCCAGCGCTCGTTCACCACCAAGTCCGGCACGGGACACGGGCTGGGCACCTATGGCATGAGACTGCTGGGCGAGCGCTACCTGGGCGGCCGGGTCAGCTTCGTCACCAGCGCCGACGGCGGGACCGTGTTCTCGATGCGGTTGCCGCTGCCCGCGACGGTGGACGCGGGGATCTGATCTTCCTCATGCCTTGCATGATGTACAAATAGATGTACAATACTGATATGGCGAGGAGCTATTCGGTCGCAGACGCAAGAGCACATCTTCCGGACATCTTGGACGACGTCGAAGCGGGCAAGGAGGTACAGCTGACGCGGCGAGGTCGACCAGTTGCCCTGGTGCTTTCTCCACAAAGGTATGAAATGCTCCGCAGCGGGCACACCACCTTCGCTGACGCTTACCGTGCGTTTCTTACCCGTCACGCGCCGGCAGAGATCGGGCTGGAGCCTAGCTTCTTTGGCTCGCTTCGTGCTCAAGACCCGGGACGTCGTATCCGACTGTGATGCTCAAGTTTCTCCTCGACACGACCATCATCTCCGCGCCCATCGCGAAGATGCCCAATCGGCGGGTTGTGAGGAAGATCGAGCAACAAGGTGGCCACTGTGCCATCGGCGCGCCAGTCTGGCACGAGTTGGTCTATGGTTGTAGTCGACTTCCGGCCGGGAAAAGAAGAGACGCTTTGGAAGAGTATCTCCATGGCGTCGTCCGACGGTCCTTTCCCATCCTGCCCTACGATGATTCCGCGGCCGACTGGCACGGACGGGAGAGAGCGCGGCTTGAAGAGAGCGGCAGAACCCCACCCTTCGTAGACGGTCAGATCGCGGCCATCGCACACAGCCAGAGCCTTACGCTCGTCACCGCCAACACCGAGGATTTCCGGTACTTCGATGAACTGGAACTGGCGGACTGGACCCGTTGATCGTCGTTCCTATTTCCCGGATCGAGCGAACGTCGAGCCAGGCGGCCCGACGAACGATCAGCTTGGTCATCGCTTCTTCGCTTCGGCCCGAAGCTCAGCCCGGAACTCTTCCCAGGAAACACCTTCGTCCGGATGCGCCTCGTACTCCGCAAGCCGTTCATCCAGTATTTCCCTGTGCCATCCTGGAACGGGCACCTCCGCCGGATGAGCCGCGATGACGTCCCAGAGAGCCTGCACGTAGTCGATCTGTTCCTCGACCGGAAGATCGGTGAAGCCTGGTGGTGGAACCGCAAGCGCTCGTGACATTGATGGCAATTCTAGCACATCAGCAGCCTTCGTCGTGTCGGACTTGGCGGGCGGTTTGTAAGCCAAGATGATACTACGATGCCCCCGCGGCGGAATCGCTGCAACGGCTTTGTAGGCACCATCGAGACAGAGCGGCCATAGGCTCGCAATCGAACCGTTCGCCCGGCCAGAGCGCGAACAGAAGCGGATTGTCCACTCACGCCGAAATGATGCGAATGAGTTCGTGCTCGTCTTGGCCGAGCAAGTAGAACGTCGCGAACCTTGCCGGTGTGTCCCCCTCGTTGTCAAAGCGGGCGACCCGGACGTCCGCGGGTTCATAGAATGCATCGCCGACCTTGAGATGCCGCACGGTCCCGCCTTCGATTTGATATGCAATCGCTCCCGCCGTAACCACCCCGACGACGGGGCACGGATGCAGATGCAGCGGCGCGCTCTGCTTCGGACCCATAGTGACCTCTTTGATCTCTATTCTGGAAACCATTTTTCCGGAAGCGATGACAGCTTCGAGAAGATCTCTTCTGGTTACCGGTGCAGTCGCGGGCATTGATATCTCCTGGGCATTGCCGGGGCAACAACTGGCAAGGATGGAAAAAGAAGCCGCTCGACCCTCCGCCAGACAGACAGGGTTTCTATTCCTGCGGCCGGATCAAACGCCTATTGGTTAGCCGCCCTTCAGCCAGCCGCTGAGCATCTGAGTGAGTGCTGGGATGAATGGCGCAAGTACTTCCATGTGATTCGCGGCAAGCGCCATGAAATGAGAATACCGTTGGGCAAAACCCGGCTTCCCGGTCTCTTGCTCAAGATCGGCTGCGGTGTCGAGAAGGTCCTGCTGCGCTTTGCCTGCCGGGATCCGCGACTGAATGGCGACGCGGAGGGCTTCGAAGAGCTCAGAAGGTGCCTGGCTGATCACGTTGGTCGAGGAGTCAACGCTGTTGATGTTGAAGCGAGAATTCGGCCCAGTAAGGTTGTAGATGACGGTGCTCCCGCGGGAAGCGGGCGCATCAGCTAGACGCACGCGCATCTGGTAGGTCGATGGAATATCCTCAAATCCCATGTGAAGGCCCGGATCCACGACCACGAAGACCTCATCGATTCCCGCTGGCGTACGCCGCACGACCTCGTCGCCAGGTCGGATAGGAATGTCGGTCCGCTCGGTGAACACCTTGCCATCCTGTACTGAAGCCTGAACGCCGGCATATGTCTTGCCGTCCTTCGTTCTGACGGTGACGATATCTGTGAACAGGTCTTCGAGCATGTGGACTCCCTTCACGTCGGTGGTGCGCCTGACGATTTGCCGTTCAGCAGCGGGGCCGCCGCCCGGCCGGCGTCTCGATTCTACATGATTTCCCTGTGGCGACCCCGGCTGCAACGCGGGTTAGGCCGCATCATCGCCGTCCCCCTCATCCATGCCCATAGACCGCGCGCTCTCCAGCGGCCACAGTGAGGACGCGAGCCACCTACCCCCCTCAACGGTCCGTGGCGCGAACTTGTCTCCCTTGTAGTAGACGAGACTAAGCGTCAGCTCGTCTGTCTCCTCGCCCCAAGATAGCGATGCCTTCACGGAACTCCCCGCGGAACTCGCATCTTCGATCGAAAGTACCCGGACACTGTCCGGGCCTGGGCCCAGCGTTCTCCGGATCCTCCCGGCGAGCGAATTTACGTCTGTCTTGAGAACGTCGCAGCTGTGTTCGGATAGCACCCCAAATCTTCGATCTTTCCAGGCCTTCAGCATCGACACGACCGTGTCCTCTGGCGTTCCAGGAGCAAACTCCTGTCGCCCAACAACGTCGGCCAATTCCTTCGCGGTTCGCGGAGACCATTTTCCGTCCGCGGCCACCATTTCTGCTAGCCATCTGTCTGTCTCGGAAGAGCGTCGAAGTGCCTCCATGAGTCCGGGCTGGGGAATAGGCGGAGGCGCGAGCTGATCGGCCGCATAGTCACCAACCGCAAGCAGAGCCGCCCAGGCCTTGGCAGCAACTACCCGATTGTTGTAGCCGAGATCTGTACCGTGCAGGATGCCATGACGAAATGGGACGCTGATCGGCGCTGTAGTTGTCGTATTTCGCGTTTTGCTCATGGTTTGGAACAACTGTGCGACGCCCGGGCCGATCTCAAGGAAAGACTCCTTGGCTTTGATTCGACGAGTGTTTCGAAAGAAGTTCGCCCCGGTTAGCTCCTGTCCCATCCCATCAAGCAAGGCCAGAGCGACTGGAACGCATGCATGGTACCGGCCTGCTTCGTAGTCATCCACAGCAAGCAATGCGAGCTCCAGACGATTCTTGAAGCAGCGCAGATTGCCCATTCGTCGGAGATGCGCTCGCACGATCATGGGCGAATATGAATCACCGAGAATAGTATCAGCATCTTCCCAGCGCCCAGCCGCCGCTGCATCGAGTGCTGCTTGGGCCGCCTCTGTGTTCAAGGCACCGCACGCGATCCAGCCGCGCGAAGCGAAGGTTGGATTGAATTTCTCGGCGAGCACTAGAATGTCTTCTGCCATCTTGATTTCGTCGTCCAGCTTCTTCCTTTCGAGTTTCACGCCTAGCGCTCTGAGGACAGGCGAGACGAAACGGAGGACCTTGATCAGCCCTATCGTGACTTTCAACTGCGCGCGGTTTTCCGGGAATGCCATGGTTGCTCGAGGCCGGCCCAACCTTCTATGCGACTGCAGCTTCGCTCCACGTGGCGTCTTTCGCAAGCTCTGGCGGGCCGCGTATGTCATGGCGCCAAGTCGGCTTCCCATCCGTCACCTCAAGCAGTTTCAGGGTGTTGCCGGCTGTGGATCCGCTGGACCCGCGCAATGCCCACACGGGGCGACCGCAGGTCGCCCCTACCCACGCCGGTCAATGCGCCCGGGGCCGTTACGGCCACGGTCACAGCTCCTGTCACCGGCACCGTCCCTGCCACGGTCACCGCCGCCTACACCGCTCCCCGCCGATCCAAAGTTCCAATTCGCATTCTTGAATTGGACATTGCCCGGCGATGACCGTAGTTTTGCGTGCATGAGCGGCCCCGAAAGCAGTCCGACAGCCACCACCAACTTCATCGAGGAGATCATCAACGAGGATCTCGCGCAGGGGAAGAACCAGGGGCGCGTGCACACGCGGTTTCCGCCCGAGCCCAACGGCTATCTGCACATCGGCCACGCCAAGTCNNATCTGCCTGAACTTCGGCCTGGCCGCCAAGTACGCGGGCAAGTGCAACTTGCGCTACGACGATACCAACCCCAGCACCGAGGACGTGGAATACGTCGAATCCATCGAGGAAGACGTGGCGTGGCTGGGCTTCCGCTGGAACGGGCAGCCGCTCTACGCCTCGAACTACTTCGACGAGATCTATCGACTGACCGAGATCTTGATCGAAAACGGCAAGGCCTACGTCGACGATCTGTCGGCCGAGCAGATCAGCGAGTACCGCGGCAACTTCTACAAGCCCGGCCAGGACAGCCCCTTCCGCAACCGCGCCGTGGCCGAGAATCTCGACCTCTTCCGTCGCATGCGCGCAGGCGAATTTGCCGACGGCTCGCGCGTGCTGCGCGCCAAGATCGACATGCGCCACGCCAACCTCAACATGCGCGACCCGNNCGCGCTGGAGGGGATCACGCATTCCATCTGCACCCTGGAATTCGAGGATCACCGCCCGCTCTACGACTGGACCATCGAGAACCTGCCGCTCACCTACCGGCCGCGCCAGATCGAGTTCGCGCGGCTGAATCTGACCTACACCTTGATGAGCAAGCGCAAGCTCCTGCAGCTGGTCGAGGAGAAGCTGGTTTCGGGTTGGAACGATCCGCGCATGCCCAGCCTGAGTGGTCTGCGCCGCCGCGGCTACACGCCCGAGGCCATCCGCGCCTTTGCCGAGCGCATCGGCGTGGCCAAGAACGACAGCATCATAGACGTGGGCCTGCTGGAATTCGCGATTCGCGAGGATCTGGAAAAGCGCGCGCCGCGGGCCATGGCAGTGCTGCGGCCGCTGAAAGTCGTCATCGACAACTTTCCCGAGGGCCAGGTGGAGTGGTTCGAGGCAGCCAACCATCCCGACAATCCCGCGATGGGGACGCGCAAGATTCCTTTCTCCAAGGTGGTGTACATCGAACGCGACGACTTCGCCGAGGTGCCGCCCAAGAAATGGTTCCGGCTTTCGCCCGGTGCCGAGATTCGCTTGCGCTGGGCCTGCCTCATCAAGTGCGCAAGCGTGGTCAAGAATGCGGCGGGGGAGATCGTGGAAGTGCACTGCACTTGGGATCCGGGCTCGCGCGGGGGCGACGCGCCCGACGGCCGGCGGGTCAAGGGCACCTCGCACTGGGTCTCGGCCGCGCACGCCAAGACAGCGACGGTGCGCCTATATGACCGCCTGTTCACCAAGGCCAATCCCGGCGAGGGCGGCGCGGATTTTCGCACCTGCCTCAATCCCAATTCATTGCAGGTGGTCTCCGACGCCCAAATCGAGCCGGCCCTGGCCGAGGCCGCGCCCGGCACCCGCTTCCAGTTCGAGCGACTGGGCTACTTCTGCGTGGACACCGTGGATTCCAAGCCCGGCCAGCCTGTTTTCAACCGCATCGTGCCCCTGCGCGATTCCTGGGCCAAGCTGGCCGAGACCGCAAAGTAGGTGCGCTGCCCGTCGGTCCCATCACCTTGCTCCGGCGGGCAGCCCCACTTGACGGCCGCCGGCGCGATCCGGAGTCTCACCACAGAGGGCACAGAGGCCACAGAGGCCGGAAGGAAAGGGTTCCGGATCCGGGTCCGAACCCTTCTTTCCTTCCGGTCCGTCTCTGTGATCTCTGTGCTCTCTGTGGTGAAATCCGGGGCAAACTTGCGGGAAACTGTGGTTAGGCAGCCCCCATGAACACAACCGTCGCCGTCCTCGCGCCAACCCCAAACCCGCGCCATCTGCGACTGGCCGCGGCCGTTTTCGTCGGCACCGCCTTGCTTCTGGTCACCGCGATCTACGTCGCCTGCGCCTGGAACTTGGTGGTCTACCCTTGGGACTGGAGCCCCGACGAAGGGCTGTACCTCGATTTTGCCCGCCGCCTGCTCGATGCACCCGGCAGTCTATGCAATGACCGCGGCGTCCCGGTCCCGGCGATGTACGGACCGCTCTACCCGGCGCTGCTGGCCCCGGTGATTCGGCTCGCCCACCCGCTCGCAGCGGCGCGCGTGTTGGCCTTGCTGTGCACTCTCCTGGGCGCGCTTGCGGTTGCGACGCTCATTCGCCGTCGGGCTGGCTGGGTGTGGGCGGCAGCGGGGGCGGCCTTGTACCTCTCCATCTTCGATATCGCGTCCTATTTCATGCTGGCGAGGATGGACAGTCCCCTCATCGCGCTGTGGCTGTGGTCCGCTGTCGTGCTCCTGCCGCACGAGCTACGCGCCGACGCAGACCAGCTTTCACGGAGGCGGATCGCAGGGGGAACGGCGCTTCTCCTCGCAGCCGCCCTGGTCAAGCCCACGGCCGTAGTGCATGGCCTGCCGCTGGCGCTAGGATGGTTCTGGGTGGATCGTCGCAGCGCCTGGCGGCTGATGGCGGCGCTGGCCGTGTCAGGCCTGGCCATTTTCGCGCTGTTGCAAGCTGCCACTGGGGGCGGGTTCGTGCAGACCATGCTGGCGTGGCGGCTGCACGGTCGCGAGCCTGGCCTACTGAGCAAGATCCTTGCCGATTTCTCTCTGCGCAGTTGGCCGGTCCTCTTGCTGGCGCTGGTGTCAGCGCTGGCGGCTGGCCTGGCCAAGGCCCGACCCCATCGAGAGCCGGCCTGTCTCATGCTCGTCGGTGGACTGCTCATCCTGCCCATGGCCGGCAAGGCTGGAGCGCTTTGGAACTATCTCCTGCCCCTCTACGCAGCCCTGGTGGTGGCAGCCGCCTGCTGGGCGGCGCGGGCAGTGGCAGCCAGAAACTGGCAGCCGGTTGTGCCGGCTACGATTGCGGCGCTGTCCCTGGCGCTCGCCACCACACAAACCTTTCCCTTGCCCACGACATTCGACGAGGCCGCGGCTCGGACCTTGTACGGATTCGTGCAAGACTTTCATCGCAAGATCGGCGGTCCGTTCTTGGCCAGCTCGCCCGACCTGGTCTACTTCCTGGTCGGGGAGCAAACCGAGATCGAGGGAACCAGCTTCTCCCATCTCGTGGACAGTGGCGCACCCGGAGCCCTGGACGTGCTCACCCGGCTTGAACAAGCTCGCTACACTCTTGTGGTGGAAACCTGGCCGCTGCCCGCGCAGCGGCAGTGGCAAGCGGCCCTGCACCGGAACTATCGTCCCCTGGGCGCGTGCCGGCTCGGTTCCTATTTCACCGGCTACGACTCACGCCTGTACGCCCGCCGCGGATTGCCCGTGGACTTCACGCCGCCAGTCGGGGTGCGCTGCCTGGCCGTGCCCGACGGGCACTGAGCCAGCCCGCCGTCGCGAGGCTCCCCAGAACTATCAGAGACAACAATGTCAAAAGCGCCCCGACACCCAGAGCCGGCGTTGTGAATTCCATCGCAATTCTGTGCTCGCCGGGTTGCAGAGCCACCGCGCGCATGATGAGATTTGCCCTCAGAATGGGCACTGATTGGCCGTCCACTGTGGCGTGCCAGCCTTTGTCGTACTGCTCGACGAACACCGCTAGGGCCGGTCGCTGAACCTGACAGATCGCCTGCAACCGGTTGTTGGAATAGGAATCGAGCACGCAGGTGCCGGCAGGCGAATCGGCGGGACCGACCAACGACTTCACACCTGACTCAGGCGCGAGCCAGGCAGTTCTGCCGGCAATGACGGCTGGATCGAGAATCCTGCGCAGCGCAACCGCATCGTCCGCCACCTGGGCTTGTCCCACCAAGAACACACGCAACAGTGTGCCTGGCACACGGTAAAGCCGCGCGCCGGGCAAGGGATCGAGCATGGGCTCAATGCCCGTGCGCTTGGAATCATGCGAACCATCGACGGGCAGAAGCGCGTAGCGCGCCCCAAGCAAGCGCAGTACTGATTGGCCCTCGCCCAACCCGGATTTCCACATGCGATCGAGCGCCGCGGGAATGGCCGCGTCGTAACCGGGCAAAGTGGCAATGCCCCAGATATTGGCGGTATTGGTAATGAAAGTCTGTAACAGCCACAGTTCGCCCAATTCAGGCGGAAACGCCGGCGCGTCTTGCAATACATTGTTGGCGCGATAGAGTCGCGGCGGCTCGCCGTGGCCAGAACTGTCTGCCAGCACCGCTTGGGTTGCGGAAGCTGATACCAACGCGAGTCTGCGCGGCGCAAAGCTTTGCAGCGGCCAGGTCGCAGCGGCCAGGTCGAGGCCGACAGTGGCAACCAACAGAATCGGAGCCAGCCGGGATCGGCGAAACGAGAGAAACTGCACAGTCAGCACGCCGGCCACTGCCAGGCTGCCGGCCAGAGCGCCGCGGGTGACCTGGGCAGCCCAATGCCCCGGGAAGGCCCATCGCGCAGTGGCGGCAAGTAAGAGCAGAAGTCCCAGGAAGACAACCACGCGTCGCCATGGCTGTCGCTCAGCCGTGAACACCCGCGCTGCACCCAGGGCGGCCAACAGGGCCAGCCAGCCGACCAGAAGGACGACGTACTTCTCCGGGAAACGCATGTACGCAAAGGGGAACACCAGCAGCCGGAACACGGCGTGCACTGGTAAGTACTTGCCGAGTGCCAGTGCGAGCGCTCCGCCGCCAAGCACGCCCAGCGCAAGCGCCAAAGTCCGTCGCCGGCCAAACGCCGCCAAGGCCAGGGCGGCCACGCTCGCCCCAAAATAGAGGCTGTGCGACAGGGGGAGGTGGTCCAAGCCTGGCTCCCCGATCCACTGCGCCGCAGGCTGGAAGCCTTCGCTGTTACCCATGCTATCAGGAGCCACGAACTCGACCAGGCGAGCGGGATGAAGCGAGCAGCCCTCGGCATCGGCTCGGGAAAACGGAGCGGCGCGTTCCGTCGAGCCCTTGAGCGCGTGCGCTGGCACCAGGGTGATCGCGGCCGCCCCCGCGGCCAGCGCGGGAGCGAGGACGAAGACAGCGAGCCAACGTCGCGGAATGCGTGCAGGGGCGACCTGCGGTTGCCCCGTTCCATGCGGTTCACGACGGCGTTCCCGCACGGCGACAGCGATGGTCGTGGCTAGTGCAAAGCCCACACCCATCATGGCCACGAAGACTTCGCCGACCAGCAGGCCAAACGTGGTGGGCAGCGCCGCCTTGACCACGCCCATGGGCCACCGCCGACGGTCCAAGCGCAGACTGTCGAGCAGAGCGAGATGGGCGACCGCAGCCCAGGGCACCCAAGCGCCCGCAACCATGCGCAGCCCCGCTGTCCATTGGCTGGTGTTGTAGCCCGCCAAGGACCAGGCCAAGGCTGCCACGCACGCCGCGACCGGCGATCCGACCAGCCGTCGCGCCAAGAAGAACATCCCCACTGCACCCCACACCAGGTGGGCAAAATCCAGCCAGGTCAGTAGGCTGGCCACCCAGTCCGGCGGCACGATGAGGGTAGGCCAATTGGGCGGATAGAAGACGCCATACAGTGGATTGGCGAAAATAGGGAAACCAAGTCCCTGAAAGGGATTCCAGCCTGGCAATTCCCCGCGCAACAACGAATCGCGCACAAACCAGCGGGCAGGGAACATCCAGTGCGCAACGTCGCTGCCAAAGACGATGCGCCCCAAGAAGAGGGGGAAATAGACCAAACACAGAATGGCCACAGTCAGGAGCAGCAAGCGCCACGCGCGCGCCGTGGAAGCTTCGCCATTCGATGCCGCGGTCACGATGATCTCCGCCTACGCCCACGCGCGAAGCTCAATCCCAGGAGGGCCAGCAGTGAGGCAAGAGTGACAGCGGCTCCGGCCCGCAGGCCCGGCGGGCCGTACTGCATGACGATGTGATGAGCGCCCGGAGTGAGCGCCAGCGCCCGCATGTTCAGGTTCGCGCGCAGGACCGGCGCCGGCTGGCCGTCCACTGTCGCGCTCCAGCCCTGGTCGTACTGTTCGTTGAACACCGCCAGACCTGGTTGCCCAGCATCACAATGGGCCTCAAGTCGCAGATTCTGGAAAGAGTCCATCCGACAGGTCCCGGCCCGACCCGGCGTCGCAGGCAATTCACGCGCGCTTGCATCGGAAGCGAGCCACACGCTTTCGCCCGCGACCGCGCCCGGCTCGAATAGGCGAGAGTGCGCGATCGAGTCAGGTACGATCTCGGCGTGGGCGGCCAGAAACACGCGTGGCAGGCTGCCGGGCACGCGATACAGGCGCGCGCCAGGCAAGGGGTCAGCCAGCGGCTGCAAGCCAGTGCGCTGATCGCTCGGCGCACGCGGCTCGCGCACCGGCAGCATCGCGTAGTCCACCCCGAAGAGCCGCCAGGCCGCCAGTCGATCGGCCTGGCCCGCAGCCCAAGCGCCCTCCAGGCGACTGGGAATGGCCGCGTCGTAACCCGGCACCATGGCGATGCCCCACGCGTTGGCCGTGTTGGTGACCAGGGTCTGCAAGAGGCGCGATTCACCCTGCGCCTGGTTCGATGCCTCGGTCCACTTCATCACAGTGCTGGTCACCGTCTCCGAGCGGAACAGCCGGGGCGGCTCGGCGTGACCCGCATGATCGGCCAGAATCGTCTGCGCGGCGGCGGGCCGGTCAGCAGCCAGCGCGTGCGGCACGAAACCTTGCAAAGGCCAGCAGGCCGCTGCCAGATCCAGCGCCACTGTCAGCACAAGCAACATCGGCGCCAGGCGCGAACCGCGTGCCGCCAGAACCTGCACGCCGAGCACAGCGAGCACGGCCACGGCCCCGTGGCGTAGGCCGTGCACCATGTACCCGGACCAGGGAAACGGAAAGATGAAAGGCGACGCGATCCCCAAGGCAACCATCAGCGCGAGCAGGATCGCGGTCCGGCGCCAGGGTTGATTCGGTCCAGACAGAATGCGCCGGCTGCCTTGGCCGGCCAGCAGCGCCAGCCCGAGCACGGCCAGGATGGTGTACTTCTCCGGCGAGCGCATGAAGGACAGGGGAAACACCACTCGCCGGAACACGGCATGCACCGGCAGGTGCTTGCCCAAGGCGAGCAACAGCGCAAAACCGCTCAGTCCGGCCAGGACCAGAACCACGGGGCGCTTGCGCCGGAAAGCAGCCAGCGCCAGGGCCAGCACACTGGCGCCCATGTACACGCTGTACGAAAGCGGCAAGCCGTCGGCGCTCGCCTCGCCCACCCAGCGGCCGGCCGGATACTCGCCGTAGGCATCGCCCATGGAGCCAGGGGCGGCGAACTCGATCAAGCGCAGCGGGTGTAGTGAATACACCTCGGCCCCTGCGCGCGAAAGCGGCGCTGCCCGATCGCTTCCGGACATATGCGCGCGTGCGGGAAGCAGCACCACGGCGCCCGCGCCGCTGGCGAGCAGCAAGGCCAGCGCGATCGCAGCAGCCCAGCGATGAGAAAATCGGGGCACCACACCATCGGCCCGCCGTTCGATAATCTGCGCCGCGGCCAGCAACGCCAAGCCGAAGCCCACGCCCATCATGGCCAGGAACACCTCGCCCATCAGAAGGGCGAATGCTGTGGGCAGGGCTGCTTTGACCACGCCCCTCATCCAGCGACAGCCACCAGCGCGCAGACAATCGAGCAGCGCCAGTTGTTCCACCGCTGCCCAGGGGATCCACGCGGCCGCGTGCAGGCGCAGACCCGCTGTCCACTGCGAGGTCAGATAGCCCGACAGCGCCCAGGCCAGCGCCGCCACCATGGCCGACACCGACGTCGCGCGAAATCGCCGCGCCAGCCAGAACACGCCCGCGCTGCCCCACAGGAGGTGCGCGAAGTCCTGCCAGGTGATCATGGCGCCGATCCAATCGCGGCCCACCAGCAGGAACAGCCAGTTGGGGGGATAGAACACGCCGTAAAGCGGATTGGAAAACACGGCGAATCCAAGCCCCTGCAAGGGATTCCAGGCCGGCAGCTCGCCACGCAGCAGGGAGTCGCGCACGAAGACCCGAGCCGGGAAGATCCAGTGGGCAATGTCGCGGAAAAAGACGATGCGTCCGAAGAACATCGGCAGGTAGACCACGGCCAGGGCGAGCGCGACCCAAAGAAAGGCCCGCCCGGCCCAGCCCGCGGCCTCGTCTGTTTGATCGGATGATTGATCCGCGTTCATGGTGGTCTCGCCAGCGCCATCATACCGCCGACGCAGCTACCACGGTTGCGGATCTCCGTCAGGTTTCAGCGGCTGGCTGGGCAGACTTCATCGGCCTGTAGCCCGTGCTCCGCGAGCCATTCCCGCGCGATGTCTTCGAGCGCACGCTTCCTGTACGCGAACCATGCCTCGTCGATCCCGAGTCGCCGAATGGTGCCCTTGAAATTGCGGAAGGCACCATTGCCATGAATCGCATCCGCAATCTCGGCGCGTTCCGTTGCCTTCGACAGCGAGCGGCCGAATCCATCCATGATCTCCCATTCGTGAAGGTCGAACTTGCTGGGCAACTCGAGCCAATCCTTGGATTCGAGCACCTTCCTGGCTTCGGCCACCATCTCCCGCTGCCAATCAGGCATGTCGGACTCCGGATCCTCCTCGGCCAGCTGCAGTTCCTCATGGGATATCGCAAGCACTTGCCCCGTCGAACGATTCACATAGCTGGACATTTCGTCCGTCGCAATGTCGAGCGCGTCCACAACTTCGCGAAGTGAAACAGTGGTTGCCATTTGGTCCGTATCCCGTCCCAAAGTTATGCCGATGGGTGGCCGGCGCGCAAGCGCGCGTCTTCACCGACCGTATGGGTGGGCCGCGGCCCGCATGGCTCGTGTCACCGGCCTCGGGAGTGCAATCGACACAAAGAAGTTCTCTGGATAGAGATAGTCCTCACCCGACTCGTCGACGACGCGAAGAAGCCCACGGGCGGCAGCATTCCGGTCGGGAACTCGCTGATACAATCGGCGTACCAGGAGCGACGCCGGATAGCCATCATTCCTGACACAAAGCACGTAGCTCCCGGTTGACGTTGTTTTTCTCATCGCAGATCACCGAGCAGGCGCTTGATCTTGAACTCTTTCCGTCCGCTGCCGTGACTTTCGTACCGGTGTACCTCGGCAGGTGAAGTTGTTCCATCCGGAAGCCGAATCACCGCGACGCCTTTCATTTTTCGCCAGCGTCCTCGCCCGTAGATCTTTCGGAGCCGCTCAATCTCGCGGATCTTTCCGCCAATGGCAATGGTCTCTTCGCCTGCGATTTCACCGACGACTTCGATCGACGGATGTTGTCGTTCAGTTCCCATGTTCGTGGTTCGGTCGGCCCGACCTTGTCTTTGTCACCAGCATCCCGCCGCCCGCCAGTTTTCGCAAACGACTCAGAAGATCGTGCCCCCAACCCTGGTCGCGGCCAGCGTCCCGCAGGCGGCGCCGATTTCGCGGCCGCCGGCGTAGCGGCGGGACACGGGAATGTGATGGGCCAGAAGCTCGTCGCGGAATTCCCGGACTTCGTCGTCGGTGGGCGGCTGATAGCGGCCGGAATCGTCGTTGACGTTGATGAGCGTGACCTTGGCGCGCAGGCCGGACAGCAACTTTGCCAGCTTCTGCGCATCCTGGCATTGCATGTTCACGCCGGAGATGCCGACGTAGGCGAAGGTCACTCGGCCGCCGCAAGAAGCTGCGTACTCGCGCGCGGCGGCCATCACCTCGTCTAACGGCCAGCGCTTCTCCGCCGGCATGAGCGGCAAGCGCGCCTCGCTGGTGGCCGCGGCCAATGAAATGATCAACCGGAAGCGATGTCCCTCGGCTGCGAAGCGGCGAATGGCCGGCGCCACGCCCACGGTTGAAATGGAAATGGATTCGCCTGCGATGGCCGGGCCGGCAGGGTGCGACAGGATCTGCGCCGCGCGGATCACGTTGTCGTAGTTGAGCAGCGGCTCGCCCATGCCGAGAAAAAGCACGCCAGCCACCGGGTGATCGGCCTCGGTGCGCATGGCCCGCACTTGCGCCAGCATCTCCCACACCTCCAGGTTGCGCACGCCGCCCGCAGGTCGCAGCCGGCCCGTGGCGCAGAAGTCGCACGCCAGGGCGCAGCCCGACTGCGAACTGATGCACAAGGTGTATTTCGCCGTGGGCAGCGCCACCAATCCGGTCGCCTCGCCCTGCCGCCGCCGTTGCTTGAGCGCCCGCGCATCGTCGGGATCGGGCAGCGGAATGCGCACCGCCTCGATCAAACCGCCCTCCGGCAATCCAAACAAGTATTTCACGAAGCCATCCGCGGCCCGCCTGCGTTCCACGATCTCCAGTTCAGGAAAGATCACGTCCGCGGCCACGGCTCGGCGGATTGGCAGCGAAAGCCAATCCATTCCGTCGACACTCGCCGCGCCATCGCGCTGCACGGCCGCAAACACCCGCGCCGCCTTGGCGGCCTCGATTCCATAGCCCGCCAGCGCGGCGGTCATGGCAGACAGGTCAAGGTCGCGCAGGTTGAGGGGCATTGACCCGATGAACGGCGCCTGCTCTCAGCGCAGCGCGGGTGTGCGATCGCGCGCGTGCAAGAGGTCGAGCGACGGCGCCTCGTTCTCGACCACGTAGGCGAACTGCCGCTTGAACTCCTCGGCCGAAAGCTTGGGGTTGCACACCCCGCCGAACTTGGCCAACGCGGCCGGCTCATCGAAGTCGTCGCGCCGCAGCCGGATCATGTAGCGCCGGGCGATGGCGTAGCGGGTGGAACGTGTATCCACCATGCGCAGGCGCGTGCGGCCAGTCCCAGGATCCAACATCTGGGCAAAGGGGATGGGCACGAAGTTGCCCGCCTGCAGCGACACCATGGCCGCGTTGCCGCCCGAGAAGAGGAACTTGGCCGCGCAGTAGCCCAAGTCACGCGTGTATTCCATATCAGAGGGAATGGGATCCGCGCAGCGCAGTTCGTAGCCGATGTCCTTGGACACCAGGGTGGGTTTGTTCACGCCCAGATCGATGAGCCGCTTGCTGGTGGCCTTCTTCAGCCCGTCGCCCAGGTTCAACTCGGACAGTCGGATGTTGCCGGCGTCGTCGCGTTCGATGGGCCCGAGCTTCTTGAGATCGTCCTCGGGAATGCTCTCGGCCAGGCCCTCGGCCAGAACCGCCACGCCATTGCGCCGTCCCTCGGCCAGACGCTTGATGACCGCACCAGCCAGAATGTCGACCAAGGTCTTGAGCGTGGTCTTGCAGCGCGGGAACTCCTCGGGGATCACGGTCATGGTGGCGCCGGTGGCTTTGCCGATGCCCAAGGCCAGGTGCCCGGCCTTGCGCCCCATGGCCACCACGAAGTACCAGCGCGAAGTGGTCTTGGCATCGGCCATCAGGTTCTTCACCAGCTCCACGCCGATGTGGCGCGCGGTCTGGTAGCCGAAAGTGTCGACCATGGGGTCGAGGTCGAGATCGTTGTCGATGGTCTTGGGCACGTGAACCACGCGGATCTTGCCGGCCGCGCGCTCCGAGACCTTCATGGCCGAGAACGCGGTATCATCGCCGCCGATGGTGATGAGCTGGGTCACGCCCAGCCGGTGCAACGAATCCACCACCGTCCCGACGTCCTCGTCCTTCTTGGTGGGGTTGGCGCGCGAGGTGCCCAGGATGGACCCGCCCGAGAAGTGGATGCGGCTCACGTCTCCAATCTGCAGCGGCCGGATGTCCTCCAGCCTGCCCTTCATCAGGCGGTCAAACCCGTCGCGAATGCCCAGCACTTCCACGCCCTGCAGGAGCGCGCGAATGGTGGCGGCACTGATCACGCTGTTGATGCCGGGTGCGGGACCGCCCCCGACCAAGATTGCAAGCTTCTCCCTTGACACGTTGAACAACTCCTTGCTGCTGTTCGCTGGGCGCGGGCGCACCCTAGCATAGTGTGGGCCTGGGGCTGCAACCTAGTGAGCGGAGCCGTCTGGTCCGTTTTCACACCAGTGCGCGTGGCGGATCGCGCGGCGTGGCTGTAGTAGAATCGCTCGTTCACCTTGGGAACCGGCGGAAGGAGCGTTTCTATGCGAAGCTTAGTCGGCGTTGGCTTTCTTTTTGTTGGCCTTGCAGCGGCCTGTAGCTCCGGGTTGAGCCCCTACAAAGCACCTGACGGCAGCGCGGGCGGCACCGGCGGCCTGATGGTCAGCGACAAGGATGGTGGCGCAACCAGTTTGCCCGGTGGGACGACCAGCTCCATCGCAGGCGCAACTTCCGTCGGAGGCGCAACCAGCTTCTTCGGAGGCACGACCGATTCCATAGGCGGCGCCTCCAACACGGGCGGGATTCTTCCGATGGGCGGCACTTCCTCCACGAGCGGCACTTCCTCCACGGGCGGCACTTCCTCCACGAGCGGCACTTCCTCCACGGGCGGCATTGCTCCGAAGGGCGGCACTTCTTCCGCGGGCGGAACCAGCGGGGGCGGTACCGGCGGGAGTTCGATACCCCTCACCGGCAACTGCGCGGCTCTGACCTGCTTGAACCCCATGAACGATCTGCTGGCAGCCTGCCGGACCGGCGCCACCGACACCTGTACACAGCAGAGGACGATGACGAATACCATCGTCATGAACTACTGCTACACCAACGGCGTGAAGGAGCAGATGTCAATCGGCACCGACCCATCGTCGGCGACCATGACGGTCAAGAGTGGCAGCTCGGTTTGCTACTCGATGGCGATAAGCGGTCTCAGCGGCAATGTGGTGACGGTCGTCGTCAAGAACGACTCCGGGACGACTGTCGCAACAATTGCCCAAGACAGCACCACCAAAGTCGAAGCGGTAACTTGCCCAGGGGGAACACCCACCGTTATCGACGCCACCTGTGGCAACGGCAACGCGAGCAACGTCGCCATTAGTATGCCCGACACCTCGAACTGCACCGACGGTACTTGCGCCTGGGCCGACTCTGGCGCCGCGGGCACCGGTGGCGCGGCGGGAACCGCCGGCACCGGCGGCGCGGGCGGCGGAAACACCGGCAGCAGCGAACCGCTCATGCCGGGTTTCACCGTCGACGACGGCGGCTATGTGACGGCCGGTCCCTGGCATGGTTGGGCCTGGCCCACCGCCGAGGTTCCGAGCCTGGGCACCACGATGACTCCGTTGCCCGCTACTCTAGGCGGGACAGGATTCGCCGCCACGAAAGCTGGTTCGCCGCTGTGCGCGTCTGGCACTGTGGCCATGGATCCCAACCTGGGTGGGGTTGCCCTTGTCGGCATTTGGATCCAACAAAACAAGACTCCCGCGAACGCTCCGTTGAACACGTGGGCTCCGAGTGGCACTGGCGTGAAGTGGCAAATCAGCAACACCGGCGGTTCCCCGTTGCGCATTCAGATCCAGGGCGCCGCAGGTTATCCCAGCGCGGCGTGGTGCAGTGTCCTCACGGGCAGCAGCGGAACCATCAGGTGGTCGGACTTCAACACCCAGTGCTGGCCTGGAGGGGCAAGCACCAACTACGACGGCAGCGTCCCCCTCAATCTGATTATGGTCGAAGTGCCGGGGTCCAACAGCGCTCCTGTGCCCTTCAATTTCTGTGTGCAAGGTCTAGCTCCGTACTAGTCAGCTACTTCTTCCAGCCCAGCCGCGTGCGTTTTCACGAGAGAGCACGTGGCATTCGCGAACCGCGCGGGTGCGTTTGTAGTATCATTGTCCGTCCGTCCGCTATTGGAACCAGTGGAAGGAGCGCTCTCATGCGAGGAGAATATTCCACCACCAGCGTCAGCACGGTCACTTGCCCAGGCGGGACGCCCACGGTTGTGGACTCAACCTGCGGCAACAGTTCGGGCAATCTCGGTAGCTCCATACCCGCCGGCTTGAACTGCACCACCGGTCTCTGCGCCTTCTAGCCAGCCCAAGAGTCAGAACCGCGTCAGAGCGGTATCCTCGGACGGCGCGCACGTGGATGGTGTATTCTTAATCTTTCTTCGATTCTTGGGACGGGCGGGAAATTCGGTGCAAGGAGCGTCTTGATGCGTAACCTGTTCGCCATTTCTAGCCTCTTGGTCACAGCCCTGACAGCGGCCTGCGACGGCGCCAGTTCGCATCCCAAAGCGACCACTGACGGCGGCCTTTCTGATGGCGCGGTTGGCGCGGGAAAGGACACCGCGGGTGCCCCGGTCGGCGACGCCAAGAGCACTGGCGCTGACGCCAGGACGGCTGACCTGAGTGACGCTTCGGGCGCCGGAGGAGGTGGCGGCAGAACGGTGGTGAGCTCAGGCGGCGCTGCCGGCAGCACTGCATCTTCTGCGTCCGGCGGTGCGGAGGGAAGCGACGGCCCCCCGTCCAAGGGCGGAACGAGTCCCCCTGATGGGGAGGTAGCCACTGGCGGCACAGGCGGAGCTGGTATCGCGGGAACAACCAGCGCCGCTGGCACGTCCGGCAGCGCGGGCATCACCAGTGCCGCGGGTACCTCGGGCAGCGCAGGGAAAACCACCACCGCAGGCACCTCGGGCAGCGCTGGCTCGTCCGGCACTGCGGGCAAGACCGCCATTGCGGGCGCGTCCGGCAGCGCAGGCAAGACCGCCACCGCGGGCGCCTCTGGCAGCGCTGGCTCGTCCGGTAGCGGGGGTTCGACCGGCATTGTCACGTCTGCGGACAACGTGGCCGAGGTCTCGGTGGACATCGGGCTGCCCAACATCAACTACCTCAACGGCCTATTTCTGACCGTCACCATCTGCGTTCCGGGAACCAGCCAATGCCAGACCGTCGACCATGTGCTGGTCGACACCGGATCCACGGGGCTGCGCGTGCTCAAGTCAGTCCTGACACTTTCGCTGCCGGCCTGGACCGAGGACAGCGGAGTCGCGCTGGCGGAGTGCTTCCAGTTTGTCAGTGGCTACACCTGGGGCCCCCTGCGCAGTGCCGACCTCAAGATCGCGGGCGAGCAAGCCAACGGTCTCGCCATGCAAGTCATCGAAGAGTCAACCTATCCCGTGCCCAGCGGTTGTACGGGCACTGACAACAGCACCACCAACACGCTGAGAGCCAACGGCATCATTGGTATTAGCGCACTTCTGCAAGACTGCGGGTCGTATTGCGCGGCAACCCCGGGCCGCACCTCGGCCAATCCCGGGATGTACTACGCATGCTCTTCGGCAAAGAAGGGTGGTTGCGTGGTGGCAGCGGTGCCTCTTGCCAAACAAGTGTTAAATCCCGTCTCGGTCTTCAGCCAAGACAACAACGGCACGATTATCGAGTTGCCCACGATTTCCACCGATGGAGCACCCAGCGTGACGGGAGCCTTGGTGTTCGGCATCGGCACCCGTGACAATAATGGGTTGGGCCAAGCAACCGTGCTCCAGCTCGACAGCTTTGACGAGTTGCTGACCAAGTATCCCACGACCGGCAAGATTTCTCTTGCCTTCATTGACAGTGGTTCCAACGCTCTCTTCTTCGCGACCAGCGGCAGCACGCGCATCGCGACCTGCGCAAGGCCGAACTCCGGTTTCTACTGTCCCAGTTCCACTCAGAGCTTGTCGGCCGCAATTCAAGATGCCAGCGGCTTGGCTACAGTGAATGTGGACTTCAGCATTGCCAACGCTGCGACTTTGTTCTCCCATGTAAACAACGTGGCCTATGCCAACCTGGGCGGAACCTCCGCGGTGGGTGGGGCTTTTGACTGGGGGTTGCCTTTCTACTTCGGCAGGAATGTCTTCACCGCCGTTGAAGGTCAATCGACTCCGGCAGGGGCAGGACCGTTCGTCGCGTTCTGATTCGACAGAGCGGTGGTAGCATTGCGCTCCGGTTCGTGGTTGGATCGGGCGCAGCAAGCAACCTCAGCGCAAGGAGTTCCCTGATGCGAAACTTGTTCACCATTGTTGGCCTGGGCACAGCACTATCGCTGGCCTGTGGCACCGAGACGTCCCTGAAGGAAGGTTTCGCGCCGACGGCCAGCATGACCGTGGCAAGAGACATGCACACGGCGACCTTGTTGCGCGATGGAATGGTGCTCATGGCCGGCGGCCAGGCTCTGGCGAGCGCGGAGCTGTTCGACCCTGGGGCTGCGATTTTCACCCCCACCGCAAGCATGGCCACAGCCAGGAGCTCCCACACAGCGACATCGCTGCCCGGCGGGATGGTGCTCATCGCCGGTGGCTGGAGCGGTGGTCTCAGCAATCTTGCCAGCGCAGAGCTGTTCGACCCAGGGAGTGCGACGTTCACCGCTACCGGAACCATGACCACGGCACGCGGGCTGCACACAGCCACGTTGTTGACCAGCCATCTCGTCCTCATCGCCGGTGGATGGGACAATCCATCATCGCTTGCTGTCGACTATCTCACGAGTGCGGAGCTTTTCGACCAGGGCACAGGGGCATTCACCGCCACCGGCAACATGACCGTGCCCAGGGTGTCGTGCACGGCAACTCTGCTGCCCGATGGGAGGGTCCTCATCGCCGGCGGGGTCAATGCCGGCGGGTATCTGGCCAGCGCCGAGCTCTACGACCCAGCCAGCGGGACGTTCACCGCCACCGGCAGCATGGCCCTGGCCAGGGCCACTCACACGGCGACGTTGCTCCAAAACGGCACGGTCCTCATCGCTGGCGGAGGCGGTGGTGACGGATATTTCGCGAGGGCGGAAGTGTACGACCCCCTCACCGGGACATTCACGGCCACGGGCGGAATGACCGCGCCCAGGGGCGATCACACGGCGACGTTGTTGCCCAACGGACAGGTTCTCGTCGTCGGCGGATACAACGGCGCCTGGGTGCTCGCCGGTGCGGATCTCTACGACCCCAAGATCGGGACGTTCACCGCCACCACCGACCTGACAGTACCAAGGCAGTCCCACACTGAGACGTTGTTGTCCGACGGGAAAGTCCTGGTGGCCGGCGGATCCGATGGCGTTTCGAGCCTGGCAAGCGCGGACCTGTATCAGTAGCCAGAATCTCGTGGAGCGCGATCCAATAGGTAGCTGGCTAGCTTTTTCCACCACAGAGAGCACAGAGAACACAGAGGTCGGAAAGAAAGAAGGGTTCTGACCGGCCGGGAGGCCAACCCCTTCCTTTCCGATCAGACTCTGTGACCTCTGTGTCCTCTGTGGTGAAATAGCTAACTTTGATCCTCGATCCAGGAGACGCTGGTTTGTCGTACAGAGCCGCTACTGCGGCGCAGGCGAAGGTCGTTTCACCGCAGCGGCAGCGTCTTCGATCAGGCGGAGCTGCCGGCCGATCTGGTTGCGCACCTTGGGCACGGTCTCGACGTCGAAACGCTTGCGCAAAAAGTCGGCCGCCTCTTCGGATCGCGTGAGCCCCAGCCCGATGGCGACGTCGATCCTCACGTCAGGGTCGGGGTGGTCTAGCAGCGGTCCGAGCTGGGTCGGGACCGCGTTGCCCCCTGCCCAACCGAGCGCCAAAGCCGCCTTGCGCAAGAGGAGCTTGTCGCCCGCATCGGCCGAGGCGGCTTTCTGTTTCACCGCCGTTTCCAAGAATGCCCGGCCAGGTCGCGTGGACATCACGCCCAGGGCGCTGACCGCGTGCGCGCGCAGCTGCAGCTCAGCCTTGGCGTCTCCTGCGACGGCAATCAGGATCTCGTCGATCCCTGGTCCGAGTGCCGCCCATTCGGCAGCCGAACGGGGCATGGTGTTCGCCCGCAGACGGGCCTCGACCGCGGCCCGGTCAGTCCGAGCTGCCGGGGCAGCAGGCCCGGACACCAGGACGCTGATAGCTGCGCTCAGCCAAAGAACGAGCATTGTCCAACGTTAGCACGGCTTGGGTTATAGTGGCCGGCAGCGGTGGACTTGACCCACCGCCCAGCACCCGGAGGACGTGATGGCTCGTTGCCCGACGATCGTAGCTTTCGCCCCGATGTTTCTTCTCGGTCTCAGCCCTGCGGCTCGCGCGCAAGACGAGGCCGCGGCCACCCCACCAGCAGAGGCCCAGGCCCAGCCGGCCGAGGAAACTCCGGCGGCTGCAGAAGGCGCGCCCCCGGCAGGGCCGGTCAATGCCCCGCAATTCGGCCTGGGTGCCCGGGGGCGCTTCATCGCGCTGCCCGGCGCATTCCTCGGCCTGTTCACCAAAGCCCATCAGTCGCTGTACTCCTACGGCGTCGGTCTTGAAGGCTTTCGGCGCAAGCGCGATGCGGAAAACCCCAACCGGTACTGGGAGCTCTCACTCAGCGTGGGCTACCAGAACATGAGCCCGCCCGATGGGAACTGGCTGGGCAATGGCCACGCCGCGAACGTCGACACCGATTGGGTCCAATTCAAGAACTTCGGTTTCTGGACCATCGATTTCTCTTTCATCCAACGCCAGTTCTTCAACGACGTTTTCGGCATTCACTACGGCGCCGGACTGGGCCTGACTATCGTCCAGGGCGACATCCTGCGCACGTCGTCGTCCAGCGCGTGCACAGACGCCAATGTCGGCAACCCCGCCCTGTGCCGGCCGAGAGTCTGCACGTCATTGGCCGCAGGCTGCACAGAAGCCGAGTTGAAGAGCAGTGAGGGACCACCCGACACCGGGTCCGGGCCCGGTGGTGATCACCGCTTTAGGGAAGGCTCGGTGCCGGGCGCGATTCCCGCCCTGACTTTGCTCACTGGGGTCGACTTTCGCATTCCGCAAGCCCCAGGCCTCGAGCTCCGCATCGACGCCGGCCTCTTCGACTTTCTCGTCCTCTTCATCGGCGGCGGCGTCGCCTACATCTTCCCCTAGTGCCTCCGGTCAAAATTTCGGCCACGTTTGGGCGGCC
>PMLB01000091.1 GCA_003158735.1 Myxococcales bacterium | reverse complement strand
GCCTCGCGGTAGCAGGAGAAGATCCAGTCGCTGGGACGCAGCGCCCAGACCGGGCCCACCAGCGTGGCCTCTTCGCCCCAGGCGGTCAGGTAGAAGCCGATGCGGCCCTGGCGCTGGAAGCGCAGCAGTTTCTCGTCGAGCAGGCTGTTCTGCACCATGACTTGCAAGATGTGGCGCAGCTCGGGGGCCGGGATGGCAGGCTCGCGCTCGGGATGCACCACGCGACCCGCATCGTCGAGAACCCGGACAAGTTCGAACTTCACCAGTCGTGCTTAACGGCGGCGGCCAGGGTTGTCAAGGCACAGGCTGGGCGCGATACTGTGCTGCCAAGCACCCATGGAACTTCACCTGAAAGACATCGTCATTTACACCGGGGCGGACTACCTGGTCGAGGGCCGGGTCACCTACCACATGGGAGATCGCAAGCGAGTGCTGGCGCGCCTGGTCGACGGCGAGCGCGTGCTGTGGATGGATCCGCTGCCGGACGAGATCGACGAGCGCGTGCTGTTTCTCGAGGAGGTGCACGATCTCGACATGACCACGCCGCCGCCGGCCAATATCCTGTTCAGAGGACGAATCTACCTGCGCGTGTTCGGGGGTCAGGCCGAGGTGGTGACCAGCGGTCGAACGCCAGGGCGCGCGTCCGGGACTTGCGAGGTGTGGCGCTATCGCGCAGCGGGCGATACTTTCATCCAAATCGAGGCGTGGCCCGACGGCTTGGTCGTTTTGGCTGGCCCCTCGGCCCACCAGGGCATGCTACAAGTACTGCCCGCAAAGTAAGAGAGGAGACCGCGATGTACAAGCTCGTGTTGCTTCGCCACGGCGAGAGCACCTGGAACCAAGAGAACCGATTCACCGGCTGGACTGATGTGGATCTGTCCGAGAAGGGCCGACAGGAGGCCAAGACCGGCGCCCAGGCGCTGAAGGACGGGGGCTACATCTTTGACGTGGCGTACACGTCCGTGCTCAAGCGCGCCATCCGCACCTTGGGGTGCGTGCTCGACACGCTGGACCTGATGTGGATTCCCGTTCATCGCTCATGGCGGCTCAACGAGCGGCACTACGGGGCCTTGCAGGGCCTGAACAAGTCGGAGACTGCGGCCAAGTACGGCGAGGCTCAGGTCAAGATCTGGCGGCGCAGCTACGACATCCCGCCGCCGCCCCTGGAAAAGACCGACCCGCGCTTCCCGGGCAACGATCCGCAAGGGCGTTACAAGGATCTCAAGCCCGCCGAATTGCCGCAGACCGAGTGCCTGAAGGATACCGTGGCGCGCTTCCTGCCGCTGTGGCACGAAACCATCGCGCCCGTGGTGAAGTCGGGCAAGAAGGTCATCATCGCGGCCCACGGCAACAGCCTGCGTGCCCTGGTCAAGTACCTGGACAACATCCCGGAGAGCGAGATCGTCGAGCTGAACATCCCGACCGGCATCCCGCTGGTGTACGAGCTGGACGCCAACCTCAAGCCCATCAAGCACTACTACCTCGGGGATCAGGCGGCCATCGAGGCGGCGATGAAGGCCGTCGCGAACCAAGGCAAGGCAAAATAGCTAGCTATTTCACCACAGAGAGCACAGAGGCCACAGAGCTGGATCGGAAAGGGAAGGGTTGGGTTCTGTCCGGTCCGAACCCCTTCTTCCCTTCCNNTCCCGAAGCCCCCGCAGGGGGAAAAGCTCGCTATCTCCGCAGTCGTCGTTCGAGCAGCTTATAAGCCTCGGCCAGCTTCTGCGTGAGTTCGGTGGCGGTCTTCTGCTTTTCGGGTGATTCGGAATGATGGTCGGGGTGGTACTTGCGCATGAGCGCGCGGTACGATTTGCGCACAGTCTCGAAGTTCGAGCCCACCGGCACTTCCAGCGCAGCGTAGGCGCGGCGCACGTCATCGTCGGGCGAAGGTCTGCGCGGCGGCGGGCCCGACGAGGGACGCGCAGCCCTGGGCCGCGACGCGCTGCTGGCTGGAGACGGGCGCGGGGCGTTGGCCTTGGCCTGGGCCGCGGCGCGCGCCCGGTGGCGGCGTTCCAGCTCGGCTTCCAGTTGTTCGTCGGTCAACTGGTCGAGCCCGTAGCGGCGATAGAGATCCTCGTCGGGATCGCGCGGCGACTCCCAGGTTGACGCCTTGTCGAGCAACGAATTCAACTCGGCCCGAGCCATGTCGAAAAGCCGCTTGCTGATAGTCATGGCATCTGCCGTCAGTCTACACTGGCATAGGTGCGAGCCACTTTTTTCTCGGGATTCTCCGGCCGGATACGCGATCCGGAGTCTCACCACAGAGGGCATAGAGGCCACAGAGGCCGGAAAGAAAGGGTTTCGGATCCGGATCCGAACCCTTCCTTCCTTTCCCACGATGCCGATCCGTCTCTGTGCTCTCTGTGCTCTCTGTGGTGAAATCCGGAGCGGTCCCTACTTGTTGTACGGCTCGCCACGCAGGGCTGAGAGAGCCCGGTAGATCTGCTCGCACAGGATCACGCGGGCCAGGCGGTGGGGCAGGGTGAGAGGCGAGAGCGACAGACGCTTCTTTGCGGCTTTCACCGTGGCCGGCGCCAGGCCGTCGGACCCGCCGATGAGAAAAACGATGGCTCGCGCACCCTGCACCATGCGTTGCTCGAGGTACTTGATGAACTCGGCGGTGGTCCAGCGATCGCCGCCCGGTTCCAGTGCGACGATCTCGGCGCCCGCGGGCAGGTTACGCAGCAAGTCTGCGTCGCTCTCCACTTCCTCAATCGCCACGGGCAGGTGGCGTCGCGCGCGATCCACATACTCCTGGCACACCGACTCCAGCCGGCGATCACGCATCTTGCCGACGGCGCGGACCAGGACCTTCACGATCCGATTGCGCCGTCGCTGGCAATCACCATGGCCTCGGGCGGAACCTGAAGTTTCACTCGGGGAGCATCGATCCACAAGCTTTCGATGTCGAATATCTCCCGCACCGGGTGATAGAACACGTGCAACACCACGTCGCCGAAGTCGAGCAAGGCCCAGCGTCCGTTGCGCGTGCCCTCGCGGCCAAGCAGCCGTCGGCCACGCTCGCGCATGACCTGCTGCACGTGGTCCGCGATGGCCTCCACTTGCCGATCGCTGCGGCCGCTCACGATGGCGATGTAGTCGGCGTAGCTGGCCCGGCCCGCCACGTCGATGAGAATGGGAAGCAGCGCTTTCTTGGCCAGCGCCGCGTCGATGGCGGCACGGGCCGCGGCCAGCGCCTCGCGCTGCACCTGGGGGCTGCTTGGGACCGGCCTGGCCAGGTCTGCGTGGCGCGCCCGCGCAGGAATGATCCCTCTACCCGCTGCCGCCTTGGGCCCGATGCGACGACCGGGCTTGCCTGAGGTCTTGGATGCTTTGCTCTTTGGCTTGGGGGCAGGTTTCTTCTTCACTTGCCACAATCGTAGCAAAGCCAAGCGCCAGCCTCAATCCAAGTCGGAAGATCCTGCGCGGGAAGAAGAAAGCTAGCTGATCAACCACAGAGAGCACAGAGAACACAGAGATCGGATGAAGAAAGGGTTCGGACAGACTGGATCCCAACCCTTTCTTGCCTCCGATCCGGCTCTGTGGCCTCTGTGCTCTCTGTGGTGAAAAAAACTAGCCCTTCGTCGCTGGGCGTTCGCGCCAGCGGACTTCGAAATCGTCGACGAGTCCGCCCAAGTACCCGTTGCCCAGAGCGGCCAGCCGTTCTTCCACTGCGTAGGCAGCGCGATCGAGCCAGGTCCTCTCCTCATCGTTCTCGTCGATCGGCCAAACGGCAGGCACGACTTCGGGATGGCCGCCGGTACGCAGCCAGCGCTCGGCGTGGCAAGACAGACTGCGCGATACCCAGCGCGGTGCTTCCGCCAGCGAGCGACCCAGAATCTGGCCCCCCTCGCGAAACGCGGCCACCAGTTTGGTCTTCGAGGTGCGGCTCACGGATTGATGGACCATCGCGCGCAGTTCGGCCGCCTGCGGCTGGCTGACGGGCCCGCCCACGTGCAGCTTGGCGCAGTAGTGGTCGACCAGTGTGGCCACCTGGAAGATGGTCGCCATGTCCTCTGCGCTGCGGCCGGCAGCGAGCAAGGCAAAGAACTTGCGCCCGGCCAGCTTGAGCGCGGCCAGGGTCACCGCGGCCAGCGTGATGCTTCGCAAAGCTGAGCTGGCCTTGCCCTGGGCAAGCACCCCGGCCGAGGCAGCGGGCAGGTCGACCTGACGACACGCCGCCAGTTTCATGTACAGGCCCGCCCGCACGCGCCCCGACACGATGTCATCCAGGAGCGGCACGGGAACCAGGCCGCCTAGAGCCGAAGCGAGGAGCGCACGCCGTACGATAAGACGGTGGTTTTGGGCCAGGTGTGAAAGCCGTGACGGATCCTGGGGCGTGACCGGCTCGATCTTCACTTCGACGGACAGCACGTCGTCGGGTTTCTCGGCGCTCACGGAGTTTCCTGCTTGCCGGCCGCGGGCTGCTTGGCTGGCGACGGTCTGTGGGGCTGCTTCGACCCATCCTGGCCTGACCCCACGCCCTCGATCGGGCGCCGACCGCCGGTCCCCTTCTTCGGTGATGGCTGCAAGGCGGGTGTGCGGCCACCCAGGCCGCCCAGCAGGGCACGTTCTTCCAGGATGGTCCGCTGTCGCGCGGGCAGGGTTTCTGCGGCCGGCATGGTCACCGGCGCCAGCACGGCGTCGACGCTGGCCGCCACCGCAATCTCACCCTCGATGGGGGTTCCATCGCGCACGGCCCGAAAGTGCGAGGCGAGCGAAAGAGCCTGCAGACCGCCGCTGGCATCGAGCCGCGCGTCGCCCACCAGAGTTTGGACTTCGACCGTCTCACGCCACTTGCGCAAAGGCGTGGCCGTGGCTGGCGCCGGGAGCGGCTCCGCGGCCTGGCTCAAGCGGAAGGCGCGGCTGCCGGCCGGCACGACCTTGACGAACCTGCGCACGGTGTCCCACGTTGCCGACGGCGCCCCCACGCCTTCCTCCAGAAATCGCTGCGGCTCGGGATCCTGGGCGGGGCGGCGGATGAACTTCCCGAAGCGCAAGGCCACGGCCAGATCGCCAGCCACGCGCACCACTTCGCGGCCGCCATCCTGGTCGTTGCTTTCGGCCAGGCGAAAGTTGCCCTGCTTGTCGATCCACAGGTCGGTGGTGGTGGTGATGGCGTCTTTGGCGCCGGCATCCGGCCCACCCGCTGCGTTCACGCGAAAAGTCGCCGTGGCATGAAAGTGCGCGCCCGAGAGACGCCGCAATGCCGAGACCAGAGCGGCTGGTCGCAAGGCCGCGTCCAATTCTTGGTCCGGCGGCTGGACCTCTTCGCGCTTGCCGCGACCACAGCTTGTCCACGCTGCCACGAGAAGCAGCGTCGTGATCATCCGCTGACGGGAAAAGGATCTGCGCACGAGGGCTGGCAATTTACCACTGAACCTCTCGGGCGCATGATTCCCAATCGGGTGACGATACGGTTCCGTCTCAGCAGTGGTAACGTGGGCGGGTGGACGCACTCCTCACGCTTAGCTCGCCTGGTCTGCGCCTGGCCGCCACCCTCGCGGCCGCGGGCCTGGGCGCCCTGTGGGGCAGCTTTCTCAACGTGTGCATTGTGCGCATTCCACGGGGCATGTCGGTGGTCAGGCCAGCCTCGCATTGCTTCGCGTGCGGCAAGCGCGTGTGGGCCCGTGACAACATCCCCATTCTCTCGTACTTGCTGCTGCGCGGTCGCTGCCGGCACTGCGGCGCACGCTTCTCGCCCCGCTACGCGTTGGTCGAGGCAGTGGCCGCCGCGCTGGCGGCCCTGATTTTCTGGACCTTCGTGGTCGATGCGCCGGGCGAGCCGCTCGGCGTTCGCGCCGCCCGCTTCGCCACCTACTTCGCCTTTGCCGCCGTGCTGCTGGTGCTGTCGTTCATCGATCTCGACACCAAGCGCCTGCCCGACGTCATCACGCTGCCTGCCATCGGGGTCTTTTTTCTGGCCGGGTTCGCCGTGCACGACGTCTCCTGGTCAGAACGCGCTATCGGAGCCGCCGCGGGCTATCTCCTGGTCCGCATCGTCGCCGACGGCTACTACTACGCCACCGGCCGCGAGGGTCTGGGCCTGGGCGACGGCAAGCTCTTGGCCATCATGGGCGCTCTGTTCGGCTGGAAAGCCATTCCCGCCATCGTGTTGCTGGCGTCGCTCGCGGGCATACTGGTGAGCGTGCCGGTCCTGGTCCTGCGTCGACGTCGCGAGGCCGCGGCTGTGCCAGCAGTTTCTCCTCCGCCTGTTGCGCCGGTGTCCATTCGCAAGGCGGAGGTCCCGTTTGGCCCATTCCTGGCGGCCAGCGCCCTGGCCTACCTCTTCTTGGGAAAGTTGGCCTGGGCAGCGCTGATGCGCGTGCTCACCGGCGAATGACAGCGACGCGTCTCAGAACGCAGCAAAGGGTCCCGATCCGCCTGGAGTCGCCTGGCCTTCGATGGCGGTGAACACGTTCTTGCCAAAGTGGAAGGGCAGGCCCCAGTCGAAATACGCGAAAGTGTCACCCGTTCCGGACGGTGGTGGGGAATCTGGCCCGGCCAGGTTGTCAAAAGCAACGTCGTACTGGCTGGTGAACAGATTCATGGCATTGGCGACGCTGAAGTCCACGTTGAAGGCAACCATGCCGTAGGTATCCTGAACCCTGGCAGACAAGTTCAAGGTGGAGCTGGGACAGTAGAAGGCCGAGACTTCGGGGTGCTTCGCGCTGAAGCAGGTTGGGATGTGCGTGGTGCCGCTGTCCGGGAAGAAGGTCGCATTCGAGCCACTGTCGATGAAGGCAAAAGACGCGCTGCCGTTCGTGGGGTACTTGGTCAGAAAGTCGCCGGAGTCGTCGAGCCGGATCACCGTCGCCGACCCCAGACCATTGTTTTCGCGCGTGCCAATGCCGAAGACCAGAGATCCCGTCACGCTGGGCGCCCCTTCCGCGGGAATTGCAGGCAACTCGATAATCACGCCGTTGTTGTCCTGGCTGAAGAATGCGACAGGATTTGACACTTGTTGGGCAACACGCACAGACGCTGCCTGGCAGCCATCGGCCGTTGCTGAAGAACACGTGAAGTACATCCCCGAATTGCTGGGGCCCACGCGCGCGGCGCAGGACGGCCCGCAATCCTGCAAGGACCAGCCCACTCCGAGAATGCCATTCGCAGCCAGATCGTTTGGGTCGCTGATGTCTGTGCCGGTACAACCGGTCGGCATGGGATAGGTTGACTCATCGATGACCTGGATGATGAGATCGCTTGCCTGCTCGTTCGCGATGCTGAAATCGGCACTTCGCAGCGGGCCCCAAAGCGAGCCGCTCATGAGCGGGGTGCACTCGGCGAGTGCGACCCCGTTGGCGTCGGTCAACTCGGGCAGCGAGAGCGTCAGCACTGATCCGAACAGGCGCAGGCCTGACGAGCCGGTGTCGACCAGAACGTGGTCGATAGTTTGGCAGTCGCTGGTGCTGCCCGGAACGCAGACGGTTATCTTGGCAAACAGGCCGTCGATATAGCCGATGTTGGGCAGCCCATAGTCGACGGAAACCTCGGCCACGTTGTCCGCCGGCAGGGCAATGACATTGGGGCTAAGGCCGGAGCTGCTGCTGCTGCTGCTGCTGCTGCACGCCACGCCCACAAGGGCGGCACATGTGCAGGCCACCCCGGCTCGTCGCGTGCGAGGGGCGCGCACTAGCGAATCTCGTCGGTGGAAAGTCCTTGCGGTACGCGGTCCACGAGGTACGCCCGACCATAGAAGGCCCGCTGGTGGCCGCTCATGTGGATGACCAGTCCGGGAAGCTCGATGTTGACCGGGCCGCGGGCTACGCGGCCCTTGGCGGCCTGGATGTACGTATCGTAGTAGGTGCCGAGCAGCTGGCGCAGGTCAGGGCGAAAGGGACCTTGCCAGGAAACCGCGAAGACCTTGCCGTCGTTGCCGAGATACTCGCGTACCTTGGTGCCGGTCGGCGCCTGAAGCTCGTGCATGACGTGGGTGGCGGCCCGTTGGATGCGCGCACTGGCCAGCAGGTGAGTTTGGCCGGCGCCGATGGATGAAACATCGCCGCCCAAGGCCGCCGATGCTGGCGATGAGCCAAGTAGCAGGGCGAAGAACGCGCAGGTCGGCAACACGTTGCGGAACAGCGTTGAAGCGAGAGGGATGGTTTGCATGACGGTTGCCTCCCCAAATTAGATTCGGGCACCTGTCAAAGCTTACAACGCTTTGGGCGGAAGCGTAGTCGTGGATTGCAATTCGGACGCGATGGGGCAGCCTCCCATGCTCGGGATCCGCTACAGAAACTCTTTTCTGCCCTGCGCGGACAGCTCATCTACCACGCTACGTACTTCCTGTGCCCGATGTTTGGGCACCACCAGCACGGCGTCGCGGGTGGCCACCACCACGATCCCCTCGACGCCCACCACGCCTACCAGCGGCGCGCCCGGATCGACCATCACCACGCTGCCCTTGCTGGCTTTCACGATGGCGTCGCCCGAGACGACGTTCCCGTCGACATCGGTGGGCCGAATCTCACTCAGGGCGGCCCAACTGCCGACATCGCTCCAACCGAAGTCGCCTGGAACCACCTGAATGCCTTGCGCCTTCTCCATGATTCCGTAGTCGATAGAGATGGCGGGCACGCGCGGGTAGCGCTGCTGGGCCAGCGCGATGGGATCGGGCGAAACGCAAAGCTCGTCGAGCAGAGCGGACAATTCGGGCAAGTGCTGGCGGGCTTCAGTGAGGAGGCGGCCAGCAGAAAAGAAGAACATGCCCGAGTTCCACAGGTAGTCGCCCGAGGCCAGATAGGCACGTGCGAGGAGCAGGTCAGGCTTCTCCACGAAGCGCGCCACGTGGCACACCTCGGCGTTGCCCGCAACCTTGGCCCCGGTCTGCAGGTAGCCGTAGCCGGTTTCCGCATGCGTCGGCTTGATGCCGATGGTGACGATGGCCTGGCTGGCTTGCGCCAGTGCGGTCCGCAGCACGGTCGCGTACCGCGGCTCATTTCTGATGAAGGCATCAGAGGGCACGACCGCCATCACCGCGTCCTGGCCCGCACGCCGCGCGATGTGCGCAGCCGCCAGGCCCACCGCCGGAGCCGTGTTGCGTGGCGCCGGCTCGACCACCAGGCAGTCGGACGTAAGGCCGGGCAGGGCCTCGCGGACGGCCTCGGCCTGATCCGCCGCGGTCACGATCAAGGTGCGCTCCGGGCCCAGCAGCGCGCTTAGCCGGCGAAACGTGGCGGCCAGGAGCGATTCGCTGGCGCCCAGGCTGAGCAACTGCTTGGGCCGGTTGCGCCGACTGGCCGGCCACAGGCGCGTGCCTCCACCGCCTGCAAGAATCACGGCGAATTGTTCGGGCTTTGCCATCGGCGGACTTTACCTCAAGATGGTTGGCCCATGCTGCTGGCGTTCGTCTTGATCGTGATCGGCCTTGCGGCCACCGTGTACGGCGCGCGGCTGGTCAGCCAGCGCCATCGACCCATCGATCTGGCCGGCGCGCTGCTGGCCGCAGCGGGACTGGCCCTGGCACTGGCGGGCGTGGGACGATTGTTGTCCAACAAGTTCTTCTAGCCAGAGCCTCGCGCAGCGCGATCCCGACTTGGCTAGCTTTTCCACCATAGAGAGCACGGAGGACACAGAGGCCGGAAAGGAAGGGGTTCGGACCGGACGGAACCCAAACCCTTCCCTTTCCGATCCGGCTCTGTGGCCTCTGTGCCCTCTGTGGTGAAACAGCTAATTGGCTAGTGCCTCCGGTCAGAA
>PMLB01000162.1 GCA_003158735.1 Myxococcales bacterium | reverse complement strand
CCCGTCCTTGAAGATGGTCTTGGAGGTGTTGTCCCACAGAAGTCCGTAGCCCTGGGTGGAAACCAGGAAGGGCGTGGAGGCTTGCGTGTTGGCCTGCACCAAAGTCACCGAGCGACCCCGGTAGTTCATATACCCATCCTGATGTTGTCCAAGGCCGTAGATGCCTTCTGTGGGGGTGAGCGAGAATCGTTGCAGGAGGCTGAAGCCCTTGTCGCCGCTGAACTCCACCGGAGCGAAAGCAGCCTTGCCACTCTCCGCCAGCAGGATGTCGCCGGAAGCGCGGAGGAAGGTCACGCTGCCATCCTGCTTCGAGATCCGAGCCGTCATTGTTTGCGAACTGAGCGAAAGCTCCGAAGGCGTTTCTTGGGATTCCAGCTTGAGCTTGGGCAGCTTGTTCTGGATCACCACCAGGCTCCTCTTCGCCGGAGAGCCCTGGGGCAGCCACTTCGTCACCCGCACGGTATTTTCGCCGTAGAACTGGACCTGGACGTTCAAGTCCGGCAGCTTCACCACTGCGCCGCTCGGCACAGACTCGTTCCGTGCCCAGGCCATGGGTTGCAGCAGGCACGAAAACACAAGGATCGAGGTCGCACGCAGAATCATGGGTTCACCTCAATAGCCCCGCCATCATAGGACAGCCTCGAACAAAATAGTGTTTCCATGGTCGATCCGCCGGAACATAATTGCACCATGCAAAGGCACGGTGTGGTGATGACTTTGGTCCTATCGACCGCCGGCTGCCTCTCGGGCGCGGGCGTGCGCCCCTACCGGCTCTATCCACCCGCGCCGCAGCCCCTCGCTCCGGAGCAGGGTTCCACGCTCACTGGCTACGTGCAATTCGTGGACGACAAGGACGTCTCGTCGCTCGGTGGGTACTTCGAGCTCTTGCCTGGTTGTCATGTCATCGGCACTCCATCGCGCGGGGGCGTGCCGACGCCCGGGCGCACTTCCATCGGCACCTTTGACACGGGGCAATTGAACTTCGCCTTGCCGATGAGGGCGGGCCATCAGTATCGGATTGAGAACAGAGACACCGGGATGATGGGGCTGAAGGGGCGTTTCACGATCAAGGCCTACGAGATCGACCTTCGCGGCAACAAGACGCGCGAGTTCGAGCGGGTCACGAGCCAGAAAGATATCGAGGCCTGCAAGGAGGAAGCGGCGCGATCTTCGCCCGCGCCGTAGTGATTGCTGGCGATTGGGCCGAGCGGACGCAATAGCGACGTCTAGCTCTAGTGCCTCTCGCGCTTTTCGACCGGCCCGGCTGCGCCTGATGCCTTGAACGCATTCAGGTTTGGGAACAGGAAATTGGGGACCTTCGACCAGTCACCAATCATGACGTTGGTACCCGTCCCAGCGAGCGCCTTGAGCGCCTCGAAGCCCTTCTCCATGACCGCCAGGGGCGTCAACGCCTGATTGTGGGCTTTCTCTCTTGCGCTCAGCGCTTGTGCCGAATACTTGGCAGCCTCCGCTTCGCCGCGCGCCTGGATCACGCGCTTGGCTGCCTCGGATTCCTCCTTGACCCGATCGGTTTCCGCTTGCGCCTTGCTCAGCTCCAGATCGCGTTGCTTCTCGCGCAGGGCCGCATCGGCCCGCATCTTCTCCTGCTCGGCCTGGTACTGCAGCTCGAGACGCTTTCGCATGCCCTCGTTCTCCAGCACGGTCTTTTGCCGGGACGAGTCCTGCTCGGCCGCCAACTTGTCCTGAACCGCTTTCAGGATGGCCGGTTCGTACTGGATCGACTCCAGCGTCACCGAGGCGATCTCGACGTGCTTGCCCGCGGTGCGCCGCCGCAGATCGGCCTCGACCTCGTCCTCGATCTGCTCGTTCTTGCGGTGCAGTTCCATGTACGGGTGGCGTGCCGCCACACCGCGCGCGACGCTGCGAAACTCCGGCCCTACAACCTCGTCGTAGTAGGTGGGACCGATCTCGGTCTCCAGTTCGTAGAGCTCGGAGGCGACCGGCCGGTAGATGAGTGCGATGCGCAGGACCATCTTGAGCCCTTCCTGAGACAGGGTCTCGATTTGCTCGGCATGGGTCGCATAGGTGATATCGAAATCCTCGATCCTCCCGAAAACGCCGACCCAGTGCCGGCCGGGAGTGAGGATATCGCGATGCAGACCCTTGGACGGTTCGAAGTACAAGCCCCGGTGTCCGGGCTGGATGGTGGCGCAACCGAGCGCCGTGCTGACGAGGGCGATGATGACGAGGGCACGCATCTTGCTTTTCTCCTTGCTAGGGATGTGCCGTTTCCAGCCAGCCGGCCAGATCGCGGGCCAGGTTCTCGAGGCAGCGATACACGGCGCTCGGCGGGTCGCGGCTGTCGACGCCGGTCACTTTGCAGTGGTTTTGACTCTGGCCCAGGGACACAAGTCCATCGCGCGAGCGCAACGTGGTGCGGATCTCGATCTCCGCCCGGAGAAGCCCTCCTCGCAGCTCAGCCTGCGCGTCGAGGAGATCAATCTTCATCTGCCAGCCGGCACGCCTCTCCTTCGCGTGCCGGGCCCCCCAGGGGCGAACCGCGGCGGCCATCATCTCGGTCATCGTCGTCGTCAGGTTGGAGAAGGCGTACGGGGCACCGTCGACTGGCAGCGGGTCCCGACCGCCGGAGACGGTGCCGGTCACGTCCATCAATGGGTCGGGGGAACGCGCACCCACCGGCAGAACCACGCCAGCATCAAGCGCGATCGTGCTGTGTCCACACCCCGCACCAAACGGTGCAGTACACACCAAAAAGGCAAGCAACATGAATCCGATGTGGTCCATGCGAGAACCTCCATGGCCCTGGCAAGGCTGAATCATTGCGGAAGGACTGGTGTGCAGGTTAGCACAGCTAGCCTCCGCTTGGTCGCGAAGAGATGTCTTGACGCGTGATCAGCCATCCCGAATGGCCGATTACAGATCTTAGGCGAGACTCGACCGAAAATGCCGTCGCGTTCAGACGAAGCGGCGAGCGTCGCCTAGTTTAGGGGGTCGCCGTAAATGACTCCGCGCCCATTCGAGCCGACGTACACACGACCAGAGACATTCTCGTCCCCCGCGAGGTAGCCAGCTACCCCGAACTGATGTCGATCATCGGTGATAAGTGTCCAATTGGTGCCTTGATCATCGGAGCGGAAGATCCCGGTGACGCCACCGACCGCGCCCAGCAGGAAAACGCCGGGGAAGGCGCTGCCGTCGGCCGCCTTGCCGAAACCAACG
>PMLB01000133.1 GCA_003158735.1 Myxococcales bacterium | reverse complement strand
CCCTGGAAATCCTTGCCGTTGAGGTTGGCAATGGCGGCTTCTGCGCCGGCATCGGTCGCCATCTCGACAAATGCAAAGCCGCGCGGCCTGCCACTTTCCCGGTCCATGACCAGCTTGGCCTCGGTCACTTCGTGGCCCGTGCCCGCGAATAGGTCGTGTAGATCCTGCTCGTTAGCCGAGTAGGGCAGGTTGCCGACGTAGAGTCTCTTTCCCATGGTTCCTTCTCCTTGTGCCAGGTTCTCATTCTCAGTCGACTACCCAGCAGCGGCTTCGCAAGGAACCCAAGTGGGCGACGATCAGAGTATTCCATTCCAAGATGAGCCGGTTGCGCGCAAGAGTCCAGATTTTTTTGGCGCGCTCGCCTCGGGCTTTTCATGCAGCTTGCGTACCTAACGCCGCACGGCGTGCTTCAGGCGCGGGGCCGGCTTCGGATCTCCAGGCCAAGGCCAGCTTGCGCGTGCCTCGGGCGGCAGGTGGCCGTGCCGGCGGACGTATGCGGCCACGAAGGCGTGCGTGAGCGGGTTGACATAGCCGCCACCTCCCAACCGGCCGAAGTCCGCCTCGTAGCGCCGAGCAATCTCATCGAACAGAGCATCCCGGTGTGCCTTTGCACAGATGCTAGCTGCCGCGACCGCCGTGTGAACCGACTCAGCCCGATTGCGCGCTTCGAGATGGGGATAGCGGGCGGCCAGCGGCGAGAACAGGCCTTGCCCGTCCGCGACGATGCGACGACAGATTGGAGCGCGCTCGATCAGGCGCACGGCACGTTCTCTCTCCAGCAGGTTGAGAGCGTGGTGGCTGACGTACTCGTCGATGGTTTCCACGCTGCAGACTTCCACACCGACCCAGCTCGCCAGTTCCTCGACGGAATTCTTGAGGATCGCGCGGGTTCGCCGCGCACTAACTGACGAACCAAATGCTTTGGAATCGCGCACTCCTTGCTTGGCCAGCAGAGCCGCCGCCTTTTCGTCGAGGACGACCGCTGCCAGTACCATGGGACCGAGCGCCGGACCCCGGCCTGCCTCGTCGATGCCAAGCACAAAGCTGCTCATCATCTGCACTTTGCCATGGAATCTGCATCATAGCGCACAGCCATCAGCGCGGTGCCTGGTCCAAGATCTCGCGCACTCGGCGGGTCAGCGCCTCCAGCGTGTACGGCTTGCTGAGAAACTCGATTGGTCCCAACCCGCTCTGGCCTATCGTTGCACGACAGGGCTGATCCCCGGCGATTTCGCGCTACAATGCGCGGCCTGACCATGTCGCTCCTCCGTTCCGCAGAAGCTGAACTCGATACCCCGGCCGATTTGGCGCCGGTCGAGGCCTCCATGCGCCTGGCGCTTGAGGCCGCCGCGCAGGCAGGCCGATCAGGCGAAGTGCCCGTGGGTGCGGTGGTGATAGCCCGCGGTCAGGTGGTGGCCGTGGCGCACAACCAGCGCGAGTGTCTCAACGACCCCACTGCTCACGCCGAGATTATCGCCTTGCGAACCGCGGCCGCCGCGCTGGGGAGCTGGCGCCTGGTAGATGCCGATCTCTACGTGACCATGGAGCCTTGCCCGATGTGTGCCGGGGCCCTGGTCAACGCGCGCATACGGCGGCTGTACTACGGTTGCGACGATCCCAAGGCGGGCGCCGCGCGCACGCTCTACCGGCTGCTCGACGATGCGCGACTCAATCACCAGGTCGAGGTGATTCCCGGCGTGCTGGCCGCCGAGAGCGCAGCCCTGCTCAAGTCGTTCTTCCTGCGTCTGCGTCAGCCCGCAGCGGATCTCAGGGTCGCGCGCCGCTGACGTTGCTTGCTGGTGCGGCCGCAGGCCCCCGGCGTTGACCGGGTGGTGCGGTGGTCATTGGATCGCGCTGCCCGCGCAACTCGCGGCTGCGCAGGTCGGTGATGGCGCCGGCCAGCGCGGCCGCCACGGTCTTCTTGCCCTGCTCGGAAAGCAGAAAGGGACCCTCTTCCGCGTGGTCCAGAAATCCCACCTCGACCAGCACCGCGGGCATGTCCAGACCCTGCAGAATATCCAGGGTCGCCCAGGCCTGCTTGATGCCGCGATCCCGATCCGATCCAAGTGCGTCGGACAGGCGCCAGCGGATGCGTCGAGCTGCGGCCAGGCTGTCGGCCGCCGTGGTGCGAGCCCGATGCGCAGCCCACGCGGCCTGTGCGTCGTCGTCGGCCAGCAAAGCCGCACGCGCCACCTCCTGATCGACGTCCTCGGCGGGCAACACGAAGATTTCGAAACCGCGCTGGCTGCCTGGTCCTTGCTCGGCCGACGCCGCATTGGCGTGGATGCTGAGAAACAAGCGCGCACCGGCCTGATTGGCACAGCGGGCCCGGGCGCGGATGGGCACCAGGACGTCGTCGCTGCGGCAGAGCACGATCTTGAGGCCTGGCTCGCCCTGCAAGCGCCGTTGCACCAGGCGGGCGATTTCCAGGGTCAGGTGTTTCTCATACTGCTCGGGCTTGGCCGTGGGTGCCCCGCGGTTGGATCCGCCATGTCCCGGATCCAAGGCCACCACGAAAGGCGGCGCGCCGCTCGCGGCCGCGAGAAAGGCGCACAGTATGCTTGCCGCGGAGCTGTGAAACATGGGGGCCGTCCGGATAGGCTACCGCTGCGGTTACGGCTGCGCGACTATTGTGAGGATAAAGCCCTATACTGGGCCGGTCATCCATGCCGAAAGCCATTCCCAGCCCCAACCTGACCGCCGTCCTAGCCCTGGCCGCACTGGCCGACCTTGTGCTCTACCGACTCGGGTCGCATGTGTTTCTGCCCAGCCAACCCACCTGGGGACTGGCCCGCGTTTTGTCCGACGTGGGGCTCTTCATGTCCAACCTGGGCGGCGTCCTCGGCGTGGTGTTGATCGCCATGGTGCTGCTGCATGCCCTGCGGGGCGACACGATCTTTCCGCGCTCCATGCGTATCACGGTCAGCACCATCGGAATTTTCTTCGTGATCCTGTCCTTGGTCGGTGTTCTGGCGCTGCCGGTTCCTGACCGCTACGTGGTCTACCTTCTCATCAGTCACGCTTTTCTGGCTGCGCTGGTGGCGGTAGGGCTGTGGCAGAGGCGCTGTCCTGTCCGTCTGAAACTTGCGGTGACTTTGTTTGCCGCTCCGCTGGTTCTGCAAACAGCGACCAAGTTCTGTGAGCGCATGGGATGGTCGCCCGTTCTCATCGGCCAGTGTGCCCGCATGGCACAGGCCAGCGTATTCTTCGGCTTGCTGCTGGCGCCGGTTCTGGTTCCCTCCCGCCCGCTGCGCGCATTGCAAGTGGTGTCTATGCTTGGGGCGGGGCTCATCGCACTCTGCCTTCTCTCCTTGGCCATGGTGCGATATTTAGCACTGGCGCAGGTCGTGGCTCTTTATGGGCTTCGCTTCGACTTGCCCGGCGCTGCAGGCGTCGTGGGCACGGCCTACCTGGCCATGGTCGTGGCTGCCTACACCGGCGTGACCGTGGCCGCAGCAGCCTGCCTTAGCGGTGAGGCAGTATCACGACTGCTGGGCTACGGTCTTCTACTTCTGGCAACGACCGGTCATCAGATCGTGGCGACCAACCAGACACTGTTCTCGCTTTGCGGCCTGTGCGCCCTGGCCCTAGGCGCTGTGCGTCTAGGAGATCCAGCCAGGGCAGCTGCGGGCTCCCCGGGCGACTAGCGACGACCGCGGGCGATCAGCTCGCGCTCGGCGCGAAGCCAGTTCTCGTGGTCATTCCCGCCGTCGCGCTGGTAGATCTCGAAGGCGCGGGCTGCGATCTCTTCCTGCGTCGGCTTGTAAGAGGCGGTCGCCTTGGCCGCAGGGGTTGCCTTTGCCACAGGAGCTGCCGGAGCAGGGGCTGCCTTTGCCACAGGAGCTGCCGGGGTTGCAATCTTGGAAGGTGCGGTTTTGGGAGTAGTTTTGTTAGCCATTTTGCAGTCCTTTGTGGTCCCAAGGTTGGTCACGAAGGGCAGGCTGTCAAGAAAATCATGACGGCGTGGACCTTGATGGGGATGCCCGAGAATGCATTGCGCTGATGCATCTTGGCGCGGCTTTCCAGGCACGTGGCCTGCACCCGCCCTGCAATTTGTCGAGCATTGGCGCAGCTCGGGGTAGGCTGGCGGCCGTGCTGTGGAACCTGTACGCGGCTTGCTTCGACCTGGTGGCCGGCCTGGCGCCCTACCAGGACATGCTGGACGAGGTGGTGACGGAACTGGGCCTGCGGCCGGGCATGCGCGTGCTGGATGCAGGCTGCGGCACAGGCGCCCTTGAGGTGCGGCTGGCCCAGCGCCATCCCGATGTGGAGGTGGTGGCGGTCGACGCCTCGCCCGCCATGCTGGTGCGAGCTCGACGGCGGCCCTGGTCAACCAGCCCGCGCTTCGTGGCCGCGGACATCGATGATTTCTTGGCGAATGAAAAGGGGAGCTTCGACCGCGTGGTGAGCGTGAACGTGATCTGGGCGTTGGCCAATCCGCGCCGAACCATCGAACACCTGGTGGACTGCCTGGCGCCGGGTGGCCGCATGGTACACTCGACCCCACGTTGGTGCTTTCGCTTCGACGTGATTGTCGCCCGTCACCTGCGACGGGCGCGCGGCGGGCGAGGGCTGCTGCGGGCCTTGCGTCTGCTGCCTGCGCTGGCCGTGGCCGGCCTGCTCAACTTGGCAATCGTCCTGCGGGTTCTCGCCGGCAATCATGCCTGGCGCGATCGCAGCCGCTGGCAGGCCGACGGGTTGGCACGCTTGTTCTCGCATTCGTCCCTCGGGCCAGCCACCATCCGTCCCATCTACGCGGGCCAGGGATTTCTGGTGACGTGCGACAAGACGGCCGCCCCCCTGGTATAGAAGGCAATATGGATTTTCAGGAACTGATCCGCATTCGTCGCAGCATCAGGGCGTACCGCCCGACTGAGGTACCCGAGGATGTCCTGTACCGTGTGCTGGACGCGGGCCGCGTGGCCCCCACCGCATGCAATCTCCAGCCCTTCCAACTTCTGGTTGTCACTGACCCCGAGGTACGCGCCAAGCTCAAGGCCGCGTACCGAAGCGACTGGTTCTGGCAGGCGCCCGTGATCGTCGCCGGGTGTGTCGAGCCAGCCAAGGCTTGGAAGCGCAAGGACGGCTTCAACGCCGCCGAGGTAGACATGGCCATTGTCATGGACCACATCATCCTGGCCGCCACCGAAGAAGGCCTGGGCACTTGCTGGGTCTGTGCCTTTGACGAGCCCAAGGCCAAGGAGATCCTGGGCGTGCCCGACGGCGTGCGCATCGTGGCCATGACCCCGATGGGCTATCCCGCAGCCGAGCCCGTGCCCTTCGTGCGCCAGCCGCTACGCGAGCTGGTGCGCAATAATCGTTGGTAGGGGGCAGCGCTCAGGTGGACGCCTGAACGCTGGGCGTGGTGATGGCCGAGTACTGTTGGTGGTTGCACTGTGCAACCACGGCGTGGCACAATTAGGCTCTATCCGAGGTGTCCCGTGCCAATCCTGCACGTTCGCAATGTCCCCAAGCTGACCTATGAGCGGCTCCGGCGGCACGCCACAGGGAGGCAGACTTCCCTGAGCGCCGAGGTGGTCCGTCTGCTCGACTATGCGCTTTCCGACGTGGACTCGCAGGCGGCTCGCCGAGACGTGCTGGAGAGCATCCACCGCCGTCGCCAGGCCGCGCGGCCTGTGAAAGGCAGACTGGACAGCGTGGCGCTGCTCAGGGGAGACAGGTCACGGTGAAGACCCCGGTGCAGAGCCTGGTGATCGACGCCAGCGTGGGTGTCAGGCTTTTCAGCAACGAGCAGGGGGCGGAAGACGTGGCGCGCTTCTTTGACGGCTCCGCTGCCTGCGCAGACCTGCGCCTGTGCGTACCCGAGCTGTTCTTCGTCGAATGTGCCAACGTCTTTCTCAAACAGGCCCGGCGGGGCGACTATTCTGTTTCGGCAGCCAAGAGGAACCAGGCCGCACTGCACGCTCTTGCGTTCAAGCCCTACCCACTTGAGCCCTTGGCCAGTGACGCGCTCGATCTGGCGGCCCGCTACGGCCTCAGTGCCTACGATGCGGTCTACGCCTGCCTGGCGCTTTTCCTCAAGACGACGCTGGTCACCTGCGACGTTCGTTTGATCCGTGCCCTAGCCGGCAGCGCAATCAGCCTGGCAGATCCCGTGGCTGCCTTGCGCTTGGTGGCGGCGAGCGGATGACGACGCCAAGATGCTGTTGGCACAGATTCCCACGGACTGATGGCACAGTGAGAAGCTCTCTGTGATTGAGGTAGACGATTTCCAAGATGCCGGCAAACCAGGCAGACAAACCCGTCGCCATTGTGACCGGGGCCAATGGGGTTATTGGCAAGGCGATTGCCGCCGGGATCGCCAAAGCTGGCTTTGCCGTCGTTATGGTTTGTCGAGACGAACAGCGCGCGGCGCAGGCCCTGGAGGAAGCCCGACAGGCGAGTGGCAGCTCGGATCTGCGCGTTGAGCTGGCCGATCTGTCGCGACGCGAGTCCGTGCTCGCGCTGGCCGCGCGCTGGCAGGGTCGGCTCGACGTGCTGGTCAACAACGCGGCCATCGCACCCCGGCGTCGCAGCGAAACCCCCGAGGGAATCGAGATGCAGTTCGCGACCAACGTGCTCGGCTATGTGTGGATGATGCGTGCCTTTGAGCCGGCGCTGCGCCGATCGGCCCCGGCGCGCGTAGTGAATGTGGCCAGTTACTGGGCCGGCGACCTGGATCTTTCCGACCTGCAATTCCAGCGGCGCCGCTACGACAACGACCAAGCCTATCGCCAGTCCAAGCAGGCCAACCGCATGTTGACCGTGGC
>PMLB01000193.1 GCA_003158735.1 Myxococcales bacterium | reverse complement strand
AGTAACGCCCGAAAGTTCGTGACTGGCTTGCTCAGCCAGACATGCCACTCTTCGAAGTGATCTGAGACGGGCTGCTCACCAGGTGGTTCGCACCTCGGGCCGCACCCGGGACATGGCCGCCTAGTGCCTCCGGTCAGAAGAGCGGTCATGTTTCGGTGGACGAGGCGCCCGGACGGCAAGGCGCGACGAGGGCGCATACTTGACGTATGCAACCGAGGAGCAACGCAGCCGGCCGGGATGGATCGGCCGCCCAAACGTGGCCGAAATTCTGACCGGAGGCACTAGCCACTGCCCGTGGCGGCCACGCCGTCAGGCAACGCGAACCGTTTCTGCGCGTTTTCGGTGGTGGCCTCGGCCGCGCGGGACAAGGGGATGCCACGCACCGAGGCCAGCGCCTCCAAGGTCCTCACCACGAAGGACGGCTCGTTGCGCTTTCCGCGAAAGGGCATCGGCGCCAGATAGGGCGCGTCGGTTTCCACTAGGATCGAGCGCAAAGGCGTGTAGGCAGCCACGCGGCGAATCTCGTCTGCGTTCTTGAAGGTCAGGATTCCCGAGAAGGAAAGGTCCAGGCCCAGATCAAGATAGCCGCGCGCATGGTCCAGGTTGCCCGAGAAGCAATGCACCACGCCGCCCACCTCGCCAGCTGACTCCGCGCGCAGAATGGTGAGCGCATCTTCGTGGGCATCGCGCACATGGCAGACGAAAGGCCGGCGCGCCGACCGGCTGAGCGCCAGGAATCGCCGGAAGACCTCGGCCTGCTGGTCGCGCGGGGAATGGTCGTAGAAGTAGTCGAGCCCGGTCTCGCCCACGGCCACCACGCGGGGGCTTCGGGCCAGCTTGTCCAGCACGGGCCACCAGTCAGCATCGATCTTGGCCGCGTCGTGGGGATGGATGCCGATGGCCGCGAACACGTCGGGTTCTCGAGCGGCCAGGTCTGCGGCCCGCTGCGCGGTGGCCAGGTCCGCGCCTGAACCGACGCAGATCATCGCCACCAGTCCAGCCTGGCGAGCCCGCTCCAGCACCGCAGGCAGATCCTTGGCGAAGTCGTCGAAATCCAGGTGGCAATGTGAGTCTATGACGGGGACCATGGCCGGCGCTACTGGCCGAGGGCGCTCAGTGTCTCCAACAGCTTGGCCAGCCCGGCATCGGGAGCCATGCCGCAGTCAACCTGCAGGACGCGGCAACCATGCGCTTGCAACGCCTCAAGATCGCCCAACCTCTGGGCGTCGCGTAGCACGCCGAAGCTGAACGGCTCATCGGGAATCGGCAAGTCGGCTGTGACCGAGGCGTGGAGTTGCAGGAAGATGCCGGTGTTGGCGCCACCTTTGTGGAGTTGTCCAGTGACGTGAATGCAACGCGGCCCATAGCCCACGGTGGTCGCTAGATGAAGCCGATCTCGGCAAAGCGTGCGGATGGCACCCAGCAAACTGTCGCGTTCGGGCGTGGGCTGGAAGAAGGCGTCGATGGCGAGATAGTCACCGGGCTTGGCCGCGGCCAAGTGCTTCACAATGACGCTGTCGGATGTATCCACCACGCCGAGCGCGCCGGGAAGTTTGCCGGTCTGCCGATAGCTGTCGAGCAAGCCACGGCTGGCTTTCCCGGCCTCGACGGTTGCGGGTTCGTCAAAGGGATTGACCTCGAGCAGGCTGGCCGCCACGACGGTGGCAAACTCCCAGCGAAAGAACTCGGCGCCGACATCGTACTTGTCGCCCAGCTCGATCTCGTAGACCGGATGCCCTGCGGTAATGATGGCTTCCAGTTGTTCGACCGCCGTGGCTGGAGATCCGCCACGCAGCTTCACCACGACAAACAGCCGGTCCGCACGGTAGCCCGCCGGTGCGCAGGGTGGCTCACCATCCACGGGCACGATGCCGCGCCCCTGCTTGCCGGTTGCGCCGGCGACGAGCTGTTCTATCCATGCGCCCAGCGGCGCTAGCTCGGGCGAGAAAAACAAAGTCAGCTTGTCGCGGCCAACTGCCGCCAGCGCGCTCATGAGAGTCCCCAGGGTCACACCGGGGTTCAGCGTCGGCAACGGTTCCCGGCAGGCGGCGGCCATGGTTTTGGCGCGTGCCACGAGGCGGCCGATGTCTATGCCCATGAGCGCTGCCGGGACCAGACCAAAGTGGCCGAGCGCGGAGAAGCGGCTGGTGATGTCGGGCGGGTTGCTGAACACGCGACGGTAGTGGTTGGCCGAGGCACGTTGATCGAGTTCGGTGCCGGCGTCGGTAATGGCCACGAAGTGTTGGCCGGCCCGGCTCGCGTCGCCGTTCGAACGCTGCAACACCTTGGCCCAGAAGTAGCGCTCCAGCGCGCACACCTCGGGGGTGGAACCGGATTTGGAAGCGACAACAAACAAGGTGCGCTCGAGATCGAGCGAAATCTCAACGGCAGTCACCGCGGCCGGGTCGGTGCAGTCGAGAACAAACACGTTGAGCCAGCCCGCGGCCGGTCCAAAGATCCGCGCCAACACCTCGGCCGGCAGTGCGCTGCCGCCCGTACCCACCAGCACGGCACGGCGGAATCCAGCCTTGCGCACCTCGTCCGCAAAGGCCGCGATGCCAGCCAGCTCGCGTTCCATCTCGCTGGGGGCGTCGAGCCAGCCCAGGTTGTGGCTGATGTCTTCGGGCGCGCGGCAGGTGGGTGCGAAAGTGGCAGCGTCTTTGCCCCAGAGACTGGCCGGGATGCTCTTGGCGGCCAGATGCAAGTGCTCGCTCTCGACGAGAAAGTTGAGGGCGGCGGCGGTCTCCATGGCCGAGATCTTGGCGATGCGACGACCGTGGCGGCCACCGGCAAAGCCAGTGGACAGCCAGGTGTCGACGATCTCGCAGGCATCGCTTTCGGCCAGAAGGCGGCCACCCAGGCAGAGAACGTTGGTGTTGTTGTCGAAGCGCGAGAGGCGCGCGGCCTCGACGCTGGTGGGGGCAAAAGCCCGGATGCCACGCACCTTTCCTGCCGCAATGGCCGTGCCGTGCCCCGTGGCACATACCAGCACCCCGACCGAGCCGACATCGCTGCGGACGGCGTTGGCCACCAGGGCGGCGAATTCGGGGTAGTCACACGCAGCCTCTGAGTTGGTGCCGAAATCCACCACCTCGTGGCCTTGGCTGCGCATGCGATCGACCAACTTGTTGCGCAGGGAGTACCCCGCATGATCACATCCTGTGTAGATCTTCACGACGCCTTCTTTTCTTGCTATCCCAGCTTGAGCATGAAGATCGCCACTTGGAACGTCAACTCGATTCGCGCGCGCATGGAGCGCTTGCGCGCGTGGCTGGCTGCGCAGGCGCCTGACGTGCTTTGCCTGCAGGAAACTAAGGTCGAGGACAAGGCCTTTCCCGTGGAGGAACTGGAGTCGCTCGGCTATCGCGCGGCCGCGTATGGCCAGAAGACGTATAACGGCGTGGCCGTGCTGGCGCGCCAGCCGCTGGAGGACATCGTGCGCGGCTTTGGCGACGGGGTCGAGGATGCCCAGACGCGTTTTCTCGTGGCGCGCGTGGCCGGGGTTCGCGTGGGCAGTCTGTACGTGCCCAACGGACAGGCCGTGGGGACCGACAAGTTTGCGTACAAGTTGGCGTGGCTAGCGCGGTTGCGCGCGTGGCTGGCTGCCCAGGCCGAGGCCAGCCAGCCACTGGTTCTCTGCGGCGATATCAACATCGCGCCTGAGGATCGGGACGTTCACGATCCCGAAGCCTGGCGCAACCAGGTGATGTGCCATCCCGACGAACGGGCCGCCTTGGCCGAGGTCCGGCGCTGGGGCCTGGTGGACGTGTTCCGCCAGCTTCATTCCGAGCCAGGCCTGTACACCTGGTGGGACTACCGCCAGCTCGGTTTCCCCAAGAACCGCGGCCTGCGCATCGACCACATCCTCTGCACCGAGCCGATGGCCGCGCGCTGTCGATCCGTGGTCATCGACCGCGAAGCCCGCAAGGGCCAGACGCCGTCGGATCATGCACCGGTGGTGGCGGAATTTGATAAAACGTGATCACAGCCAATGCCTTAACCCATAGGCCAGCCGCTCCAGCGCACGCTCAAGCAGCGGGCGCCGGCTGAACTGCTCCCAGCGGATTTCGGTTCCGGTGGCCATGTCTTCTAGCAACGTCGCGGCCAGGGCTTCGTTGCATTCGCGATCGAGGGCGTTGACGACCAGTTCCAGGTTGTAGACCAAGGATCGGTGGTCGAAGTTGTAGCTACCGATGGACACGAACTCGTGGTCCACCAGCAGGGCCTTGCTGTGAGCCGCGGGGTTGTGCTGGAAGAGCCGGATGCCGGCCTTGAGCAGGCGGGCAAAGCTGGCTCGTGAAGCCAGATCGGCCAGCAGGCTGTCGCTGGAGATCGGCACGAGCACGCGCACATCCACGCCTCGGGCCACAGCGCGCGCCAGTCCGTTGATGAAGCCCACGTCAGGCATGAAGTAGGGGCTGACCAGGTAAGCCCGTTCACGGCTGGCTCGGATGGCGTGCAGGGCAGCGCGCCGGATGGAGAAGCGGTCGACCAGCTCGCGGTTGGCGACCACGGCCAGGGCGACGTCGCCAGCAGGAGCAGGGCGGGGCACTCGCTTGCGCTTGAAGCGGAAGCGTCGCTTGGCTCGCCAGTTCCACGTGCGCAGGAAGGTCTGCTCGATGATCTGGACCGCTGGGCCTCTCACCTCGACGGCAACGTCGTGCCAGGCACCTCCCTCGTCGCGGGTCTCCAGCCACGCATCAGCCACGTTGATTCCGCCCGCGAACGCGATCTGGCCGTCGCAAACCAGGGTCTTGCGGTGATTGCGCCGGATGAGGGTCCAGAAGCGCGGGCGCCAAAGCCGGTATGGGTGGTAGGCGATGGTGTGGACACCGGCCTGTCGCATGTTGGCGAAAAAGGCGGGCGAGTCGTGACGGCACCCGATGAAGTCGTAGAGCAAGCGGACCGATACTCCGCGTCGGGCCGCGCAGCACAGGGCGTCCGCGAAGCGTCGACCGATGCGGTCGTCGTCGAAGATGTACATCTCCATTGATATGGACGTGGAGGCCGTGTCGATGGCGTCCAGCCAGGCAGGAAACGCCTCGGCCCCGTTGCGCAGAAGGCGCACGGCATTCCCGGTGGTGAGATCGTCCAGGTCTTCGATGTAGGCCAAGGCTGAGTCGGAGCTGGCCGGACGAGAGGGTATGAGAGGAGGCGGTGCCACGGCAGGAGCGAAGCAGTCTAACTGAACTCCAACCGTTTTCATGATTTGACCCGGGGGTTACTACCGAGTAACTTCTGTCCCGCCACGATGGGTCGAGAAGAACACATAGAATTCCAGGGGCGCGTGATCGAGGTTTTGCCAGCAGGCAATTTCAAGATCGAGCTGGAGAACAGCCATAAGGTCCTGGCCCATCTTGGTGGCAAGCTGCGCAAGCACCGCATCCGCATCGTGCTCGGCGACAAGGTCACGGTTGCGTTGACCCCGTACGATCCGACCCGCGGAATCGTCGTGTATCGCGGCTAGCCGCAATGCCCCGACATTCGCCGAAGGTCGTGGCCGTGGCCGCGACGGGCGCGCGCGAAGCGCGCGGGGGCGGTGGGGTGGGCTGTCCGTTCCGAAGCCCCCGAAGGGGGTGGCCGAATCCGGTTCCGCTGGCCGGTGCCCGACGGCCGGTTCCGGTTCCGGCACCGGTTCCGGCTCCGGTCCCGGCACCGGCTCCGGTCCCAGCAGGGCGGGCGCGTCGCTTTCGGCGTTGTAAGATAGTCGCCATGACCCTGGCATCTCTTTCGTTGGCTGCCGCAATCGTGCTGACCTCAGCCCAGTCCGTGCCCGCGCCGACTGACATGGGCGCTTCGGTCGCACCCCTGGTGGAGCGCGTGAAGGCCTCGGTGGTGACCATCCAGAGCATGAAGGTCATTCCCCGGGTTACCCATGAAGATCCTTTCTCGCAGTACTTCCGCGAACGCTTCGGCATGGGCGATGCCCCCAGCCGGCGCGAGACGCAAATGGGTTTGGGCTCTGGCTTCATCGTCAACAAGGCCGGCATCATCCTGACCAACAACCACGTGGTCGCCGGAGCCGACGAGGTGTGGGTGCAGCTTGGCGACCAGCGGCGTTTCGAGGCGCGAGTGGTCGGCAGTGACCCGGCCACGGACGTGGCGGTGATCAAGCTCAACCGGCCGCCCAGCGACATGCGGCCCGTGGTGCTGGGTAACTCGGAGCAGGTGCGGGTGGGCGACTACGTGCTGGCCATTGGCAATCCGCTGGGCCTGGGCCAGACCGTGACCATGGGCATCGTGTCGGCTAAGAACCGCATGCTGGGTGGCCAGATCACGCAGTATGAAGATTTCATCCAGACCGACGCGGCCATCAATCAAGGGAATTCGGGCGGGCCGCTCTTCAACTTCCGCGGCGAGGTCATCGGTATCAACTCCGCCATCCTGAATCCCGCCATGGCCATGAACATTGGTTTTGCCATTCCCATCAATCTGGCGCGGCAGATCGCGGACCAGATTCAGCGCGGCGGCAGCGTGGCGCGCGGCTACCTCGGGGTCGGAACCGAGAACCTCACGCCCGAGAAGGCCAAGCGTCTGGGAATACCATTCGAGCCCGGCGCTTTGGTCAATGTCGTGCAACCGGGATCGCCCGCCGAAGCAGCTGGTCTGCGTCCCAATGACGTGATCGTCGAGGTCGCGGGTCGCCGGGCCGAAGACAGCGGCGGCCTGCAGCGCATCGTGCAGTCGCGGGCCCCAGGCGAGACCGTGGCCGTAGGCTACCTGCGTGGCGGCCGGCGCGCGACCACGCAAGTGCGTTTGACGGAGAACGCCGATATGCGCGGCACCCAGGTGATGGGCATGCAGGTTGTGCCGTTGAGTCCGTCCGAGGTGCAGGAATTGGGGTCCAGCGGGCTGAAGGTCGTGTCGGTCGACCGCCGCAGCCCGGCCAGTGGCAGCCTGCAACCAGGCGACGTGATCACGCATGTGGTGCTGGGAACGCAAGGCAAGCCCGCCACGGCAGCGCTGCTCAAGCAACTGGAACAGAGACTCACCCGAGGCGGCGGGGGCAGACTGGTCATCGTGCGCGATGGTTATCAGCTTGTCCTGACATTGGAGTAGTTTTACGCTAGACAACCTGCAGGACATGTCCAATTCAGCCTCGGCCTCGCCCAAGGCCCACGCGTCGGTCTTGCCACCCACGCTCAAGCCGCCCGCGGATCCGGCGACCCTGGCCCACCGGCAACTGCGCGACGGTCCTTTCTGGCAGCGCTTGCAGGTCTACGCCGAGGTGCCGGAATCCGATTTCCTCGACCATCGCTGGCAGGCGAAGAATTCCATCACCAACGTCCCGCGCCTGTTGGCCGCCCTGCAAGGACTGGTTGACGCCGATTTCGTGCGTGACGCGGAAGAGGGCTTTCGCCACGCGCCCATGCCGGTGCGGGTTTCACCCTATCTGCTCTCGCTTATAGACTGGTCGCGGCCCTACGAAGATCCCCTGCGCATCCAGTTCATCCCGCTGGCCTCGCGCCACCTGCCTGATCATCCCAAGGTGGATCTCGACCCCTTGCACGAGCGGCAAGACATGCCCGTGCCCGGGCTGTCGCATCGCTATCCTGACAAGGTTCTCTTCCTGCCGCTCGACACCTGCCCAGTCTACTGTCGCTTCTGCACCCGCAGCTACGCCGTGGGCTTGGACACCGAGGAAGTCACCAAGCTGCAGTTCGGCGTCGATGTCGAGCGCTGGCGTCTGGCCTTCGAATACGTGGCTTCACGGCCGGAAGTGGAAGACATCCTTATCTCGGGCGGGGACGTCTCACAACTGCGCGATGAGCAGGTGACGTACATCGGCGAGGCCTTCCTGGCCATGCCGCATGTGCGGCGAATTCGCTGGGCCACCAAGATGCCGGCAGTCATGCCGCAAAAACTCCTCAGCGATGCCGCGTGGGTCGATGCCCTGACCGCAATCGCCGACAAAGGGCGCCGTCTTCACAAAGAAGTGATGATTCACACACACTTCAATCATCCCGACGAGATCACGGCCATCACGCAGGCCGCGACCAACAAGTTTTTTGATCGTGGCATCACGGTCCGCAACCAGACTGTGCTCATCCGTGGGGTCAACGACACACCTGTGGTCATGGGCATGCTTATCAAGCGCCTGAGCTTCGTTAACGTGCACCCCTACTACATCTACGTGCATGACATGGTGAAGGGGGTAGAAGATCTGCGCACCACCGTGGAAAGTGGAGCACAGCTGGAAAAACAGCTGCGTGGTTTGACCGCTGGCTACAACACGCCGGCCACCGTGGTGGACACGCCGGGCGGTGGCAAGCGCGACGTGCACTCCTGGGAACACTACGATCGCGAAACCGGAGTTTCCGTATACCGCTCACCCGTGGTGCATCCGGGGCAATACTTTTGCTACTTCGATCCCATTCACTTGCTGCCGCTTTCGGGTCAAGCCCGTTGGGCCGATCCGTCGCAGCACGACGGCATGATCGCGGACGCTCTGGAAGAGGCGCGCAGCCGGCGATGACCTTCGACGAGGAGCTAGAGCGCGCCTGGGCCCTGCTGGAAGCGGGCGATGAGGCCGGTGCCCGGCGTCTGGCGGAGAAGCTGCACGGTGATGACCCAGGCCATCCCGATGTACTTCTCTTGCAGGCCGCCTGCTTCCGTCAGATGGGCGCCATCGAGGAGGCGTTGCAGCTTCTCGAACAGGCAGCCGAGGCTGACCTCAACTGGGCTGCGCCCGAGATCTGGGCAGCCGAAATACTTTCCGAGGATCCCGAGCGGGTGGGGGAGGCTCTGCAGCACGCGGCCGCGGCCCTCGACCGCGCCGAGGAGGAAGACGAGTTTCTCGAAGCCTTGGCGCTCAAGGCGGGGCTTGAGATCGATGTGGGCAAGCCGACGGCGGCGCGCAAGACCCTGGCGGAGTTGCCGCCTCTGCAAGCAGGTGCGGCATTGCCATCCGCCCTCGCGCTGGATTTCGCCCATTTGTTTCTTGAGGTCGGCGATTTGGACGGGGCCACACAGCGGTTTCAGGCGCTGGTGGATGCAGACGACCGCGATGCCGACGCCTGGCACGGTTTGGGCCTTTGCGCCGAGGCTCGGGACGACGAGGCTGCAAAGCGTGGGGCGTGGCTGCGCGTTCTGGTGCTGGATTCCGAGAAGCCGCTGGCTACGCCTCTCCTGTCGGAAGCGCAGATGGCCGAAGTGGCTGAGACCACACTGCGCGAGCTACCGCAGCGGGTGCACGAGCTGATCGCGCATGTACCCATCTTGATTGTCGACCTTCCCGCGCGCGAGGAGGTGGACAAAGGCCTGGACCCGCGCCTGCTCGGCATGTTTGCGGGCTCACCCTACTCGGAGGAATCCGTGATGGGGGGCCAGCCCCAGCTCACGCAGATTCTCTTGTTCCGTAAGAACCTGGAGCGCGCTGCGCACAGTGCCGAGGAACTGGGCGCGGAGATCCGCATCACGCTCCTGCACGAGACCGGGCATTTCTTCGGCATGTCCGAAGAAGACCTGGCCGAAGTCGGGTTGGACTGAGGGCGGGGCAGTCGGCGGGGCCGGATGCCGGAGCCGAATCCGGCGGCCGGATGCCGGAGGCCGATGAGCCCGGCTTCGGTCCCGGAAACAAGCTACATCGTGAACAGATCAGGCCGGGCAGCGGCCTTGTCGATGGCGTCCCCCAACTCCTTCTTGGTGGAGGCAAGACGCTGCAGGATGAGCCGGATGTTGTTGTAGCGCTGCTTGTACTGCTCCATGCGGACCGAATCCGGCGACCCACTCATGACGGCGTCGAAAAGCGGTGTCTTCTCGATGGGGACCAGCTTGTCGCCTTCGGGCTTGGGGCCAACCTTGCGAGGGGTCCAGTTGGCGCCGGTGTTGGAACGAATCATGAAACCCTCGATGTCTGCAGCGCCGCAGGTCTCCGCACCGCCTTTGCACACCGGCTTGCCCACCTCGACCAAAGTGGAGATAGCCAGCTTGCCGCGCGAATCGAACACCACGCCGTAGTTCACGCCTTTGCTGGCGTCTTCGCCGGCTTTGGCAGCCTGCTTGGCCACGAAGGCTTCGAGAACGCTCCTGTCAGCCTTGGTCCGCTTGATGTGGCGCTCGACCTCGCCGAACAGGATAATGGTGTCGTAGTAGTAGTTCATTAGGCGATCGATGGCCAGATCCTCGAGCAGGTAGTAGTTAACCTTGAAGATGCGCGAGGTATCAGGACGCGGGTCCAGCTTCACCTGCTCCAGATCCTCGATCAGCTTGTAGTCGTAGGCGAGTGGCTCTTGCTTGTTGGCCGCCAGCCGCTGCGAACTCATGTTCACCTTCGTCGTGATCTCGGTGATGGTCTTCTGCATGTCGTCCAACTCGGTTTTGACACGCTTGGCGCCGAAGTTGGCTTGGTTGAACATGCGGCGGCCCACGGCGGACGCGCCAAATCCAAAGCCAACCGCGCCGGCCACGAGCACGGCGATGACCAAGATCACCCGGCCGGCCAGGCCGCCCTTCTGCCGCACGCTGACGGCCGGCCTGCCGTCGTCGACAGACTGGAGATCAAAGTGCTTGCCCTCGGGCGGTCGCATGGAGGCGAAGGGATCGTCAAACCTAGGCGCCGCAACAGGAGCAGGAGCAGGAGCGCCCAGCGAAGGCGCCGGCGCAAAAGGCATCGGCGGTGGTGGCGGCGGCGCCAACGGGTTGGGAATGGCGCTCGGGCCGGGGACCGGCTGAGCGCCAGGCCGAGGCGGCGCGACAGCTGGGCCCTTGGCGAGGCCGAGGCGGGCTTTGAGGTCTGCTATGTCCCTACCGGGAACGGGCTTCTTCGGTTGCTCCAAGACATATCTCCGTGCGTGGTTCTGGTGCTGCCTCCCGGGAATTTCCCGAGGATGGCTCAAGATATGAGCGAGGTTAGGCGGGACCTGTCAAGCATAGACTCACCAAGGAGAGAGCACGCCCGGCGAGGTCACTAGTTACAAGGTTGTATTCCTAGCACCACTACCATCAAAGCCACAGAAATTGAAAGTGGGTAGCGTACGAGAATCTTGGCTCGTCACGACGGGCCGACGGGCCGGGTCAGTTTTCGATGTGCTCGCGCCAGAGGTCAGTCGTGGCGGCCAGCGACAAAGCGGCCGATCTGCTCTGCCGAAGCCCGGGGCACGCGGGTGAAGCGAATTCCCACTGGCCCTCGTGAGCCCGACGCAAACACGGCTTCGCCCGACGCTGTGACGATTTCCTCGCTGCCGGGAAGCTGAAATTGCAGGCCCATGAACCGCGTCGTCGCTGCGGGCTCACCGAGTGGCACGACACGCATTCCGGTGCGGCTGATGTTTGTCGCCCGACAGAGGTAGGGGTAGCCGTTCAAGAATCGATTGACCAGAAGGTCAATCTTTCGGCGACGTTCACCTCGACGGTCGTGGTTGTCAGTACTCGACGGAGATTTGGGCGAGCACGCTTTGGTATGCATGATTCCTACATGTAGGTCAAAGTGCGTTTCTTGTCAATTTTTCATGCGCCGACCGTCGATGAGCAGGCGCAACTTGTGAAGATTTGCTATTGTCTAATCGCGGCATGAAGGATCAGGCCATTACTAGAATCGAGTCTGCTGCCGTGCCCCTGGGCCTCTATTCGCGGTCCCTCATCTTGACTGCCCGCGTGCCAGGTGCTGATATTCCCACCGGCGCTCGTCGCGTGTTTCGCTGTTCTGACGAAGCGCGCCTGATCACTTCACCCCAGCCAGCCCGAGGAGCCACATGTATCGCATCAGAATTGGACTGATCGCCGCGGCATTGATCCTGGTTGCAACGGTATTTTTCTTCCTTTGGGTCACGTCTGACATGAAGGCAGCGGCGATTCAGGATGCCGAGGCCAAGGTTTCGCGAGCCCAATCGGTCTACCAACAGATCAGCCGACTGGTCAGTCTCGACTTGGCCAATCTCGCCGCAGAGCTTGGACGCAAGCCCGCTGTGGTTGCCGTGTTCGACAACACGGAGGAGACAGCCTTGCGCCAGGCGGCCTTCGACGAGTGCGAGAAGCTCAACGCCGCACTGGAGAAACAACAGCGGAAGGCCGACATCTTGGCCATCCTGAATTCCACTGGGAAGATCATTGCTCGCAATCTGAACCCCAACGCCGACTACGGCGACGACTTGCGGGCCAAGTACCCGGCGGTGGCTCAGGGGCTCAAGGGAATTCCGGTCAAGGACATCTGGACGTGGCGCGACGGGGGGGTGCACGTGGTGGCGGTCGCCCCGATCACCCGGCCGGACGGCACGACAGTCGGGGCGATGCTAGTCGCCTGGGTGGTGAGCGCGAAGACCGCGCAGGAGAACCGCGATCTTCTGGGAACGGAAATCGGATACTTCCACGCAGACAAGGTGTACACCTCAAGCTTCGTGTCTGCGGCCGACCCCTCGAAGGAGGATGTGACCAAGACGCAGGCCCTGAGCAACTTTTTGTTCTCCGGGGACAAGCTGGCAGCCGTGACGCTCTCCACTGGCGCGCCCACACAGGTCGCCCACTGGTTTCTCGAAGGCCGCGACTACGCTGTGGTAGCGGCACCGATGCCGGGAAATTTTGCAGACAAGACCAGCGGCTTCGCCATCCTCGCCTCATTGAGTGACGGCATGAGCCGGGTGCAAACCCAAGGGATGAAGGTTCTCTTCTTCGGCCTCCTGGCGGTGCTGGTCGTGCTGATTGTGGCGGCCATGACAGCACGCCGGTTCATCGCGCCGCTCGACAAGATTGAACTGGGAGTTGCCGAGATCATCAACACCAACATCGACTACACCTTCAAGCCCGTGGGCCCCGATTTCGAGGGACTGTCAAACAGCCTGAACGTCATGTTGGCCCGTTTGCTGGGACGGGAGGAACCCAACGAAGAAGCGGTCGAAGAGGAAGAGGACGACGACGCCAGCAAGCGCTGGAAGGCCGACCTCATGAGCATCGGCAATACCGAGGGCGCGGCTTCGCCGGCTGCGGTGGCGGCTTTGGCCGAGGAGAGCGAGGCGGCCTACTATCCTAGGCTCTTCAACGAGTACACGAATGCTTTGAAGGCCATCGGCCAACCCACGGTCGGGCTCAGCGTGCAGTCTTTCATGGCCAAACTCAGCCTGGCCGAGGCCGGACTGCGCGAGAAGTGGGAGTGCAAGAGCGTGCGCTTCCAGATCGTAACCGAGGGCGCGGAGATCTGGTTCAAGCCTGTGAAGATCGCGTAGCTCTCGAACGCCGCAGCTTGCGGGCGAGGCAGTTATGACAGTCGCCTCTGGCCTCGACGTTCTGTGCACCGAGAGGATTGATCTGTGCCGGGGCCGGCGGGTGAGCGTGCTCTGCCATCCCGCGAGCGTGGACGCACAATTGGTCCATGTGGTCGATCGCCTGATGGCGGCGGGCGTGCGGCCGGTGCGCCTCTTCGGCCCCGAGCATGGGGTGCGGGGCGAGGCCCAGGACATGGTAAGCGTCGAGGGCGAGCGCGATGGACACACCGGAATAGTGGTCAGCAGTCTGTATGGCCAATCGCTCCAATCGTTGCAGCCGACCCAGGAGGCGCTGGCCGACACCGACATCTTGTTGGTCGATCTGCAGGACATCGGCACTCGCTTCTACACCTTCATCTGGACCATGGCGCTCAGCATGCAGGCTGCGGCCCGTGCCGGCGTGGCCGTGGTGGTGCTGGATCGGCCCAATCCCATCGGTGGCGGCGCAATCGAAGGCGGGGAGGTCGAACCAGCTTGTGAATCCTTCGTGGGCCTGGCGTCGTTACCGGTGCGCCACGGCCTGACCATCGCCGAAATTGCGCGGCTGGTGCGGGCCGGGATTTCGTGGGGCGGGCCGCGCTTCGCTTCACCTCTCGATTTGGACCTGACGGTGGTGCCCATGCGGGGCTGGCACCGTCGCGAATATTTCGAGGCGGCCGGTCTGCCTTGGGTCCTGCCGTCGCCCAATATACCCACAGTGGACACGGCGTTTGTCTACCCCGGACTCTGTCTCATCGAGGGCACCAACATTTCCGAGGGGAGAGGCACGACGCGGCCCTTCGAGATCATTGGCGCGCCCTTCATCGACGGGTTTCGCTTGGCCGAGCTGCTGGCTGGCCACCAGCTTCCCGGCGTGCTTTTTCGGCCGCTCTGGTTCCGTCCCACCTTTCACAAGTTCGCCGGCCAGGTCTGCGGCGGAATTCAGGTGCATGTCACTGACCGCGCAGTTTTCCGGCCCTATCGCTGCGGCGTCGCCATCCTGCGCGAATTGCACGAGGCAGGCGGCGAGTCCTTTCGCTGGCGTTACGAACCCTACGAATTCGTGTCCGACCGGCCGGCCATCGATCTTCTCACCGGCAGCGATGCCATTCGCACCGGCATCGAAGGTGGCTTGTCGCTGGCAGAGCTGGAGGCGACTTGGTTGCCGGCCCAGCGTCGCTTCGCGGAGCGACGCCAGTCCTTCTTGCTGTATTTGTAGGTCCGTCCCCGCGCTCTTGGTTTCTTCTCGCCAGTGTCCCGTTGGGCGAGGATTTGAGGTAGGTTCACGCCATGCGGGTGGCAATCTTCGGCGGCAGCTTCAATCCGCCGCATGTCGGGCACCAGTTGGTCGCGCTCTACGTCCTGGAAACGGCGGCGGTGGACCAGCTGTGGTTCGTCCCCTGCTGGAAGCATCCCTTTGACAAGGCCTTGGAAGCGTTTTCCGATCGCCTGCGCATGTGCGAGCTGGCCGCCGCTGCTCTGGGCTCGCGCGTGCACGTGAGCGACGTCGAGGCTCAGTTGGGCGGGGAGGAGAGCCCGACCTTGCTGACCATCAAGGGCCTGCAGGCGCGCCATCCGGAGCATGAATTCCTCCTAGTCATCGGCGCGGACCTGGAGCCGGAATTGCCGTTGTGGTACGGGGCGGACGAGTTGCGCCGCTCGGTGCAGATGGTGGTGGTGGGGCGCGGCGGTCTTGCAGGTGGCTCGGCCGTGGCCATGCCAGCGGTCAGCTCCACCGAGGTTCGTGCTCGGCTGCTTGCGGGCGAAGCGGTGGAAGGACTTATCCCTCGCAGCGTGGGCGACTACATTCGCCAGCGCGGCATCTACGCGAAAGAGCCTGGAAGAAGTTAGCTTTCTCACCACAGAAGAGCACCGAGAACACAGAGGTCGGAAAGGAAGAAGGGGTTCGGACCGGGCAGTACCCAACCCTTCCCTTTCCGATCCGGCTCTGTGGCCTCTGTACTCTCTATGGTGAAAGAAAGCTAGCCAGCTCTTACGCCAGACACGTGGTGCGCAGCCGGCCGCTGGCGTCGCAATGCAGCCCCAGCCGGGTTCCCCGCCGCAAGCGGCCGGACACAATCTCAGTGGCCAGCGGACTTTCCACCATGCGCTCGAAAGCGCGGCGCAGGGGGCGCGCCCCCAGGCTGCGATCCGGCTCAGACTGGAGCACTTGAGCGACCACGCTGTCGTCGATTGCGAACGAGATCCCGCGTTCGGCCTGCAGCCGGCGGCTGGATGCCAGCGCAAGGCGCGCGACGATAGCCCCCAGCTCTGACTCGGCCAGCGGCGCGTAGCAGAGAACCTCGTCGATTCGATTCCACAGCTCGGGAGGCAGGCGCGAACGCGCCAGCGCCTGAATCGTCGACACGGCAGGCGACCGGCTCCGCCGATAGCACTCACTGCCCAGGTTCGAGGTCATCACGATGGCGCTGGCCGAAAAATCCACGGTGCGACCGCGACCATCGGTGAGACGGCCATCCTCGAGAACTTGCAAGAGAATGAGCAGCACCTCGCGGTGTGCCTTCTCAATCTCGTCGAAGAGCACCACCGAGGCCGGCCGGCGCCGAATGGCTTCGGTGAGCTGTCCGCCGTTTTCGTGAGCCACATACCCGGGAGGCGAACCGATGAGACGCGCCACCGCGTGGGGCTCGCTGTATTCGGACAGATCGATGCGCACCAGGGCCGACTCACCGTCGAAGAGCGCCTCGGCGATGGCGCGGGCGGTTTCCGTCTTGCCCACGCCGGTCGGGCCGAGCAAGAGAAACGACGCGAGCGGCCGGTGACCGCGAAATCCCGCGTAGCTCCGCCGCAGCGCCGCAGCGATTCGACTGCGAGCCTCGTCGTGCCCCACCACGCGCTCGTGCAAGCGATCCTCGAGGTTGCGAAAACGATCGTCGTCATCACGCAGAAGTTGGCTGGCCGGAACCGCGGCCGCGTCGGCTACCACCTCGGCCACGCCGCATTCGTCAACCAGGTTCTGGCCGAGACGGGCCGCGCGGGCCGCTGCGATTTCGGCGATGGCTAGGGCGCGACCGGGATGGGCTCGTTCGCTGGGATAGCGGGGCGCCAGGCGCACCAGGGCGGCGCACACCTCAGGCGCAAAGCCGACCCCGGTAGCTTCCGCCATGGCTTCCAGGCCGGCTTCCACGATTTCCAGTAGCAGCGCTGGAGAAAGAGGCGGCAGAACGACGGTTTCCAGGCTGGTCGCCAGATCAGGTGCCGCCACTTCGATGCGCCGGACGTCCGCCGGGGTCATGGTCATCACCCAGCGGCGGCCGGCGTTCATGGTGCACATGAGCTGCAGCGGCCCGTCGCTGCCTTCGGGTCCCAGCCATGCCGTCCCGTCGAGCACGATGGGAGACGACAGGGGCGCTCGGCGGTGGAGGGCCTGCAGAAGTACGCCGGGCGAGGCCATGGCTCCCAGATCGCCCACCGGCGCCAGTGGCTTCTCCGCTGACGCGGCGGAGAGCGCCGCCAGCAGAACTGTCCGGCCGGAGCCGGGCTCGCCGACGATCGCGATCACACGTGGGGTCTTGGCCTGCAGAAGATCCAACACGCGGCCCACCTCGCGCTCTCGGTGCAGCACCGGCGTGCGTGGCGACTCCAGCGGCAGAAGCTCCCAGGCAGACTCTTCGGTAGTCATGCGCGGGGTCTGCTCGGGCGGAGCTGGGTTGGACTCGGGGCGATTCTCTCGCAGGGAGGGAGCCGCGTCCCCCTGCGCTTCAATCTCGGAACTGCGTTCGTGTTCCCCAGCAGCGGCCAGCCCTAGCGGTACACGGCCGGTTCGTCGATCGGCCGAAGGTCCAGGCCCCGTGAGCGCGCGCAGGACTAGGGCTCTGACCTTTCCAGGATCGTGGCCGATCCGTCGCAACGCCTCCATGCCCGAGCCGGCTAGGCGCAGCACGGCCAGGAGAAGGTGGAGGGACGATATCCGCTGGGCGCCGACTCTCTGGGCGATGCCCTGAGCTTCGCATTCGAGCGCCGCCAGATCGAGATTCGGCTCGCAATGCACATTGGGCGCAACGGCTTCGATCTTGGCGGCCCCGATGCCACGTTCCCCGAGCAAGCGCGCGGCGGCGCCGCCGGCTCGCAGCAGGCCAAGCAGGACGTCAAGGGAAGCCGCTGTCCGGCCATCGGCGGCGGCCAAAGCTCGCGCTTCGACTAGGGCTCCTGTGTAGTCCGCGCTCACACAAACCCCTGCGGGCGCGTGCGTTGGCGCGGAAGCGGCGCAGGGTTCACCAGCCTGGAGCATCAAGAAACAACGCTATCAGGGTGAGCTGCGTCGTCAAAAAACCTCCAGCGGCCGACCGGAAAAGCAGCTAAAGTAATCAGGCCTAGTAACCCACCCCACCGCACGAGGGCCGAGATGTCCAAGTTGTTCCGAGTTCCAGCGACCATTCTCTTCATTCTTATTTTTGTGACCGGGGCCGAGGCGGCGAAGCCAGAAGACGTCTTCAAGGGACGAATCATCATCACAGCAAACAGACTGCCCACGCGTTTTGGTTCGCAGGGGGCGTTTGTCTCCGCGGTACGTAGCCAATCCATCGACAAGGTCTGGCCCAAGGAGGAAAAGGGCAACGATCACGCGGTGTGGAAGCTCGAATACATCGCGTTTTTCGCCCAGCCGCTCAACGACAACGAGATCACGGTCAAGTTCTGGGAGATCGCCCCTGGTCAACAACGCTATGTGGCCGGTGACGAGCAGTACATTCGCGAGAAGGGCAGCCGGATCTTTGCCTCGAGTATTGAAGTGGCCAAACCCGACTTTGAGACGAACAAGAAATACAGCATGACCATCGAGCGCGGCAGCCGCGTGTTGGCTCGGACCGAATTCTGGCTGCGTGGCAAGGGCCCGAACTACAGCGGCAAGGTCGAGTTCACCGACGAGGAAGCCAAGCGGCGCTAGCGCGGGCGACAGCGGACGCCGTGCCGCCGTCCGGCGCACATCATCGGTCTGGAAAGAACACCACATGAATCGTTGCATGACGAGGTTTCTGGTCGCGGGCGTTGGCCTTTGCTTTCTCGGGTGCAATGGCGGTGACAACGCAGACGCAATCCGCCAGGTTGGCCAGGCCAACGACAAGGTCGTGGCATGCAAGGGCGAGGTCAGCGAGCTCAAGAGTCAGGTTGCCGGCCTCAAGCGCCAGCTGGCCGAGGCGGCGGCGAATCCCAACCGTCTGCAGCTCAACGATCCCGAGATCCTCAACTTGATCGCGGACCTGCGAAAGCAGAAGCAGGCGGCGGGAGATGAGGTCGCAATTGGCAGGGGCGATCTCAAGCCGCAAGACGCCAGCCGGGTGGTCAAGCGGGGCGCGCAGGCCATTCAGGTGTGCTACGAACGAGCGCTCAAGAGGAATTCCGCGCTTCAGTACCAGGCGGGACTGGCGCTGATCGTCGAATTGACAGTCAGGCCGACGGGCGCGGTGAAGGAAGTCAACGTCAAGCCGTCCGTCGATGCCGACATGACGTCATGTTTTCAGACCGCGGCTATGCGCTGGAAGTTCCCGACCTTCGGTGGCGAACCGGTGGTTGTCGCGCAAAAAGTGACGCTGACTCCGAAAACCTAGTGGAGCGCGGCTGTGGTCGTACCCGTGCACGCCGACTTGGAATCACGGATGGCCTGACAGAGCTTCTGGTAGCGCGCTTCCACGGGATGGTCGAAGGTGCGCGGGCGTCGGCCGGGATCATTGACCGTGAGACGGGTCGTGGTGACCTCGGTGGTGTCGACGCCCAGGGTCCGCGCCAAGGCGTAGTAGAGAACGCCAATGCGATGGGGATAGTGCCGGGCTGGTCCGTGATCGATGTACATGGGGCCGTGGTTGTAGTGGGCCCAGTAGGCGTGGTTCTTGTGCGCACAAGCGACGAATTTCTGGCGAACCACGATCTGGCCTTTTCCGTCGCGTGCCCGCACGGTCACCCGGTTCACGCCGCCCCCATCACGGTAGTGGGCCAGCTCGCGCGTGCCGAGCGCGATGTTGGTCGCCGGATCCATGACTTCTTTCCAGGCCATGCCCCGCACGTGTCCGTTGCTACAATGACCCTGCTTGTCGACGATGCAACGGATCCCCATGAGGCCGCCGTCTCTTGCATAGATGGCCCCGCCTCGCACCGTCGTGCGGAAGGTGGACGCATTCATGTCGCTCTCGTTGATCATCACCGCGAGGATGAGAGCGGGCGGAATCTGATAGCGCTCAGCGGACTCCAGTACGGCGTGAGAAATTTTCTGACAGAAACCTGGCTTCCACGCGGGCGCGCGCCAGCGCACGCGATCCTTGACGGCGCAGATGGTGTTGGCCAGACAGTCCTCACTGGGCAGGCCTCGCCCAGCCTGTTCAGATGATGTGGTCGCAACAACGGGCGTGTGGCTTTCTGTGTGTGGGACCACGCGGGCCGGAAGGGCCGCAGGGAAAGCCATCGCGCCGGCGAAGACCGCAACGGCGCCACGGGTTTGGTTTTGACCGATTCGAGACAACAAGGCGAATTCTCGCTACTTGCGATTTCTGTGACGACCTAGTTAGTCCGGCCGAGTTCACGGGCCTGCCAGCAGCGAGCCCAGAACGGTCTTGTATGGTCGAAGTTGAAATTCTTAGGGGGCGATTGGCCTCTAGTCAAGAAAGAAATCCTTGCCCGTGGAAAGAGCCAATGATCTCTCGTAACGTGAATGCAGCAGTTTGCCGAGGCCCATGAGCGAAATCGTCGACATTTTCGTCCCCCTCGAAGCACTGGACGATTCTCTGAAAACCCAGGTGGCGCATGCCTTGGGGTGGGCGGAAACAGAGATGGGCGAGTTTCGCGTCGTGCGCCGCTCGCTTGATGCCCGCAAGGAGAGACGCCTCGGCTATCGCATGCGGGTCGAGGTCGCGCGCGTGGGTGAGGGTCTGATCCAGGCCCCGTCGCGGCTGCGACGCCCGTCGTGGCCCGTCGCTGTGCCGGTTCCACGCGTGGTGATTGTGGGCTCCGGCCCGGCGGGTGCTTGGGCGGCCTTGCGCCTGGCCGAGGCTGGCGTGGCCTCGACCATTCTCGAACGAGGTAAGCCCGTGCGGCCGCGACGAGCCGACCTGGCCAGCCTTCATCGCGGACAACTCAATCCCGAATCCAACTACTGTTTCGGCGAAGGCGGTGCGGGCACCTTCTCCGACGGAAAACTCTACACGCGCAGCAAGGACCGCGTTGCGGTCGCCGATGTGCTGGCCGACCTGGTGGCCCTGGGAGCACCCGCCGACATCGAGGTCGACGCGCGGCCGCACATTGGATCCAACCGTCTGCCCAAATTGCTGGAGGCCCTGCGCGCGCGTCTGCAAAGTCTGGGCGTGCGCTATCAATTTAACTGCGCGTTCATCGGTGTGCGCGAAGACCAAGGACAACTCCGCGCGGTGCTGACCAGCGCGGGGGAGATTCCTGCCGACCTGGTTGTGTTGGCGCCTGGGCACTCGGCCCGCGACGTGTACTCTTGGGCTGAGAAGGCCGGTCTGGCCCTGCAACGAAAAGACATCGCCGTGGGTGTTCGTCTCGAGCACCCGCAATCGGTCATCGATCATTTGCAATACGGTCGCGCCGCCGGACATCCGCGTTTGCCGCCGGCGTTCTACGAGCTGCGCGCGTCCGGCGCAGGTCGTGGCGTGTACAGCTTCTGCATGTGTCCCGGCGGCTGGATTGTGCCGGCGGCCACCGAGCCGGGCGGGCTGGTCGTCAATGGCATGAGCCTGGCCAAGCGCAACTCGCCCTTTGCCAACGCTGCGCTGGTGGTGACTGTGACTGGCTCGGATTTTGGGCCCGATGCCAAGGGACCTCTCGCAGGAATCGACTGGCAACGCCGCATCGAAGAGGCGGCGTTCACGCGTGGAGGCGGTGGTTTTCGTGCGCCGGCCCAACGTGCCAGCGACTTTCTGGCTGGCCGTCCCGGCGACCGCCTGCCCCAGTCGAGCTACCGTCCCGGTGTGGTCCACGCCGAATTGGATGATGTGTTCCCCGAATTCATTACGCAGGCCTTGCGCGAAGGCTTGTCCACCATCGGTCGTCGTTGGCCAGGATTCATTCACGAACAGGCGCTGTTGGTCGCGGCGGAAACCCGCACCAGTGCTCCGGTTCGCATCCTGCGCGATCCGACGACTTTGGAATCCCCGGCGCTCGCGGGCCTGTATCCGGCGGGCGAGGGCGCTGGCTACGCCGGAGGCATTGTCAGCTCGGCGCTCGATGGCGCGCGGGTCGCGGCCGCGATCGTCCGTCGAGCCGGCAGCCCTACGGGCTAGTGCTTTGCATGTAGTCCTCGATCACCTTGCGCACGTTGGCGTCCTTGGGAATGACCGAAATCTCAATGCGGCGGTTCTGTTGGTAGGCGGCTTCGACCTTGGCTGGGTTGATGGGACGGAACTTAGAGTAGGCGCTGGCGGCGAAGTAGCTGCCGTAGGTATCGGCCAGGGTCTTGTTGGTCTGGAACAAGTAGTCGAGCACGGCGGTCGCGCGCTTAGCAGACAGGTCCCAGTTGAAGGACGCCGAGCCTCGCTCGTCGGTGTGCCCCTGGATGACGATGGTGTCGATGTTCTCGCGCACGTCTGCATCGTCCAGCAAAGTGCCGAGCGCCTTGGACAGCGAATCCAGGAAGGGCCTGGCCTGCTTCTTGATGGCGTAGGAGTTGTACTCGAATACCAGGCTCTCGTTGACTGCGATGTCACCGTTGTTGCCGATGGTCGCGAGTTGTCCGCTGCTTGGGCTGGTTCGACCGAGCTGCGTCTCAATCGCACGTTTCAGCTTGTCCAACACGGAAACACGCAGGACCGCGATGCTTTGCAGTTGGGCACGCAGGTTGCCGAGCTGGCGGTTGCTGTCGGCCACCACTGCTTGCTGGACGCGCAAGCGGCCTTGCGAGGCTTCAAGCTCGGCCTTGCCCGCCCGGACTTCGTCCTGCACGGATCGGAGCTGCCGCTCGGAGGCCGCAATTCTTTGCCTGAAATCTTCAAGGCGCTTTTCGCTGATCAAGTTTCGCACGTAGGCCAGCAGGACCAGCACAAACATGATAAGCGCCATGGTCGACATGACGTCGGTGAACGCGGGCCAAATCTCGCGTGTGCCGTCGCTGTCCGATAGCAGGGGTCGCCGGTATTTCACGGACATTCCCTCCTAGAGTTTCCGACCGGGAATAGTCGGGCCATACTGACCTTTCAGTGAATCGCTCAAGTCAGCGAACGTGAGACTGAGCCGTTGCACATTGTCTTTGAGGTGCACGTTGAACTCGTGGAAATCCCTGGTCGTGGTAGCAAAGGCCTGCAAAGCGGACTCGAATCGCGCCACCGCGCCGTCGAGGCGCGCCACCGATGTGCTGAAGCCCGCGAGGGTTGACTCGGTGGCGGCGCCCGCGCTGGTCCCGTGCGCGAACATGCGGTCAAGGCAGGTCTCGATCTGTACCATCACGGCGGTCCGTCGGTCCGACACATTGGACAAGACGCCGAGCACGGTGAGGATGACGGCAGACAGAATGCCGACCAGGGAATTGGAAAAGGCCACTGCCATCCCTGACAGAGCATTGGTCAAGCCCTGGCTGACGCCGAGTGCGGCATCCCCGGCGCCGGTCTCGGCCGAGACCAAATGAACGATCTTGCCAATCGACAGCGTGAGCCCATAGAACGTGCCCAACAAGCCCAGGATGATGACCAATCCGGTCGCTGACCGCACGAAGCGTTCAGCGAACAGCATAGGCTTGAGATCGGATTGGAAACGCTCGTCGATGATCGCCTGGGTGTTCGTCTCGCGCGAGCGTTGTGCCGCTTCGGTTGCGTCCCGCACGATGTGGTTAAGTACGGGACGCGAGAAGGTTGCCCCGGGATCGCGAGAGCGGCGCAAGTCTTTCTCCAGCGCCCCGTAGCGGCCACGAAGCCAGAGGTTCGCCACTATGCCGAGCAAGAGGGTGGCGAGCGTCGTCGCCAGGATTGCAAGACCGGTGGTGTCGATCAGGGACAGCCCAGCGAGCATTGTGCTAGTCATGGCTGGATAGTAGCCGAGGTCGATGGGATATTCTGCTGGGAACTGGTGTCCCCCGATGCCGGCGAGTGGTTGGGCACTAAGGGGCCAGGGGCAGATCAGGGTGGCGGAGGTTCCACCGGTTGATGACCGTCAGAGGTTACCGACGGAAGGGATCGTCCTTCATCTCTGGCGTGGGCTCTGGTTGCTCTGACTCCGATTGTGACGACGCGCCGAGGGTTTCGAGTTCGGCCCCCGCGGGCAGGATGCTGCCGTCGAGATAGCGCAGGAACATGTCTAGGAACGACTGCTCGGTCTTGCTGAGCTTATCGAACATGGCGCCGACTTGGAAGGCCTGCGAGATGGGCGTGCACCACACCACGCGAGCCCGCAGCGGCAGCGGCTCGGAGGTGGAGGTGGGGCCGAGGAGCAGGATGAGATCAATCAGCAGCTCGTCGCGCTGGGCGAGCGCATTGGTGGTAATGAGACACATGCCGGAGCGGGAAAGGTCGCGCGTGCGTGCGGGCAGCTTGCGGCCGTCCCCGGTCCGCACGTTGGCCTGAACATCGACACTAAATCGTGGATGGCGGCGCAGTTCCTGCGTCATGGGTCTCCTTGTGGGGACGCGCGCCCGGCCGTGCATTGCGAGAAGGCACCGCCTGACAAGGCGTCCAGTTCGGATTCGATCTCGCGCAGGCGCACTTCCCTTCGCATAGCAACGGTTCGTTCCCCCGCACCCGAAGGCAGACGCTCCAGTCCGAGTCGTCGTCGCTCGAAGTAGAGCCGGCTCACCGTGACCTCGATGTCGCGTCTGATTTCAGCCATGTGTATCGTTTGTGCTTGGGCTGCGAGCTCGTCACTGCTGAAGATCAACCTGGCCAGATCCCAGGTGACTCGTGCCTCGTATCGTACGTCATCTACGGTGTCCACCCCAAGAGGGGAAGTGATAGCAGTGGAGGTCGACGGCAAGTCCAAAGACTCGCTGCGTCCAAAACGGCGATCCACGCGCAAGCGAAGCTCAGGCAGCCAGGCAGCGTAGCGAGCCCGATTCACGTACGACTGGGCCCTTTCCGGCTCCACCATGGCCAGCGCCACGGCCTTGGTGCGCGCCGCGACCAGGCAATCCGACTCGTAGTCGGCAGGAATGCTCAGATCAACGGGACGGGACGCGGGTGGCGACGGTGCGTCCTCGTTGTCAGCCACCAGCACGGCGCGCTTCCGTGGTGCATCGAGTGGGAAGCTGGCAAGGGCAACGGTCTGATATTCTCGCCGACCAGCAGCAACAAGCGCCCCGGCTCGTACCGTCAGACGAGGTAGCCACGCGGCCCACCAAGATGCCACGCGCGGTCCCACAAGATGCGGGGCAGATCGATTTCCCTCGCTGCCGGCCAAATCGCCGGTCACGGGCTGATTTGGAGAAGTACAGTAGAGCCCTTTGTCGGTCGCCAGCCATAGACAATGCTCCCCCATGGCAGCGTCGAGAGCATGCGCACCGCGGGGAATTGGCAGCGACGACCACGTGCGCCCCTTGTCCTGTGAGAGCAGCAGGTCCGGCCCTGCTGCCAGCCATGGACCCGCGCCGTCGGTGGGACAGGCCAGGCGCTGCGCAGCCAGGTGCGCCGATCGCATTTCGGGCACGCCTTCGGGGGACAGGACCGCCAGTCCTTCGCGCGACAGGAGCACCAGGGTCTCGCCGCAGAACTTCAGGTCGGTGACGGGCTCGGGCAGGGGTAGGTTCTGGTCCGGGATTACGTCAAGGCTGTCACTCCATCGCAACTGGCTGCGGCTGGCCCAAGCCATGCGCTGGCCGGAGAAGGAGAGCGCCAAATGCTGGACCGACGCAACCGTGTCCAGCGCGCGGCGAGCGCCATCCGCCGCGGACACGAGCCAGACCTGATTACCAGAAGCCAGCAGGACTTGGCGGTCAGGCCCGGCCGCCAGCAACGAGGCGGCCAACTCACGGCCAGCCACGTGTGCGAGCTCGCCCTCGACCGGCAAGCGCCACAGGCCGCGTCCGGTGGCAATCCAGATCTGCTTTTCCGTTGCCGCGATGGCCGGCGCGACACCCACGCGAGGCGAAGCTCCGCCAACGCGTCCGCCGCGCATGGTGCGGCGTTCGGACAGGGTGCTTTCATCGTCGAGTTGATCCTCGACCCATGCGCTTTCTTGCTCGCTCTCGTCGATGCTGAGAAAATCGAGGACGTCCTCCTCGTCGTGGGCGCTGATGCGCGTCTTGCGATGCGAGGGTGGCTCTTCGACGTCCTGCACCCGCCCCAAAGGCGTGCCGTCTTCTCGCAACAGGATAACTGTTCCGTCGCGCACGGCAGCCACCCGATCCCCGGCGGCCGCCACGCGTTCGATTCGACCAGCGAGGGCCAGCGACCAGGCTTGTGCGCAGGGAGGGCCGGCAAGACACAACGGAAGCACGGCGACAGGGAAGATGAGCAGCCGAGTGGGGAAATGCATGGGCTCGCCCAAAGCAACGGCCGTGCCGTGCCATAACGGGACAACAGCGCGGCTCCTGCAATGCCGGCCTGTCCGGTACCCGCGCCAGCCGGGTAGGCCAGCGGACACAAGTGTCCGATTATCGGCATTGCATGCCTTGAACCAATCGTGATAGGCGCATCGACGAAAGGATCGTCATGGCAGCCAAGATCATCGATGGAAAAGCGCTGGCGGCTCGCATTCGCGGCGAGCTTGCGGCTGAGGCCAAACAACTGAGTGCGCGGGGGTGCCAGCCCGCGTTGGCGGTGATACTGGTGGGCGAAGATCCAGGCTCGCAGATCTACGTGCGCAACAAGACCAAGGCACTGGCCGAGGCCGGGTATCGCTGTCTCGACCACCACTTGCCTGCCTCCACGTCGGAAGCCCAGCTGCTCGAGCTGGTGCGAACGCTGTGTGCCGATCGCACGGTGGACGGCGTTCTCGTGCAAGTGCCGCTGCCGGGCCACATCGACAGCAAGCGCATCCTGCTGTCCATCGATCCGGCCAAGGACGTGGACGGTTTTCACCCCGAGAACCTCGGCCGTCTGCTCATCGGCGAGCCGCGTTTCATTGCCTGCACGCCCTACGGGATCATGAAGTTGATCGAAGAGGCGGGTACGCCCGTGCGTGGAGCCAACGCGGTGGTGGTGGGCCGCTCGAACATCGTGGGCAAGCCAATTGCCGTGCTGCTGACCGCGGCTGATGCCACCGTGACCATTTGCCATTCCAAGACCAGGGACTTGCCCGGCGTGATTGGCACGGCTGACATCCTGGTGGCGGCCATCGGCAGAGCCGAGATGATCCGCGGCGCGTGGATCAAGCCTGGTGCCACCGTGATCGACGTGGGAATGAATCGCTTGCCCAATGGCAAGCTGGTGGGCGACGTGGAATTTGCCGCCGCGATTGAGCGCGCCGGCGCCATCACACCGGTCCCGGGCGGCGTGGGACCGATGACCATCGCCATGTTGCTGGCCAATACTCTGGAATCGGCACGACGGCGTGCGGCCGGAGCCTGAGCTGGCGGCTTCTACTTCAGCGGGGGCTCCCAAGTTCCGGTGACGAAAGACCAGACCGTGCGCGCGTAGTCTCCGGTGTAGGGGAAGGCTCGATGTCCGGCCACCAGTCCGGCCGCCAGGACACACGCTAGAACCGCCTGCCAGAGGGCGTGCCGCGATCCGCGCGACAGCAGCCAGATCACGGTGCCCAGAACCACTGCGTACAGCGGCGCGAGGGACAGAAACCCGTGCAGCCCAACCAGCGTTCCCAACGAGTGCACGGCATAGCCATGGGTGAGAAGAGGGAAGACCAGTTCGTGGATGGGATTGCGCAGTCGATCGGGCCAGTGCGGATAGGAAGTCGCGGCCGTGACAAAGACGATTGTTGCGCTTATCACCAAGGTCTGAGCCAGGACGCGCGTGACGAAAAAACGGCCCGCCGCGCGAAACCCGGCCGCGGCCAGCCAGGCTACGAAAGGCAGCGCGGCCGTCATGTAGCGCGGCCCGACCGACCAGCCCCCGTGTGCCTGGTATGCGGTGGCGGAACCGAGAAATGCGATGTACACGGTCGGCACGGCCACACACACGATGGCTTCAGCCCCGCAGCGTGCCCGCGCCTCAGGATCGCGTGCCACCGCAAGTGCGCCGACCACTGCGAAGAGAACCCAGGGCACCAGGGTGAACAGGCCGTTGGAGGGCAAGAATAGGGTTATCCAGAAGCTCGTGGCGCTGGGGCCCACCACACCCAAGAAACCCGTCCGCATGGTGCCCATGAACGCAAAGCTGTAGCCGACCCGAAAGGGCGAGCCGAAGGCCAACTTGTGATAGCCGCCAAGCATGACCGCCGGAGGCAAGGCGCCGAGCAGCGCCGCGCCCACGACACGCACCCGGTTGGGCACCCGGACGAGGACGTAGATCGCAATGACTAGCAGGGCCAGGACGGACTGGTACTCCACCAGCACCGAGGTGCCGGCCAGAAACCCAGCCAAGAGAGCCACAAGCAAGGGACGGGTGGTTTCTCTGCGCGCGAGCGCCACGGCCGCCAGAAACGCGCCTCCCACGCACACGGCTGCCACTTGGTGCGATATGAAGAGGATACTGTAGACCATTGCGGGCGAAGCGAGCGCGTACGCCACCAGCGCGGTCCGACAGGCGCGCTCGTCGGGGGCGAAGCGTCTCGCCATCGCGAGAAAGAAGGGAAGGAATATCAGCGCCGGCAGGGTGACGATGAGCACCCGGAACAGCCAGGTGCAGGTGCGCATAGACGGATGCCCGAACAACCGGGCCAAGGAGTACACCGGCACCGCTAGAAACGACAGTCCTGGGGCCTTGTCCGGGTAGAAGTGGCCGTTGGGCGCGACCCCCACGTCCAGGGCGTGCATCCTAGCCTCGCCGGTCATCCGCAGGTCGATCGACAGACGATGGTGGTCGACCATCTCCTCGGCCAAGAAGACGCGCGGAACTTCGTTCGCGCTCCAAAGTTTCTCGAAGTAGGGGAACGAGTAGAAGTAGATGAAAGCGAAGACCGCCAGCCAGCGCAGCGACCGTCGCCGCGGCACATCCGTCGCCGCTGGCTGCGCCGGGGCAGGGGGCGGCCCATCGGAATCGGACAAGGGCGGCGGGGCGGTGTTCATCGACGCGATGGTCGTTCTTTTACCTCGAAGTTGGGCTGACCGTTCCGCGATCGCGCGGCTTTTCTTCACACAGGCCCATGGATAGCAGTGAATCGCGATCGGTGTCTGCTTGGCAAATGCCGCTGCGTACCATGGGCGGGTTGTCATTTTCAGGTCCGGAGTCCAACATCCGATCCCTACTGAGATGAAGGGTTCTCTGCGGTCCCGGCTGCTCGTCATCGTGGGTGGGTATGCGGCCCTCTCTGCCCTGTGGATCGCCTTCTCCGATCGACTGGCTGCGCGTTTGAGCAGCGATCCCGAGGTCGTGCTTGGGTTGAACACGGGCAAGGGTTGGCTCTTCGTGGTCGTGACCGCCATCTTGCTTTACGGGGTGATTCGTCGACGGGACCGGGCCATCGAGCAGCGACAAGCATCGCTGAAGGCCGGCGCAGAAAAGGTACAGGCCATGATGGCCCGGAGCGAGCGTCTGGAATCGCTCGGGGTTCTGGCCGGCGGGATTGCCCACGACTTCAACAACCTTCTGGCGGGCGTGTTCGGTTATCTAGACCTGGCCCGAGAATCCTTACGGGTTCGCGACCTCAAGGAGGTGGAGCAGAGCCTGAGCGATGCTCTGTCCGTGTTCGGCCGGGCTCGCGCCTTGACCCAGCAGCTTCTCACTTTTGCAAAAGGGGGCGCACCTCTGCGCAAGACCCAGCCGGTGGACGAGTTGGTGCGCAAGGCGCTAGCTTTTGCCACCAGCGGCTCCAACTACGAGGTGTCGTTTACCTCGTCACCGGAAACCTGGTTGTGCGATGTGGACGAGCACCAGATCGGTCAGGCCATCGACAATCTCACCATCAACGCCAAGCAGGCCATGCCGCAGGGAGGGCGTCTCGACGTGCGGATGGAGAACGTGCCCTGCGCAGAGATGCCCAAGCACTTGCCGGCGCAAGACCATGTTCACATTTCCGTGCGCGATACCGGGAACGGTATTCCGCGCGAACACCTGCAGCGGATCTTCGATCCCTTCTTCACGACCAAACTCCAGGGCAGCGGGCTGGGCCTGGCCACCGTCCACTCTATCGTGCGCAAACACGAGGGGCATGTTGAGGCGGAGTCTGAAGTGGGTGCGGGCTCGGTCTTTCACCTTTGGCTGCCACGGGCACAGCCCCAGGCCCAGACCATCGACCTGCCGGCTGCTGACGACCACCGGGGCCGAGGGCAGGTGTTGGTGCTGGACGATGAGGCCTTCATTCTGAATATCGCGGCCTCTATCCTGCGTCGCTCTGGCTACGACGTGTCGCTGGCCCGAAATGCCGAACAAGCGCTGGCCATGGCTGAACTGGCGGCCGCCGCAGGGAAGCCGTTCCGGGCGGCGATATTGGACATGACCATTCCCGGCGGACCGGGAGGCAAGGAGATCGTGCAGCGTCTCAAGATGCTCGATCCCGCCATCAAGGTCTTGGCCTCCAGTGGCTACGCCAGTGACGAAGTGATGGCCCGACCCAAGGAGTTCGGCTTCGACGGCAGCGTGCCCAAGCCCTATTCGGTGCAGGATCTGCGCGCGGCCATGGCAGGACTGTTTTCTGACGACCAGCCAGAATCCGACGCGACCCCGCCTCCCACCTCATCCCAATCCCCCGAGCCGCAAGCACCGTCTGGCTAACGCCCCTGCCAGCACGCGCTCAGCGGCCGTGTCCGAGCGCCCACTGCGCGGCCTCGCTGACCAGGGGGCTGGCGTCGCGGCTGAGCTGTTCGAGTGCAGCGCGGGCGCCCGGTCGTCCATCCGAGCCCAGCGCCAGGGCGGCATTGCGGCGCAGGCCGTGGTAGCCCGCGCGTGCCATGGGGGTGCCGGCAGCCAAGCGGGCAAACTCGTCGCGGCCGAGCGTCGCAATTTCGGTCGCTGACATGAGCCCGAGCGGTCGCGCAGCTTGCCGGGGATCGCCCGGAGGCAGCCCAGCGCGATTGTAGGGGCAGACTTCCTGGCAGGCATCGCAGCCGAAGGCCCGCCCGGCCAGCGCCGCCCGAAGCGCGACCGGGATCGAATCGTGGTTTTCCACGGTCTGATAGGAAAGGCACAGCCGCGCGTCGACCACACCAGGCGCGGGGAACGCACCAGTTGGACAGGCGCGCAGACAGAGGTCACAATCGTCGCACAGGCGCGGGTGGGGCTGGTGGTAGCGATCGAGGCTGCGGTCAAGCACCATCACGCTCAGGGTGAACCACGAGCCGTGCTGCCGGCTGACCACCAGGCCGTGTTTTCCGATCCAGCCCAGGCCCGCACGCTCGGCCCACGCCTTTTCCATGGCCACGCCAGCGTCAACGCAAGCGTAGCTGTTTAGGGTGGGGTCCATCTGCAGCAGGCTGCGGCGCAGGGCACGCATGCGGTCGCGATGGGCCAGGTGGTAGTCACGACCGCGGGCATAGCGTGCGATCACCGGAGGCTCGGGCTGCCCCGCCGTTTCGTCGCCCGCTGGGTACGGGATCCCGAGCGCGATCACAGTGCGTGCGCCGGGCACGACGTTTCGGGGATCCAGGCGCTCGGTCACCCGCCTGTGCATGACCGCGAGCCCGGTGCCGTAGCCCGCTGCCAGCCAGCGCAGAAGGGGAGCCGGGTCAAGGGGGGCCGCGGGCGCCACTCCGACCAAGGTGAAGCGACAGGCCCGCGCAGCGGCGATCACGCCGTCGGTGGAGAGTACGCGCGGGGACATGCGCGGCTAGTATGCCGCCCGCGAGGTTCCGGTCCAACCGCGTGGTTCCCATGTGGGTTCCCATGACCGCGTTGGCGAAGGCGGGCTTTGCCCGCCAGAGCCAGAGCGTGGGAGCATGGCGAGGCCGAGCGCGAGGG
>PMLB01000400.1 GCA_003158735.1 Myxococcales bacterium | reverse complement strand
GTGGTGGGCGCGGCTGGCGTGCCCATGTCGAAGAACATTTTCTGGAGCGCCATGGGTCTGCTCTCGGCGCTGGTCGGAGTGGGCGGCCTGTACGTGTTGCTCTCGGCCGACTTCCTCGCGGTCACGCAATTGCTGGTGTACATCGGCGGCGTGCTGGTGCTGATCATTTTCGCGGTCATGCTCACCAGTCAGATCAAGGAAATCGAGGTTTCCAACCAGAACGTCGGCTTGGTTTCGGGCGCGATTCTGTTCGTGCTGACCGGCACCTTGCTGTCCTTCGTTGCCATCTGGGCGCCCTGGAAGGTCTTGTTGCTGCCGGAAAGCCATGAGACTTCCGCCGCCATTGGCAATGGCCTGCTCGGGACCTGGTTGCTGCCTTTCGAAGTCACCTCGGTGGTTCTGCTGGCCACCCTTATTGGCGCCATCGTGGTCGCTCGCAAGGAAATCAAGAATGACTAGCATGACGGGGCACCTTTCATTGAGCCATTTCCTGATCGTGGGCGGCCTGTTGTTCTGCTTCGGCCTGATGACTGTGCTCACCCGGCGCAACGCGGTCGCGATGCTCATGGGCATCGAGCTGATTCTCAACGGCGCCAATGTCAATCTGGTTGCCTTCAACCACTATGTGGCGGGCGGCCTGTCCGGGCAGATCTTCGCGCTTTTCGTCATCGTGCTGGCCGCTGCCGAGGCTGCCGTGGGACTGGCCATCATCCTGGCCATCTACCAGATGATCCGCAACATCGACACGGCCAACATTGCGTCGCTGAGGCACTAAGGCCTGGCCATGGAACACGCCGTACAACAGCTCGCCCCGCTTGCCGTCACCCCGGCTGGCTTTCTCTGGCTGATTCCCCTCTTCCCGCTGCTGGGTGCGGTCATCAACACCACCTGTGGCTGGTGGCTGCAGCGTAAGTTCGGCAAGCCAGTCATTCACATTATCGCGGTCGGGGCCATGGTGCTCTCCTTTGCCGTGGGCTGTGTGGCCCTTGCCAAGATGCTGGGCCTGCCGGGCGAGGAACGCTTCCTGCAAAACACACTGTGGACCGTGCTGACGGCCGGTCCCGTGCACGTGGACCTGGCCTTTGCCCTGGATCCCTTGGGCATGATGATGGTCCTGGTGGTGACGGGCATCGGCACCTTGATCCACATCTTCTCCATCGGCTACATGGCAGAAGATCCCGCCTACTGGCGCTTCTTTGCCTACCTCAACCTGTTCATCTTTTCCATGTTGTTGCTGGTCATGGGCGACAACTTCGTCATCATGTTCTTTGGTTGGGAGGGCGTGGGTCTGTGCAGCTACCTGCTGATTGCCTTCTGGTACACGGATCCCGCGAAAGCAGCGGCGGGCATGAAGGCCTTCGTGGTCAACCGCTTTGGCGACTTCGGCTTCCTTCTGGGTCTGTTCCTGCTTTTCTGGGGTCTGGGCGGGGTGTGGCACGAGCTGCCGACCGGCAAACTGAGCTACCAGGCAGATGTGCCCGGGCAGCAGCTGCGCATTTTCTCGGGTGAGCCTTCCACCAACAGCGCCGAGAAGGAGCATCGCGAGGCCATCATCGAGATCGGACCCACGCTCAACTTCCGCCAGCTGCGCGACCAGGTGGTGGTGCAGGCCACCGGCGTAGCAGATCGGCTCTTGCACCAGAAGCTCTTCGGCTTCGGGCTGCTGGCCATGGTGGGCATCCTGTTGTTCGTAGGCGCCATGGGCAAGAGCGCCCAGCTTCCCCTGTCCGTATGGTTGCCCGACGCCATGGCTGGTCCTACCCCGGTCTCGGCCTTGATCCACGCCGCCACCATGGTCACGGCGGGTGTGTACATGGTGGCACGGCTCAATTTCATCTTCGCACTTTCGCCCACGGCCATGGGTTGGGTCGCGCTGATTGGCGCGCTGACCGCGCTGTTCGGCGCCTCCATCGGATTCTTCCAGTACGACATCAAGAAGGTTCTGGCCTACTCCACCATTTCGCAACTGGGTTTCATGTTCATCGGAGTGGGCGTGGGCGCTTACTGGGCCGGCGCCTACCATCTTCTCACCCACGCCTTCTTCAAGGCCGCGCTCTTCCTTGGGTCGGGCTCGGTGATTCTCGCCTGCCACCACGAACAGGACATGCGCAAGATGGGCGGCCTGGGCAAGCTCATGCCCGTCACCAAGAAGACCTACCTCTGGGCCTGCATCGCCATTGCCGGCTTCCCCATTGCCAGCGGTTTCTACTCGAAGGACGAAATCCTGTGGAAGGCCTTCAGTCAGCAACATATGTCGTTGCTGGGCATGCCGGCAGCCTGGTTGGGCCCGCTCATCTATTGCGTGGGCATCATCGTGGCCACGGGCACGGCCTTCTACATGTTCCGCAGCTACTACATGACCTTCACCGGCGAGTACCGGGGCGGCCAGGACCACGGCCACGACCACGGGACTACCCCCAAGGAATCACCGCTCAGCATAACCAGCGCGCTGGTCGTGCTGGCCAGCGGCGCAGTGCTGGCCTCGCTACTCGGGCTTCCGGCTTCGTGGACCCACCGGCCGCCCATCCTCGAGTATTTCCTGGAGCCCTCTCTGCCGGCCACGGTGCATTTTACCGAGCACCCGCACTGGGTGGAGTGGTTGTTCCAGATCATCGGCGTGTCGGCCGGCGTCGTGGGCTGGCTGTTTGCGCGCGCCCTGTACCGCGACGGCAAGAGTCCGGTGCCGGCGCAACTGCTGGCGCGCTGGAAGCGCGCCTGGACGGTGGTGTACAACAAGTACTACCTCGACGAGATCTACGGGGCCACGGTGGTGCGTGGCTCACTGGTGTTCGCGCGCATCTTGTCCTGGATCGACAGCCGGCTGGTCGACGGTGTGGTGAACCTGGCCGGAGAGGTCACGCGGCTCTTTGCCAATCTGGACGGCGCCATCGACAAGTACATCGTCGACGGAGCCGTCAATCTAGTCGCCGATTGCACCATCGGAGCCGGGCGTGGCTTGCGCCGCGTGCAGACCGGCCGCATCCAGACCTACCTCTACGGCGCGCTGGCCGGCGCGCTGGTTGTCGTTCTACTCAACTTCCTCATCAAGTGATGGGAGCCAACCCTGATGATCAGTCAACAAAACGTTCTTAGCTGGGCCACCTTCTTCCCGTTGCTCGGGCTGGGGCTCATCGTCCTGTTCGCCGCGATTCGTTCGCTGGCCGGCTTGTCCAAGACCGGGCTCGACCAAGCGGCGCGCCTCATCGCCATGGTTACCAGCGGCGGATCCTTCGCCTGCGCGCTGTTGGCCTGGCACTGGTACGACCCGACCGCGGCCGGAACCATGGTCAACGGGCACGCCACCGGCGTGCAACTGGTGCAACACTTCATCTGGATCAAGGCCTTCAACGTCGAGTACCTGATGGGCGTGGACGGACTGTCGATCTCGATGGTGCTGCTCACCGGGCTCATCTCGTTCGTGGCCACCATNNGACGACGGCCATCACCCCAAGCACTTCTCGGTGCGCATGGTGCCGGGCTACATGGTCATGCTGCTGCTCTTGCAGACGGGAATGATGGGCACCTTCGTGTCGCTCGACATGTTCCTGTTCTACGTGTTCTGGGAGGTGATGCTGCTCCCGATGTACTTCCTCATCGGGATCTGGGGCGGCCCGCGTAAAGAGTACGCGGCCATCAAGTTCTTCCTCTATACCCTGGTCGGCTCGGTGCTGATGTTGCTGGCGGTGATCGCCATCTACTACAGCAGCCACGCGGCCATGCTGGCCGATGGAACCATGTCGACGGGGCACACCTTCAACTTGCTGGCACTTGCGCAGCAGGGCCGCGAAGGTGTGTTCACCCACGCGGCGCCCATCCTGGGATTCGCCTTCACCAAGATCATCTTCGTAGCGCTCTTCATCGGGTTCGCCATCAAGATCCCGATGTTCCCCTTCCACACCTGGTTGCCGGATGCCCACGTCGAGGCGCCCACGCCGGTTTCCGTGATCCTGGCCGGGGTTCTCCTGAAGATGGGCCCCTACGGCATCCTGCGCTTCAACTATCCGCTCTTGCCCGATGCCACCGCCTGGGCCGCGCACGCCATCGCCGCCTTCGGCGTTATCAACATCGTCTATGCCGCGTTCGTGTGCTTGGCGCAGACCGACCTCAAGAAACTCATCGCCTACTCATCGGTCAGCCACATGGGCTTCACCCTGTTGGGCATGGCGGCCATGACCCCGGCGGGGATCTCCGGTGCGGTGTTCAACATGTTCTCGCACGGGATCATCTCATCCATGCTCTTCCTTATCGCCGGCGTGATCTACGACCGGGCCCACCACCGCGAGATCGCGCGCTTCGGCGGGCTGGCCAGTGTCATGCCCGAGTATTCGGCCATGACCGGGTTGGCCTTCTTTGCGTCGCTGGGCCTGCCCGGCATGTGCGGTTTCATCTCCGAGTTCATGGTGCTGACGGGATCATTCCCCACTTTCATGCTGTTCACCGTGATCTCGGCCACCGGCGTGATCATCACCGCGGCCTACTATCTGTGGGCCATCCACCGCGCCTTTTTGGGCAAGCTCAATCCGCTCTATCAGGGATATCCCGATCTGGTGTGGCGCGAACGCCTGGTGCTCTATCCCCTGGGCGCCATCGCCATCGTGCTCGGCTTCTATCCCTACGCCATTCTCAACGTGATCAACACAACCCTGTTCAGCCTGATTGCGGGCATCCGACCGCTGTAGCTGCGACTGCCTAGGGAAACCATGATTCAAGAAAACCTCATCAGCACCTCGTGGTTCTTGCCCGAGCTGGGCCTCACCGCGGGCATCATGCTGATGTTCTTGCTCGACCTGGCGTGGAAGCAGCACCCGCGCCGCGTGCTGTTTCTGACCATCGGCTGTTTGTTCTTCCTGTCTCTGGCCGGTGTCCTGCTGGCGATGCAGCCGTCCGCGCCGCGCGCGCTGTTCAATGGGATGATCGCCAGCGATCCCTTTGCCACCTTCTTCAAGTGGCTGTTCCTGGCCGCGGCCGGTCTCACGGTTCTCATCGCGGCGCGCTCGACAGAGTTTGGCCGCAATCAGATCGGCGTGTTCTATCCACTGTTGCTCGCCGTCGTGCTCGGCATGTTCCTCATGGCCAGCGCGACGGATCTTCTGATGATGTACCTGGCGGTCGAGCTGGTCTCGCTGGTCAGCTATGCCGTGGCCGGCTACCGGCAGGGCGATCGCAAAGCCGCCGAGGCCGCGCTCAAGTACGTCATCTACGGCGGCGTGGCATCGGGGATCATGCTGTTTGGCATGAGCTACATCTACGGGCTCACCGGAAGCACCAGCCTGCTCGGCCTGGGCGCGGCGCTCGACAACGCGAGCTTGGCTGCGCTGGGCGGCGCCGGTCAAACCGCTTTGCGCGTGACCCTGGCGGTGGCGGTGGTCTTCGTGCTCTCGGGCGTGGGCTACAAGATCGCCAGCGTGCCCTGGCACATGTGGTGCCCAGACGTGTACGAAGGCGCGCCCACTCCCTTCACCGCGTTCCTTTCCGTGGGCCCCAAAGCAGCAGGATTTGCTCTGGCCGTGCGTTTCTTCTGGTCGGCCCTGGCCGGATCGCCCTCGGGCGAAGGGCCAGCCGTTCTGACCGTGGGACTATCTGACTTGCCCTGGCCTGCCATCATCGGCGTGCTGGCGGCCGTGACCATGACCCTGGGGAATCTCACGGCCATCGTGCAGAACAACCTCAAGCGCCTGCTCGCGTATTCCTCGATTGCCCACGCCGGCTATGCCTTGATGGGCCTGTGTGCGGCCTCGACCCTGGGCATGCAAAGCGTGATGATCTATTTGCTGGTGTACCTGGTGATGAACCTGGGCGCCTTCCTGGTGGTCATCGTGGTGGCACAGGCCACCGGCTCGGAATCCATCGACGACTACAAGGGTCTGGCGCGGCGACACCCGCTCTCGGCGATCGCTTTCGCCATTTGCCTGTTTTCTCTCACCGGGCTGCCGCCCTTCGCGGGATTCACCGGGAAGTGGTACCTGTTCGTGGCGGTGCTGCAGAACTACTCGCTGCCTGGAGGTGGCTGGTACGCAGCCCTGGCGGTGATCGGCGCGCTCAACTCGGCGGTGTCGCTGTACTACTACATGCGCGTGGTGCGGGCCATGTTCCTGGATGCGCCGGCGGGCCAGGTCACGGTGCGACCACACCTGAGCTACCAAATCATGCTGGGGGCGTTTTCCGTGGCGTTGTTGCTGTTTGGCGTGTGGTGGAACCCTCTCGTGGCGTGGAGCCAGCAGTCACTGGTCTTCTTGCGTGGATAGGTCAGCCTAGAGAGCCGACCAGATTCTTTCTGAGTAGCGAGCCTCCCCTCACGCCTCTTGGTTGCGTCCGTCAGGCTGGCCCGTGATCATGGCTTGCACGGCCTCGCACAGTTGCTGCGCGGTGTACGGCTTGGGCAGCACCGCGGAGAAACCGTGGCGTCGATACTCGGCCATGACCGAATCCTCCGAGTAGCCACTGGACACCATCAGGTGCGCGGCTGGATCAAGGGCCAGGATCCGCTCCGCCGCTTCTTTGCCCCCCATGCCGCCCCTCACAGTCAGGTCGAGCACCACCGCATCGAAACGCTGCCCGTCGGCGAAAAGCTTGCGATAGACTTCCACCGCATCGCTGCCGTTGCCCACCACTTTGGTCGCGTAACCGGCATCTCGCAAGGCGCGTTCTGCCAGGCGGAGGACCGCGGCTTCGTCATCCATCACGAGAATCCGACCTGTTCCCTGCGGCTTGGCCCGCGACGGGCTGGCGCCGTCCTGCCCATTCCCCATCGCCGGCAGACTCACCCGAAACGTGGTACCGACACCCAACGCGGAGGACACCTGGATGCGCCCGCCGTGGTTCTGAATGATGGAGTAGGCGACCGCGAGTCCGAGACCGCTGCCCCGTTCCTTGGTGGAGAAAAACGGCAAGAAGATCTTGTCGAGCAATTCCGGTGCAATCCCCGGCCCCTGGTCGCTCACCGCGATGCAGATCTCGTCGCCGTCACTGCCGGTTTGCCGGGACAGTTGCACCCGCACCGTGCCGCCACCGGGCATGGCCTCGACTCCATTGCGCACCAAATTCTGGAACACCTGCGCGAGCTGTCCCTCGTCAGCCATGACCGCAAGAGCCTGGTCAGGAAGATCGAACTGGCAACTCACGTTGCTTCCACTGGTGGCCAGGTTGGCCGAATCCCGCACAACCTGGACGATGTTCATGCACCGGCGCAGCGGAGTGCCGCCCTTGGCGAAGGTAAGCAGTCGCCGCGTGAGGGCCGTGGCTCGGGTCGCCGCAACCTGGGCCTCGTCGAGCAAGGACCGCGCTTCGTGAGAGTCAGCCAGAGTCATCTGCGCCAGGCTGATATTGCCAATCAAGCCCGTGAGCAGGTTGTTGAAGTCGTGTGCGATGCCGGCGGCCAGTGTGCGAATGGATTCTAGTTTCTGAAGGTGAAGCTGCTGGTCCTCGCGCTGACGGCGCTCAGTGGCGTCGCGAAACACGACGACCACACAGCGCCGGTTGGATATCACGGTGCTTCTGGCACTGACATCGGCCAAAAAGACGGTCCCATCGGCACGCAGCATGGGGACATCGAGGGCGTGATCGCTCTCGCCGCGCAGCATGGATTCGAAAACTGGAATGACTTCATCCATGCGGTCGCCGGGATGAAGGCTATTGATGGTGAGCCCGTGCATCTCATTGGGCTGACGCCCGAGCAAGGCACACATGGCCGCGTTCACCATCACGACTTTGCGATTCGAGTAGTCGGCCACCACAATGCCGTCACCCACGGTATCGAACACATCGCGAAAGCGCGCTTCGCTCTCGGCCAAGTCGTCGACTGCTATTCCCACTGCCAGGGTATGGGCCAGCCTGGGCGCCAACAGCTCGATCACCTGTCTCGTGGCGGGGGCGATTCCATCGACCGCACAGGCCGCGGCATTCAATGTCCCTCGGCAACGCTCGCCCGACACGAGCGGTACGCTGAGGGTGCTGAGAAAACCACGGGCAATGAATGCCTGATCGACTGGATTCTTCGCCGGCCAGTCGCGAATGTCGGCCCGGTAGATGGAGCGCCTCTGCTCCACGGTTTCGCTAAGCGAGGCCGACCCATGCGGAATGATCTTGCCCGATTCGACCCCTTGCACGTCGACCGTCGCATCGTACAACCAGAATCCGTCGCCCTCGGGTCGCAGCAGCGCGATTGAAGCGCGGTCCATGTGCAAACGGTCGGTCATGAAGCCAAGCGCACCCTTGGCGATATCAGCGAACGACAGGTGGGAAGTGTGCCGCTCGAAATCGGCAATGAGCTGAATCACGTCGATGCCGCTCTGGTCGTTCTGGGGGTAATCGCGATCCGCAACCATGGTCCTCCGCACACGCAACAGAAAACTCATGTTAGGCCAAGATTCGGCGGCGCGATACGGCTTCATGACGCTGCCGTCGCGGTGGAAACAGTGCCACACCTGCGCTAGGCTGACTTGGTGTCTGACACGCTGTCCCTGAACGTCGACGATACCTCCGAACCTGGCGACATGGCTCCGTCAGGTTCAGCCTCGGCACTGGTGCTGGCTGGCTGCGACGCCGTCCCGCCGCGACCGATGGAGAAGCCGGGGCGGGTGATTCTGTGGCATCGCTATCGCGAGCGCATCAGCTATTCCTCGTGCAACGAGGACTCGGGCAGTGAGGTGCAAGTCCTCAACCCCCACGCCTCCAAGCGCCTGGTCGCGATTTGCGCCAGCGGGGGCCGCGTGCTCAACCTGCTGCAGGACGGGGCCGAGGAAGTCTGGGCGGTGGACGTGAATCCCGCGCAAACACATTTGTTCGAGCTCAAGCTCGCCGGGCTGCGGACGCTGGACCACGCGGACTTCTTGTCCTTCATGGGCGTGCGGGCCTCGCAACGGCGACTCGATGTCTACGATTCGCTGCGGCCCGCGCTGTCTCACGGCGCGCGCGCGTACTTCGACAACAAGCCCTTCTTGGTCGAACGCGGCGTCTTGTATCAAGGCAGTTTGGAACGCTTCTTCTCTCGCTACGTGGCGACCGCCACGCGCTTGCTGCGTCCCCGCTGGGTGCGTCGTCTCTTCTCCTGCACCGATCTGGCGGAGCAGCGACGCCTGTTGCCCGGCTGGCACGGCCCGCTCTGGCGCCTGGTGGCCAAGACCATCTGCCGCCGCAGCTTCTTCAGCTTCTTCTCACACGAGCCTGGCTTCTGGCGTTTTCTTCCGCCTGAACTCAAGCTACACGAACGGATCTTGGGAAACATCGAGCGCTATCTCGACCACCACCTGGCGCGCGACAACCACCTACTTTGGCTGGCGTTTTTCGGCCGCTACGGCGACGAACGCGTGATGCCCGAGTACTTATGCGAAGACGGGTTTGCCCGCATCAAGCACGCGCTAGAGAGCGTGCGGGTCAACGTCGTCAACGGCGACATGGCCAGCGTTCTGCGCACGGCTCCGTCGCAGTACTTCGACGGATACTCGCTTTCTGACATCTCGGCCTATCTCTCGCACGAGGCTTTCGGGGAAACCATCGAGCAGGTGGTGCGCACCGCGCGGCCGCGGGCCCGCCTGTGCTCGCGCGGGGTCTTCTATCATCGCCCATTCCTTCCCGAACACGCCAGTCGGCTGACCCACGACCCCGCGATCGAGCAGCAGCTTGAGTTCGACGATCACGCGATGGTGCACTCGTTCGCCGCGGCGGAGATTCAATGACCGGTGTGCGCCTGTTTCTCGACAAACTGCGCCGGCAGCCCGGCCGCGCCCTGTGGGACTTGGCCGTGGACTACGCGACCTACGTGGGCATGTGCTTGTTCTTCATCTGGCTGTGGGCCATGCGGGGCCCGCTTTGGCTGCTGGGTCGATCCACCGGTCGCGCCGTACAGCGGATGCTGGTAGGGGCCGTCGCCCGCGTGGCGCGTGGCTAGCACCTGATGGACCCAGTTTCGTTTCTCTACTGGCGCTTCCACGCTTTCTTCCGCGATCCCGAGCGCCACGCTCCGGCCGGTCGCGTGGTCGTCGCGCCCGCTGACGGCCGCGTGCTCTACGTGTCCGAGGTCGCGCCCCACACCATGCCCATGGTGGTGAAGAATGGAACGGAGATCCCGCTCACCGACGCTCCCTTCGTGGGTCCCAGCGAGCTGCCCGGCGTGCTCATTGGCATCTACATGTTCCCCTGGTCGGTCCACGTGAATCGCGCGCCCATCGGTGGCAAGGTCATGCACGCGCAGGCGCGGCCGGCGGTCCACGAGAATCAGTCGATGGTACGCGCCCTCATGCACCTCATGTGGCACATGCCCATCACCGACGAGGTGCGCGCCTCGGTCGCCGAGAACGCGCGCAACACCATCGTCATCAAGGGGGACATGTCGGTCGCCATGGTGCAAATCGCGGATCGCTACGTGCGCCAGGTGGACTGCTTCGTGCATTCCGGTAATGCCGTCACCTGCGGCCAGCGCGTGGGAATGATCCGCATGGGATCGCAGTGCGACCTGTTTATGCGACGAATCCCCGGGCTGGAAGTGCTGTGCCGTCCCGGCGATCGCACCCGTGCCGGCGAAACGGTTCTGGCGCGGTACTAGTTAGTCCCCGAACTCAGTGCCCACCGCGCGCGCAGCCACCATCAGCGGATCGTCGAGCGGCACCTTGCGCTGCTTGCCGGCCACTGACTCGATGGAAATAGCGCCCAGCCGGCCCTGGCTGAGCACGACCACCTGCCCCTCGGCTCCATGCATGAGCCGGTCGATGGCGTGGTAGCCGAACATGGTGGCCAGCACGCGATCGCCGGGCGTGGGCGAGCCCCCGCGCTGGATGTGACCCAGGATGGTAGCGCGTGCCTCCAGCTTGGTCGCGGCCTCGATATCGGCCACCAGCTTGTTGGCAATGCCGCCTAGGCGGATAGGGTCGGGACTGGTCTCCACCCGGCGCTGCACCACCACGTCGCCGCCCTTGGGCTTGGCGCCCTCTGAAACGCAGATGATGGAGAAGCGCTTGCCGGCCCGACTGCGCTTGTACAGGACCTCGCAAACCTTGGCCAGCTCGTAGGGGATTTCGGGCATGAGGATGATGTCCGAACCAGAGGCCACGCCCGTGTGCAACGCCAGCCACCCGGCGTTGCGGCCCATGACCTCGACCACCATCACGCGGTGGTGGCTCATGGCGGTGGTGTGGATCTTGTCAAAGCACTCACATGCGGTGTCCACCGCGGTTTCGAAGCCGAAGGTGCGTTCGCAGCCTTCCAGGTCGTTGTCGATGGTCTTGGGTACACCGATGCAGTTGATGCCATGTTTGACCAGGTTGGCCGCGCCGGTCATGGTGCCGTCGCCCCCGATGCACACCACAGCGTCGATCTCGTTGGCGCGCAGGTGATCGTACACCCGATCCGTCACGTCCATCCATTCGATCTTTCCGCTGCGTTCAATGGCGAAGCATTGCGGATTGGCCTGGTTGCTGGTGCCCAGAATGGTGCCGCCCTGGGTGAGGATGTTGGAAACATCATTCCAGCTCAGTTGGCGCATGCGATTCTGAATGAGCCCCAGAAACCCGTCCTCGATGCCGTAGACCTCGAGGCCGTAGACATGCATGGCCGTCTTGGTCACGGCGCGGATAACGGCGTTGAGGCCAGGGCAATCGCCGCCGCCCGTCAGCACCCCGATGCGCTTGATGGTAGGCATGGGGGGTATTGTACATGTCCGATTTGGTGGACGACAGTCTGGCGCGCTTCGGCTACTATCGACGGCTCTTCTTCAAGGAGGATCGAACTCGATGCGCAGTCGCTCTGCCTGGGCCGTGGGCGCCAGGAATCAGGTCCTGGCCGCCCTGTTTGTCCTAGGCTTCGCCATTGGCCTGACTGCTGCACCATCAGCCGCGCGCGCCGAGGATCAAGCGACCAAACAGGCACGGCAGCACGCCCGCAATGCCAAGCAGTACTTCGACCTTGGCCAGTGGGACGAGGCCATCGCGGAGTACCGAGAGGCCTACCGGTTGCGTAGCGATCCGGCTTTTCTTTTCAACATAGCGCAGTCCTATAGGCGCAAGGGCGATCTGCAGCCCGCGTTGGACCTGTACAAGAACTACCTCATCGAGAATCCAACGACGCCCAAGCGGACCGACATCGAAAAGCGCATCCAGACGCTTGAGGAGGAGATGAAGAAACGCCCGGCCGCGCCGGCCTCGTTCGCAAGGGAGCCTTCACCCGCGGCTGCTGAGCCATCCCCCAAGACAAATCCGCCCGCGCCGATGCCAGTGCTCCCCGCAGGCGCCGCGCCGGTCACGCCCGGCCAGTCAGCGCCAGCGTCCGTCAGCGGGCCGGCCGGTGCCGGTCGCCCGGTGTACTTGCCTGTGCTGACCGGTGGACTTCACATCGCTGCCGACGTTCCAGGCAAGGTCGCGGTGGAGGGCCAGGACAAAGGTGCTCTGCCCATCGACATGACGGAGCTAAATCCTGGCACCTACCGGGTCCGCGTCGAGTTGCAGGACGGCACCATTGACCAGCGAGACGTCGAGGTCGCCGCGGGCCGCATGACCCGAATCTTCGTTGACCGCTCTCCCGACAGAGTTTCATGGCTAGCTCGGCAGGGAGCCCATCTTGCCTTTGAAGGCGGCGTTGGTCTGCTGGTCGGCAAGAAGGGAAGCTGGACAGGCGCGCAAGGAGGCGCCGGTGTTTTCTTGAACCTTGGGATTGCCCCGGTGGTTGAACTACGCACTGGCCTTCGTTTTCAGTACGGGTCGCTGGGCGCGCTCAACTCGGTCACCCTGTTGGAAATCCCAGTGTCATTCCGAATCAACCTTGGGACGATGTACACAATTGCGCTGGGCACAACTGTGGGCAAGCGCTGGACAAATGGAGACAGTGAACCCGTGCTCTATTCCGAGACGGGTCTCTTCTTTGGCCCCGAACTGTCGTTGCTCACCTTCCGCTTCGGCAAGAAGCGGGAATTTGAAGTGGCTGCCGTACAAGGTATGATTTTCCCGCTCACCAGCAGCCGTGGCGACTACACGCTGGCTTGGGGCAGCAGCGCGCTCAGCATCTTCTACAACACGTTCATGTTCTCGATGGTCTGGTAGGGACCGTCGCAGGCAGCGTGGCGCGCGTCAGAGTGAGTAGAACTCGGCGCTTACGAATCCATGAAGCTTGCAGAAATGCGGCGCCCTTCTCTTAAGTAGCAAGAGAGGCTGCACCATGACGAAAAGCAAAGCTCTGCTGGGCATTACGATTCTGGGCGCCGCCCTCGGTGGTGCTTGCTCCGACAACGGCACTGCAGTGCAAGGCAGCGGAGGATCCGGAGGGGGCAGCTCACGCTCCTCAGCCACTGGAGGCGACCAGGGCATCGGCGGTAGCGCCAATCGGAGTGGCGCGACGGCTGGCAGCTCGGGCAGCGGCGGTGCCGTCGCCAGCGGTGGCAGCATCGACAGCGGCGGCTCGACCAACACGGGCGGTTCAACCGGTGGCGACGGAGACGCCGGCGGTGGCTCGATCGGCTCCGCTACCACCGGCGGCGCGTCTGGGGGCAAGGGGGGCGCGACCGAGGCTACGACAAGCGCAGCAACCGGCGGGGCGACGGGCGGATCGACCGTTGCGGGCGGCGCGACCGGGGGCAGGGGCGGAACCACGGGCGGTGCGACAGGCGGAACG
>PMLB01000346.1 GCA_003158735.1 Myxococcales bacterium | reverse complement strand
ATGTACATCCACACCCGGAAGTAGGCATCGTTCGGCAAGACCCCCGACCTGAATAGACGGGCGTATGAGGTCTTGTTGGCTGCGAAGATGGCTGACCTGACTGCGAATCGTCCACCGTGCGTGGGGGAGGGGGAGGTGACGACCGTTAGCTGTGCATCCGATGACAAGATCTGTCCGCCCGCGCTGGTCCCACCCTCAGCCCACTGGGACAGATTTCCGGTCTCGTGATCGGCAAACCATTCGCTGCCAAGATGAATCTGATCGCTGCATGCCCCCAGGGCCAGCAGTGCGGCGACTGACAAGGCGCCGGTCGCGTAGTGCAATCGTTGTTTCAAGGCCTGGCCGCGCTCGCTGTCTTGCGTGCCAGGCTGACGAACCGGCCTGCCGGGTAGCGTCCGAGGTATTGGTGGGCCAGTGTCGCGGCGACATCAGCATCGTGGCGAGCCAGGGCTGCTTCGATGCCGATGGCAAGCGCTTCTTCGTTGAGCACGCCTTCGGGGAAGCGCGTGAGGTAGCTGTGTGCCAGGACGCCGGCTTGTGCCGGGTTGTGCTCGCGGCGCAGGGAACGCAGGGCCGCCATCACCAGCGCCGCCTCTTCGGGCGGTGGCGGGGCCGGGGCAACCTCAGTCACAGGCGACTCCTCGACTGAGCTGCGCACATCACTGGATACGACGACCTGCCGCTTTCCCGCCAGCGGCTCTCGCACACGGTCGCGACGGGTGCTGACAGGGGTGGCAGATGCGGACGCCACCTGGTCCGTTGCGGAACGCGCAGTCGGAATGCTGTCGGCCGGGGCCGGCCTCACCTCGGGTTCTTGTTCTCGCGGCGCGGTCGCGTGCCTTGGCTGGGCGGACGGCAGGCTCAGCGTCGGCCCCGACGATTTCTGGTCCGAACCAGCTAGCCAACGACGAGCCAGGGTGGCGCTCAGGATGGTGGTGCTGACGAGCAGGGCGGTCACCAGGACAGCAATCCGAGCCACGCGCGGGCCGCGCGAAGGCCCTGCGCAGATCCTGGCGTAGACCCGCCTTTCCGCCAATTCGTTGGGAGCGGCGGGAGACAGAGCTCGCAGCAGTCGCGCAGCCTCAGCTTCGTCCGGATCGTGCAAGTCTTGCATTTCGGTTAGTCGCTGTTTCATGGCATTCCCGCTTCGGCTTCTCTCTGTTTCCGCTGGGCCGCCACCATGGCCACCAGATCCTTACGAGCGTGGTACAGCCTGGTCCAAACGGTTTTCACGGGCACACCGTGCAAGGTGGAGATCTCTTGGCCGCTATAGCCTTCAATCTCGAACAGGACCAGGGTCGAGCGCCGCTTGTCGCTCATGCGGGCAAGCATCTGGGCCAGCACGCGCTGATCCTGCTTTTGCTCGAGCGCCATGGCCGGTGTGGCGCTCATCCCGACCATGTCCATGGAGTCGATCTCCCGGCCGCGTGAGAACAAGTTCTTGAACCAGGCCCGGCGGCGGAAATTCCGCACCGTCAAATGGGCGATCCGATACAGCCAACCCGCCAGGTTTCCGCCATGGAAGTGCGGCAGCTTGCGACGCACGATCATGAACACGTCTTGCGCCACGTCCTCAATCTCGGCCTCTGGCACGCCCAGACCACGCATCCAGGCCACCGTCTGCCGAAAGTAAGCGTGGTACACATCCTCGAAGACCAGTTGGGCGGAAATCTCGGGCAGATGACGGACGTCGGCGGCGCAGGGCGCGCTGCCTTGCTCACGCTGGGAAGTGGTCCACCTCTGCACAGCCTAAGTATGTCACCAGAACCCGAAAAGCTTCTAGTCGCGTGGTTTTGCAGGACCGAGCGAGATACTCGCGCCTGCTAGCACGCCGACCCAGACCCGTGGCGCAGTGCCCACATTTCCGATCGGATCGACCATCAAGGAGAAACGGCGCGCGCTGAGTTCCGCCTGAAAGGCCAGGAAAGGCGACACCCATCGACCCATGGTTTGAGCGCGAAACCCGAGGCGCCCGCCTGCGTCCATGTGCGTGGAGCTCGCACTCGGATACAGACCGCGCCCCTGGGCAAGCAGCAAAGCCCCATAGGGGCCGATCTCGATTCCCAGCTCGGCTGCACTCCAGCGCCAGCAGAGGCTGGCCGAGGTATCGATGGATATCCGCGCCAGCGACAGCTCGTATTCTTGCACCTTCACGACGGCCGGGTAACTGCCCTCCAGGCCGGCCGTCAAGCCGAAGTGTTCCCCCGAGGCTAGCCAGCGCAAGGATCCCCCCCAAGTCATGGCAGAGCCGCGCCTGCCCGCGCCTGGTGCGACCAGGAACTCGGGCGCAAGATCGAGCCGGTGGATGCGGGACAAGCGAGGTTGCGCCGAACCCGCGGATTCACGCACAGCTGGAGCGGGAGACGGTTCTCCGATGTCTGGAGGCTCGAGTACCAGCGCCACGAAGACGGCCGCGATCCTGGTTCGTTCGGGGCAGTTGCGGTCAGGATCGGAGTAGGTGGCGGAACGGCCGGCCACGTGGACCGACCAGGTCGCGCCCAGGTCGCGCACGGTGACGGTCGCGGAAGACGTGCGGCCCGCCTTGGTGCTCAGCAACTGAGCCAGCGCCGCATCAATGTCGGCGCCAGCCGGGCAGTCGCCGGCAGCATCGACTGTCGCCGCTTGAGCTAGCAGCGGAAAAAACACGGAGGCAAGGATGAGCCAGCCGAGATAGCGGCACATGGAAATCGCTGGGGAATGAGCGGCCCGGGACAAGGCACGCAGAATAGCACTGTCACCCTCAATTCAGGGCGACCACTGACTCTACAGTGGCTGCGGGGGAAGGTTCGCCTTGTGTTGAGTCTCCCCGTAGACCAGAGCAGACGCTGCGCCTATGTCCGGGATCTCGATCGCCCCGACTGAAAGCGCAGGGAGAGTGAAGGTTGCAGGCGCAGGAGCGGTCGCGAGACCGTCGACCTTGAAGGTGAGAACGGCAGGCACGTCGTTCCAGTTGACTGCGATGATCTGGGTCCTGTCGTCGTCCTGATTGCGACTGGCGTAGGCGCTGACTTTGGTGGGCGTCGATGATACCGGGATCAGGGTGCGACCGAAGTGCTCCGCAAGGAGATCGAGCGCCCAATATGCCAGATGCCCGGAACACAGGCGATCGCGATGAAGACAAACTGCCGCGTCCTGCGCCTGTAAGGCGCCCAGAAAGAGGAGTTCTGACTTTCCATCTTCATGATTGCGTCCGCTCAGCGTAGCCCACTTGCCCTCAAAATCTAAGGTCCGAAGCCGCTATGCGTCGGTGATGGCGTGAACCTTTGTTCAGGTTCTAGCCCGCGTTGGCCGCGTGCCAGGGTCCGCTTTTGCCTCGGACGTGTGAAAAATTTGGAGCATGGCGCAGGCCGTGCGATCCAAGTAGTCCAGGGAGAGATCATATGCTCGAATTCGACGACCAGGCTCAAGGTCCGAAAATCAAGGTGATAGGTGTGGGTGGCGGAGGCGGCAACGCACTCAACACCATGATTGAGGCCGGCATCCAGGGCGTGGATTTCGTGGCCGCCAACACCGACTGTCAGGTGCTGGAGACCAACCAGGCGCCCACCAAGATTCAAATCGGAAAGAATCTGACCAAGGGCCTCGGTGCCGGGGCCAACCCCGACATCGGTTGCGCCGCGGCCTTGGAAGATGCTTCGCGCATTGCCGAGGTGATCGGCGGCGCCGACATGGTTTTCGTCACCGCGGGCATGGGCGGCGGCACAGGCACCGGCGCGGCGCCTGTGATCGCGCGTGTGGCCCGCGAGGCGGGCGCGCTCACCGTGGCGGTGGTGACCAAGCCCTTCATGTTCGAGGGCCTGCAGCGTAAGAAGAAGGCGAATGCCGGCGTGGCCGAGCTGGCCAAGTCGGTGGACGCGCTCATCGTCATTCCCAACGACCGTCTGGTCGCGCTGGCCGGCAAGAACATGACCCTGCGCGAGTCGTTCAACCTGGTGGACAGCGTGTGCGCCACGGCGGTGCGGGGCATCAGCGATCTGGTCATGATGCCGGGCCTCATCAACGTCGATTTTGCCGACGTGCGCACCATCATGACCGGCATGGGCCGGGCGCTGATGGGCTCGGGTCGTGGCAAGGGCGAGAAGCGTGCCCTGGATGCCGCCATGATGGCCATCAATTCACCGCTGCTGGAAGACGTCTCCATCAACGGCGCCACCGGGATCCTGGTCAACATCACCGGCGGTCCTGACCTGATGCTGGCCGAGGTCACCGAGGCCTGCACCCTGATTCAGGAAGCCGCCGATCCCGACGCCAACATCATCTTCGGCTCAGTCATCGACGCCAACATGACCGATGAGGTGTGCCTCACGGTGATCGCGACAGGTTTCCAGAGCCGCACAGCGGTCGAGGCTTCAACCGTGGCCGGCAGCTTGAACACGCGTTCGAGCAAGAGGCCGGCCGACCACCAGATGGTGCTGCCGATTTCGCACGCCGCCCCGGCGCCGCATTTCGCACCGCCTCGCGTGTCCCTGGCCGTGACCGCGGCTCCCCCGCCGGTTCCCAGCTTGGCAAGGGCTCCCGTGGCTGCCGCCAGCCTGGCCGGTGTGCCGTCGGTGGTGATGGTGACGCCTGCGTGCAGCGCGGTGCCCGAGATCGTCGAGTTCGCCGACACCGCGGTCGACGAGTTTTCCACCCCGACGGAATATCCGGCTGGTGCCACGACCTACACGCCCCCTCCGGTGGTCGGGATGGCGACGGCGCCCACGGTTCCCGTGGCGATGGCCGAGCGGCATACCCCGGCTCCCGAGTCGCGGCCGGTGATTCGTCCCGCCGTCACCTCGGCCATGAGCACAATCCCGGGCAGCGGACCGCGCCGCGCTTCGGGCACGGTGCCGGTGGCCATGGCTGCCGACCACCTGTGCATCGAGGAGAGCGAGTTCGATAAGCCCACCTATCTGCGCCGGGCCATGGCTGGCGAGACACCGCTGGCCATGCGCCTTCCGGGCGAGGGCAGCAAGCTGTAGGGGAAGGACCGAGTGGCGGGCGGGGCTGGGCGCAAGAACCGATCCGACGAGAACAAAATTCTGGCGCGCAATCGCAAGGCGCGCCACGACTACGAGATCGACGAGACCCTGGAGGCAGGACTGGCGCTGGTCGGCTCTGAGGTCAAGTCTATCCGCGACGGGAAGGTGACCCTGATCGATGCCTACGCCAGCGTGGAAAGCGGTGAGGCGTGGCTGCATCAGTTGGACATTGGCGTCTATTCGTTCGCCCACGCGCGCAACCATGACCCGCGCCGGCGGCGCAAGCTGTTGCTGCACCGGCAAGAGATCGATCGCCTGGTGGCGAAGGTGCGCGAGAAGGGCTACACCCTGATCCCGCTTTCACTTTACGAAAAGCGCGGCCGGGTGAAGGTGGAACTGGCGCTGGTGCACGGCAAGCAGCAATACGACCGGCGCGAGGACGTCAAGAAGCGCGAAGCCCAGCGCGAAATGGATCGCGCCATGTCGCGCAGGCGAAGGTAGATTCACTCCTTGTCCACCCTCCAGTACTTGCCGCCGCCTCCCTCTCTGGCCATGTAGCCGAAGTCCACCAGCCAGCGGCGCAGGCGGGCGGTGTCGTCGTTGTACTTCGACAGGATCTCGTTGACTCGCTTCTCTGTGTAGCGCACGCCGTGACTGAATGAGGGCAGCACGTGGCGGAGCAGCACGCGGAATTTTCTTTCCTGCATGGGGAAGGCCTTGATGCGGCCATCGCTAGTGGTGAAGGTGGCCAGCACCTTGCGATCGAAGTCACACAAGTCTTGCTCGCTGGCCGGGCGCGCCGGCTGCGCCTGCGCCAGCATTTCTTTGGCCATGCCGGACAGGGCGTCGGTCTTCAAGGAGTAGAGGTTGTAGTAGCTCTCGCTGCGCGAAACCACCAGGCCGGCGCGGGCCAGGCGCGCCAGGTGGTGCGACACTGTCGAGGCACCCACGTCCAAAGTTTCGCTGAGCTGTTCCACGGTGTAGGCCCTCTGGGCCAAGAGCCCGACGATGCGCAAGCGGTTGGGTTCGCCCAGTACCTTGAAGAACTCCACCAAGTTTTCCACGTGCGGTTTGCTGTCCATCTTGACGTCACAGAATTAATTCGATAGTTATAGAAGTAGTCCCAGGATCCGTCAAGCCGAGATCGCCCATGTCTGCCTTAGGCAAGACCCGCGCCGAACTCAAGCGCGCCTTCAAGGAGACCCCGCCCCAGGCTGGGATCTATCAGATCAAGAATACCCAGACCGGCAAATTGCTTGTGGGCAGCAGCACGAATCTGCACGGTCCTTTGAACAAGCACCGCTTCATCCTGTCCATCGGCCGGCACGACAACGCGGCCCTGCAGAGCGACTGGAACCACTTTGGCCCCGACGCCTTCAGCTTCGAGATTCTGGAAATCGTGAAACCGAGCGACCATCCCAGCTTCTGCCTGCAGGATGAACTCACCCTGCTGGAGCAGATCTGGCTGGAAAAACTGCAGCCCTTTGGCGAGCGCGGCTACAACCGGGGCCCCATCCGGCGGGACTGAACAGCATCGCGTGGACTGCGGATCAAAGTTAGCTGTTTCACCACAGAGAGCGATCGCAGCCTGACGGCCGCAATCAAAGGGATCACTCCGGCCACGGCCACGACCACGACCACGACCTTCTGCAGTTGTCGCGACGCTGTCGAGAATCTTCGCGTCCTGCGAAGAAACGGCACCTTGGTAGTACAGAAGTCACAGAGTCGGACCGGAAAGAAGAAGGGGCGGGCCTGTCTGGTCCGAACCTTTTCCTTCCTTCCGGCCTCTGTGTTCTCCGTGCTCTCTGTGGTGAAAAACTATCCGGCAACATATTGGATCGCACCTGGCGAGATCCTGGTTAGATTCGTCGCGCGCGTGGAAGTTGGGCTGGCTATCCGCACCTCGGTCGTGGAAGAATTTCGCCTCCTCAAGGAGGTTCCATGGCTCGAATCGCGAAATCTCTTATGCTGCTCGTCGCTGGCGCTGGATGCGCGGCTCCGCGCGGCCCGGCCTGTCCGGCCTCAATTCCGGTTGCAATGAGCCTTCAGCGCATGCCGGAGGGCCTTGTCGTCCGCGTGGGCGATGGCTTCCTCAAGCTCGAGGTCTGCGCAGACGACGTCGTCCGGGTTGCCTACGCCAAGGAGCAGGCCTTCTTTGCCCGCAAGAGTCTGGCTTCGCAGCCCAAGCGCTGCGACGGCGCGCAGTTCGATGTGACCGAGGGCGCGGGCACGGCAACCCTCGCCACGTCGAAGCTCCGCGTCCGCGTCGACCTCACCACGGGCCGGGTGGCGTTCTTCGATCCCTCCGGTGCTCCTGTGCTCGAGGAGAAGGACGGAGGCCGGACGATCGTGGCCGCGACCGTCCAGGGCGAGGACACGCAGCACGTGCGCCAAGAGTGGCTGCCCCATGCCGACGAGGCGCTCTACGGTCTCGGTGAGAACCACCTTGGCCTCTTGAACCTGAAGGGTTACGACCTCGATCTTTGGCAGCACAACGGCACCATCGTGATTCCCTTCCTGGTTTCAAGCCGCGGCTGGGGCATCCTGTGGGACAACACCTCCTTCACGCGATTCGGAGATCTGCGCGAGTTCGCACCCATCCCGCCCGAGCGCCTCTTCGACGCCAGCGGCACGCGCGGCGGCCTGACCGGATCCTACTATCGCGGCGCAGATTTCAAGCACCTGGTCGGCGAGCGCGTGGATCGCACCATCGACATCGCGCTGTCGAGCAAAGAGAAGAAACCCAATCAGCTCATTTTCGCCGGCCTGCCCGAAGGCCCGGCCAGCGTGCGCTGGGCAGGCGAAGTCGAGCCGGAGGTGACCGGCGACTATACTTTCCAGACCTTCTCGAACAACGGCATCAAACTCTGGGTCGACGATCGGCTGGTCATCAACCATTGGCGGCAAGGCTGGCTGCCCTGGAAGGACGTGGCCAAGGTGCGGCTCGAAGCCAAGCGCCACTACAAAATCCGGCTTGAGTGGAGCAAGCATCAAGAGATGGAGACGGTGCAGTTGCTCTGGAAGCCCCCGCTGGCCGCTCCCCACGCGACTAGCCCCCAGACGACCTCGCTGTGGTCCGAGGTCGGCGACGGCATCGACTACTATTTCGTCTACGGTCCCGAGCTGGACAAGGTCGTCGCGGGCTACCGGCGCATCACCGGGCCGGCGCCGATGATCCCGCGCTGGGCGTTGGGGCTTTGGCAAAGCCGGCAGCGCTACGAGACGGCGAAAGCCAGCCTGGACGTCGTGGATGGTTTCCGCTCGCGCGGCATCCCCTTCGACAACATCGTGCAGGACTGGTTCTACTGGAAAGAAGACGCCTGGGGCTCGCACGAGTTCGACAAGGCCCGCTTTCCCGATCCGGATGGCTGGGTTCGCAAGATCCACGAAAAGCACGCCCGTCTCATGATCTCGGTGTGGGGCAAGTTCTATCCGGGCACGAAGAACTTCGAGGCCATGCGCGCGCAGGGATTCCTTTACGGACTCAACTTGACCGAAGGGCTGCGCGATTGGGTCGGCGACGGAGGCTATCCCTATACGTTCTACGACGCCTTCAATCCCGGGGCGGGCAAGCTCTTCTGGTCGCAGATGGAACAGTCCCTGTTTCGCAAGAAGGTGGACGCCTGGTGGCTGGACGCGCCGGAGCCGGATCTGTTGCCGACGCCCACACTCGACGGACAGCGAACCCACATGCACCCGACGGCGCTTGGCTCCGGTTCGCGCATGCTCAACGCGTACTCGCTCATGAACAGCCAGACCGTCTACCAAGGGCAGCGGTCGGTGGCTCCGGACCAGCGCGTGTTCATCTTGACCCGCTCGGCGTTTGCGGGAAACCAGCACTATGGCGCGGCAGTCTGGTCGGGCGACATCACCTCGACCTGGACGGCGCTGCGGTTGCAGATTCCAGCCGGGCTCGGGATGTCGGTCTCAGGGATCCCATACTGGACCATGGACATCGGGGGATTCTCCGTGCCGGCGCGCTTCGCGGCAGAGCATCCGACCGCCGAGGATGCAGAGGAATGGCGTGAGCTGAACGCTCGCTGGTTCCAGTTCGGCACCTTCGTCCCATTGCTGCGCGTCCACGGCGAGGCGCCGAAGCGCGAAATGTGGGAACTCGGCGGCGAAAAGCACCCCGCCTACCAGGCCGAGCTGAAGTTCGACCGGATACGCTACCGCCTCCTTCCCTATTTGTATTCGCTGGCGGGCGCCGTCACGCACGAGGGCGGAACCATAATGCGGCCGCTCGTCATGGACTTTCGCGCAGACGCAAAGGCGCGCGACGCGACCGACCAGTACCTCTTCGGGCCTGCGTTCCTGGTGAGCCCGGTAACCACTTACAAGGCTCGCAGTCGAGCGGTCTATCTGCCGAGCGCAACCAGTTGGTACGACTTCTGGACGGGCACAAACTTCACGGGCGGACAGACCATCGAGGTGCCCGCGCCATACGACTCCATGCCCATCCACGTGAAGGCCGGCTCGATCGTTCCGACCGGTCCCGAGATCATGTACACGGACGAAAAGCCGGCTGACCCGATCGTGCTCTGGGTCTACGCGGGAGCCGATGGTGAGTTCACGCTGTACGAAGACGACGGCGTCACCTACGGCTACGAGAAAGGCGCCTCCGCGCGCATCCCCATCCACTGGAATGACGCCGCCCGCACGCTCACCATCGCGAAGCGAGAGGGCTCGTTCGCCGGCATGCAGAAAGAACGCACCTTCGAGGTCGTATTCGTGTCGAAAACGAAACCGGTCGGCTTCTCGTTTGCGCCAAAGGCGGACAAGAGCGTTCACTACGATGGCGCCGCCGTAGAGCTGAAGCTGTGAGGAGCCTGCTCCTCGCATAGGTGCATTCTCCCGGAATTCGCCGGCCAGATGCGCGATCCGGAGTCTCACCACAGAGAGCACAGAGGCCACAGAGGTCGGAAGGAAAGGGTTCCGGATCCGGGGCCAACCCTTCCTTTCCCTCCGATCCGTCTCTGTGCTCTCTGTGCTCTCCGTGGTGAAACTCCGGGGCGGACTCGCAGAACACGTTGTGGCTAGCACTCATGTCCGCTCGCTGGGCGGCAGCGAATTTGCTACAACAAGCCGCGCGGAGCGGATAGCATCTCCACCCAAAATGAGGCAGAAGAACCAGATGTCATATCGTATTGCTCATCCAGTAGCGTCGGTCGTCGGCGGGGCGTTCATGCTCGGCGGGTTGGTCTTGCTCGGGTGCGCGGTGACCCAGCTGGGCGCCACCGCTGCGGACATTGCGCGGGCAAACGACCAGGCCGCACAGGGTGCGACCACGTTCGCGCGCGAGTGTGCCAAGTGCCACGGCCAGCGTGGCGAAGGACTCGCAAGCGCGCCGGCGCTCATGGGGCCCGGTGCCCTGCCCGAGTACCCGCGCAATAGCGGAGGCTCGGGCGACCCGGGGTTCATCGACGGCCAGCAGCTACAGATCGAGGCGCAGGCGCGACCGGCGGGCGCGGCGTGGCGCGACCCCTTTCGGAACGCCCAGGATTTGTACAGTTACACGAGCACGCATATGCCCCAGAGCCATGCGGGTGAGCTCAAGCAGGGCGACTACTGGGCCGTGTTGAACTTCCTACTCGCGGCACAGGGGGCGAGCCTGCCAGCGGGCGGCATCGGCCCTGCGAATGCCAGCTCGATGCCGATTCCCAAGCGGTGATGGCGACGCAGGTCGGCTAGCCAATAGTTAACGGGATTGCCGAATTCATGATCCGTCGCCGAAGTCTTGTGCTACTTTCGCCGATGCCAAGCCGTGACGCAAAGCGCATTAACATTGCTGCCCTTGAGCCATGAGTTCGTCTGTCGTGGGTTCCATCCACGCGGCTGGCCCGAGAAGCCCACCTTCTGATTGAGGCTTGATGGTGCGTTTGCAATATTGTTGCGCGTCCCTGCTGCAGATCGCGCTACTTCTCGCGGCTGGTGCGGCGCGAGCCGAAGACACTGCGCCCGCCGCGTCGGTCACGCCCGCCGCGCCGGCTGATTCCTTGCCGGGATCCCCAATCCCGCCCGGTCTGGGATTGGCGCCCGAGGCGCCGCCCGTGGCCCCCGCGCCAGGCGGGAGGGCTCCTTCATTCGGCGCGCCCAACCCGCCGAGCGCCTCGTCGTTTCGTCTCGACGGCCGATTGTTCGGGTGGCAGGCCGTCGGGATTGGAAGGAAACCAGGCACGGCGCCGGATGGCTATTCCGGAACCGCCTTGCACATGCCGGCGCTTTCCGCGGGCAAGAACGCATTCTGGCCTGGCGCAGGCGCCAACCTGAGTTTGACATACGGCAACGCCCTGGTGACCGCCTTCGCAAGCTACTTTGTGAACCTCAAGAACACGGAGTACCAGGGCTACGAGAACGCGTTTAGAGGGCCTGGCTTCGGCACTGCGTGGATTCTGATCACGCCCCAGCCCATGGGAAAACTGCGTTTGCAGTTTCGCATGGGCGCGTTCAGCGAGGTCGCCGCCGGACCTGGCCAGTGGGGGTGGGGCATCTACGGGCCCCTGCTCGCGGTGCGCGGCTACGGCGAGGCGACGTATGGGGATTGGGACATGACGCCCGACTTGCATCTTACCTTTATTCACGGGTTGGCCGTTGTTCCCGGCGTGCCCGAGAGCTTCCCCCGCGGCGATTACTTGGCCTGGATCGAGACGGGCACATCGAGCTTTGTGCACCACGCGCACGTGGGACTCACCTACAAGAATCAGTACACCCTCAAGTTGCACTACGCCTCCGACTATGGGACGGACGAGCGCACGTACCTCAACACGGCCCTGAACGAGCTTCCCAGGGACGGTCGGATGGACACCTTTCTCGCCGAGACGCGCTGGACAAGCTACCCCTGGGGACAAATCGGGTTGAGTGGCGGACTCTACAATTTCGCGCACGCCGCCTCAGTCGGCGACGGCATCTGGTGGGGCATCGACTGGACGCAGGGCGCCCGTGAGATGATCGGCAAGTTCATCGGGTCGGGCAGCCACGGAAACGGCAAAGTCGCCGTGCTAAGCGCCGAGTACGATTTCAGCGTAGCGCCTATCCTGTGGGCCCCGCGCAGCTTTTCTGGCCAGGCCCCGGACCTGCGCGTCGCCATTGCGGCATTGCTGCACTTCACGGTTGCGACCGACGACCCACTTTACAAGAAGGCAAGCGGGTACTACCTGGGGCTCGAGACCGAGTATCGGATGACGTCGTTGTTCAGCGTGATGTTCAAGAGCTACGGCGAAAGCCGCGATAGCAACTTCGGACGCTACAGCGTCTACAGTGTCAATCCCGGCATCGCGTTCCACTCCGACTGGTGGAGCACGGACCGCATAGAGCTGTACTACAGCCGGCGCTTCTACAGCGCCGCCGCAGACCCCAACTCCGCCCAGCCGCTCGACCATCACATGGTCGCGCTCGGGGGCTACATCACCTTCTGAACCGAAAGCGCTCGACGATGCAAACCCTATCCTCTGCACATCGACACGGCTGGAACTCGATTTCACGAATCATCCTGGCCTTGCTCGCCATGCCCTCGCTGGCGATGGCCGCGGACGATGGGCTTCCGAGACTCGGGCTCTCGCCGGCCGAGCCGCAAGTGCGCAGCGCGACCCCTTCGATCCCGTTTGGTATCAATCCGGCCGAGTCCAAGGAGTTCGTGCTCGATTTTCACGGCTACCTGCTCTTGCCCGCCACCGTCGGCGTGCACGATCGCATCAGCGTGCCACGCACGGACGCGACGGGGACGATTACCGACCCGCCCACTATGACGCAGGGAGGCACGGTTCTCCATACGCCGCCGCTCATGGCCCAGGATCTCCGCAGTTTCGAGTACACGGGCGCGGTGCCGACTCCCTGGGGGCAGCTCAACTTCATCTACGGCAACAAGACCGTATCAGGCACGGTGATCATGGCGGCTTCGACCTTCTCCGATGCGGCCGGCTACTACAACATCCCCGCACAGTTGGGCGTGAACGATGCGTTCATCACGGTGAATGCGACCAAGTATTTCGGCTTCCCCTTGCAACTGTACGTCGGTGCCTATACCGGCCGATACGGTGCGATGGGGGCGTACGATGCTGGGCGCTACGCCACGCCACTCATCGCGCGCACGAACAGCATCGGCGAGACCATCACAACCGGATACAAGATCGGCGAGTTCTTCCTCGTGCTGGAGGAGGGGCTTGGCGGCCAGCTCGGACGGCCGCCCATCGGCCTGATGCCAGCCGGGTGGAACGACTTCGCGGACGCCAACGTGGGCGCGACCTTTGTCGGCCATGTACATCTTGGCCTCGCCTATGGTGGACTCGGCCGGCTCGGTCTTCACTACCTTGCGGCCTGGACCCAGGACGATCAGGTCGCCTCAGGTCTGGTCCCGAATGGACAGATCACGGTGCTGGGTGCCGACGCCCAGGTCACCGCAGGACGCTATGGTCACCTTTACCTCGGCGTGGCGCACACCCAGGCCAAGGACGCGGCGACGGTCTCGGGTGCGATCGAAATCCTGAACGCACGCGGAGGGCCTGAACTCATCGCGCAGTACCTCGGCCCCAACAGCAATGGCAACGGCTCGCTGACGACCTTCGGTGCACAGTACGATCTCAGCGTCGCGCGGCTGGTTTTCGGCCAACTGTACACGGGCATGAGCCCGGACGTCCTGGTCAGCCTGTTCACCGTGGGAACGTCGGTGAGCAGCGACGACAAGGACTACAATGGCGTATTCAAGGTGAAGCTGGGCGGCGAGGCCACGTACTTGATGAAGTCATGGCTGGGCGTATCCGAACGGTTCGACCACGTTCGCCTCCACGGCGCCGACTCGAAGCAGGCCTTCTCCATCATGACGACCCGCTTGCTGTTCCACACGGGCTGGAGGAGTCGTGATGAGTTCGCACTGCACTATTCCTACTTCCAGAACGGCAGCGGCATCCTCGCCAAGACGGGGTTCCCTCCCGGATCCGGTCCTGATGCAAATCCCGATCGGCACGTCTTCACTTTGTCCGGCACCTTCTGGTGGTAGCCTGAGTGCCATGAGTCTCAATCCTAGATCGAGCCCCCAGTTGCCACGATTGGCCAGGCCGGCCTGCGTGCTGCTCCTCGGTCTTGGCGGAGCGGTCGGGTGCAGCGCATACCCTACCTTGAGGGACGAGCCCATCAACTGCTCGGCCGATTCCGACTATGAGTTCGACCCCAACCCTGTGTCGACGGACATGCGGTGCGACCGTGACTCCACCCCCGATTCCGGCCAGAACCTCCCGAAAGTAAATCCGATCGAGGGCGCGGGGCGGTGCGGCAGCACCCAGGCCCTGGAGATTACTTTGGTACACAACAATGATTGGGGGGCCCACTGTCCATTCTACAGCTTCATAATAAACCACGGCACGTCTGACGCAGGAGCCACGATCTCCCTCCCGCGTGACGAGTCGGCCTGGGAGGGGCTGTCGTTCTGGGCGCGCGCTCCTGGCAACGTGAGCAAGGGCTTCACGGTCTACCTCGACGACGCGAACACGACGGTGATGGACCCCAACAGCACGCCAGGTGGTCACGACAAGATCTACAACGCCGCCGACGGAGGACTCGGTGGTTCGACGATCAACGCGGCGACGGATCCTGCCACAGGTCAGGTCATTTCGGGTGCTGCCGTTGCTTCGCGGCAGCCTGATGAGACCGGAAACAACAAGGGCAACAGCTACTATGCCGTCATGCTCGTGACAAGCGAATGGGTTTTCTACACCATCCCGTGGAACCGGTTCACGCAGCAACCATATCCGAATCGGGCTCCCAATTCGATTTTGACCGAAACTGGGAACGTGCCCGGAACGGCGCTCCTGACCAACAAGCTCTATGGTCTCAACATTGGGCCTCCGAAGGAGGCGCCGTTTGATCTCTGGCTCGACCAGGTGACCTTCTACCGCAAGAAGGGGCACGGGCCCGATGCGGGACCCAATGCCACGGTGCCAGGCGCGGATGCAGGACTCGATGCACCGGCAGCGGCCGCGGGACTCGATGCACCGGCGGCAGGTGATGCACCGGCGGCAGGTGCGGATGCAGAATCCGATGTGGCGGCGGCAGACGCAGATGTAGACGCAGAACCCGATGCAGCGCAGATGTGAGACGAAAGTGAATCAGCTTGTCGGAAAACGTGAGGTTCCCATGACGCCCAATTCGCACAGGTCGTACGCATACGCATGGCTCGCCGTTCTCGCTTCTGTGAGCACAGCCGGTTGTCTTTGCCCACCTTGCCCCGGGGCTGGTGTGGCGCCTCCGCCCGCTGTGGCCCCGGCGGCAGCGGCTGCACCGAGTGCAAGCAGTGCCGCCCCAGTCGCATCCGCCCCGGCCGCGGCAGTGGGCAGCCGCCTCGTCATCTGGAACGGCGACGATACGGGAGGTGGCGCACAGGGGTGGGCTTCTTGCGACAAGACGGCTGAGTGCAAGACCAAGCTCGGACCAGATTCGGGCAGCGGCACGAACGGGAGCGCGAGTCTCAAGTTTCATGGCGAGGGGCCCGGGTGGATTGGGTTCGGCTGGAACTTGTTCGGGTGGTACCCGGAAACCGCGGGGATCGACATCAGTCCGTACAGCCATCTGACCTTCCAGATCCGCGTGGATGCGAAGTCCGCCGAGGCCGCGCCGGAGTACCTCGGTCTGGCGCTCGCGTGCAGCAACAAGGGTGCGAAGGACACTGCCGACATGCCGATCGACAAGTTCGTAAAGGCCTTCGCGGACGGGAAGTGGCACAAGGTTGAGATCCCGATCTCCGCGTTGACCAAGGGGGCCGGTGCGAAGTTCGACCTGCAAACGTTCTGGGAGTTCCGGCTCCACACGTGGACCGGGACGCCGAAGAATTTCGATATCTATATCGACGATATCGCCGCTGAAAAGCAGTAGCGGCAACTCGTTCACCACAGCCACGTGAGTCCAACTTGCTCGCCCATGCTCGCCATCAAGCTCGCGGCTGTTGCCGCGTGGCTCGTCAGTGGCTTGGCATGCGTCGATAGCACACGCTTCAACGGGCCGACCTGCGAAGTTCCGGCGCCCGTACCCTATTCGGGCGATGCAGTGATCCCCTCAACCGATACGGCGACTCCCGGTCCGTACCTGTGGAAGAACGTCGTCATCAAGGGTGGGGGATTCGTCACCGGCATTATCATGAGTCCCGTACTTCCGGGGCTCGTCTTCGCGCGCACCGATGTCGGAGGCGCCTACCGCTACGATCCGGCCGGGCGGCGCTGGATGGCCATCACCGATTGGGTCGGGCACAACGATTCGAACCTCCTCGGGATCGAGAGCATCGCCGCGGATCCGGTCGATCCCAACCGGGTCTACCTGGCCGCCGGGATGTACCTCACGGCCGGCAACGGTTCGATTCTGAGCTCGACCGACATGGGACAGACATGGGCGCGCAACGACATCTCTGCGCCCATGGGCGGAAACGCGGATGGCCGTTCCATGGGCGAGCGCCTCGCCATCGATCCCAACCTGACCAGTATTTTGTACTTTGGTTCGCGCACCTCGGGCTTGTGGACGAGCACGGACTTTGCGCAGACATGGACCAAAGTCAGTGGTTTCCCGAAGACCTCCACGGGTACGGAATACGGCCTGACGTTCGTGGTCTTCGATCCAAGCAGCGGCTCGCCGGGCAGCCCCACTCCGGCGATCTATGTCGGGGTGCAAGGGGACACCGGGACCGGGCTCTATCGCACGAGCGACGCAGGGACGACCTGGGAAGAGGTTGCCGAGACGGTTGCCGGGCCGACCAGTGGGATGATGCCCCATCATGCCGTGCCGGACCGATGTGGCAACCTCTACCTTGTGTACAACAACGGGCCAGGCCCGAACAGCATCACAAGCAGCGCTATTTGGCAATACAGCATGACCAGCGGCGACTGGACAAATAGGAATATTCCGGGTGCCAGCGGCTTCGGTTTCGGCGGAATTGCAGCCGACGCTGCCAGTCCGGGAACGTTCATCCTTACGACGATCGATCACTGGGGGTTCGACGAGATCTACCGCACCACGAACGGCGGACAGAGCATTCCAACCTGGGATACGATCGGGTCGGCGGCGACGCGCGATGTGGCGGGCGCGACCTGGATCTTGGGGCACCCACCCATCTTGAAGACGCCGGGATGGATGGGCGACGTCGAGATCGATCCCTTTGATCCGGCGCACGCTCTCTACATCACAGGGGGAGGCATCTGGTCGAGCTACGACGTCACGGCTGCCGACACCGGAGCTTCGACTCATTGGACCTTCGAGGACGATGGTCTTGAAGAAACCGTGGTGTCCGACCTCGCTAGCCCTCCAACTGGCGCACCCCTGCTGAGTGCGGTGGGTGACATCTCCGGTTTCCGCCATGACGACCTCGACGTTTCTCCGCCGGGCGGCATGTTCGACGGCTTCGTGAACACGACGAGCCTCGATTTCGCCGAAGCCGCCCCGGACATTTTCGCGCGGGTGGGATCGAATGGCGGCTCCTACTCCACGGACGGGGGAACGACGTGGACCCCATTTGCCACGGCGCCCGCAGCAAGCCAGGGCTCGGGATCGATCGCGGTCTCGGCAGACGGGACGACGTTCCTTTGGGCTCCTCAGGTTCCTCGGGGGGCCACGACCAAGCCCTTGCCCTCCCTGTCGCGAGACCGCGGCGCCACGTGGACCGCAGTGGGGCCTGCCGCCGGCGCGCCTGCCCCGGGCGCGCAGGTGGCCGCCGACCGTGTCAATCCCTCCAAGTTCTACGCAAGCGACGGGACCGGGATGTACGTGAGCACCGACGGCGGAGCGACCTTTGCTAAGGCCGCCGCTATTCCATCCGGACGACCGCGCGTCGTGTTCGGAATCGAGGGCGATGTTTGGGTTGCGACGGATTCCAAGAGTAACCCCGGCCTGTTTCATTCGCAGGACTCGGCAGCGACGTTCACGCAAACGACGGTGAACGGCGTGCCGCTGGTGAACAGTGCGGGCGCTGTGGGCTTCGGCATGGCGGCGCCGGGGCAGAGTTATCCGGCCGTGTACCTCGCCGGCTCGGTGGCTGGTGTCTGGGGCACATATCGCTCCGACGATGTCGGGGTTACCTGGCAGCGCATCGATGATCCGCAGCATCAGTTCGGGTGGCTGCACTGCTTGACCGGCGACCAGCGCCAGTACGGCCGTGTCTATCTCGGCACAGGCGGCAGAGGGATCCTCTACGGTGACCCGCGATAGGGAAACTTAGATAGGAGAAGGAGCAAGGAAAATGGCCAAAACTTCCTGGGCGATGTCGTTGGCAGTGATCTTGTCGGCATTGGCGCAGCACGGTTGCAAGATTTGCTCTTGCGCTGAGAGACCGGGCGCGCAGGTGCCAGGCACGGCCCTCGCGGCCACCCCGGCAGCCCAATCGGCCCAGAGCGGCGGGAGCGCGACGTACAATTGGAAGAACGTCGTCATCCTCGGCGGCGGATTCGTCAGCGGCATCATCTTCAGCCCCGTCGAAAAGGATCTTATCTACGCCCGCACCGACGTGGGTGGCGCGTACCGCTGGAACCAGGCGGAAAAAAGCTGGACTGCCATCACCGACGAATTCGGGCGCGACGCGAATTCCGGCATCGAAAGCCTCGCGGCCGATCCGGTCGACGCCAGCAAGGTCTACCTGGCCGCAGGAACCTACACCGGATCGTGGGCGGGCAACGGCTACATCCTGCGCTCGAACGATCGCGGCAACACCTGGCAGAAGACCGACATGCCCATCAAGATGGGCGGCAACGAGGATGGCCGATCGAACGGCGAACGGCTCGCCATCGATCCCAATCTGACCAGTGTTCTCTACTTCGGGTCGCGCAAGAACGGGCTGTGGAAGAGCACGGACTCGGGCGCAAGCTGGGACAAAGTTGGCAGCTTTTCGGCCTCTGACAGTGGCAACGGAACCGGCATCCCCATCGTCTTTTACGACAAATCGAGCGGAGCCAAGGGCAAGCCCACGCCCATCATCTACGCCTGCGTCGCCAACAAGGACGGCAGCCTGTATCGCAGCACCGACGCTGGCGAGACGTGGAAGCTGGTGCCCAAGCAGCCTATGGGCGTGATGGCCAGCCACGCCGAGTTCGACTCGACCGGCGTCATGTACATCAGCTACGGAAATGTCACGGGCCCGAACAACGCGACGGAGGGCGCGGTCTGGAAGTACGAGCCCAAGTCGGAGAAGTTCACCAACATCACGCCCGCCGCCCCGAAAAAGGATGATGGCTTCGGCTACGGCGGCCTGTCGGTGGACGCCGCGCACCCCGGGACCGTCATGGTCAGCACCATCGACCGCTGGACCCACGGCGACGAGGTCTACCGGACCACGGACGGTGGCAAGACCTGGAAGCCCCTCTTTACCAAGGTCGTGCGCGACGACGCCGGTGCGAAGTACCTCTACTGGCACAAACCCAATGACCCGATTGGAAGGGGCTGGATGGGTGACATCGATATCGATCCCTTCAATCCGGGCCGGGTCATGTATGTGACGGGGCAAGGGATCTGGGGCACCGAGGACGCGACCGCTTCGGATTCGGACCAGCCCACGCACTGGACGTTCATCGACCGCGGGCTCGAAGAAACCGTTGTCTCGGGCCTGGTCAGCCCACCCGCTGGGCCTCCCTTGCTCAGTGCCGTGGGCGATCTGTGCGGATTCCGCCACGACGATCTGAATGCGCCCTCGGCCGACGGGATGTTCGACAATCCGCTGTGCGGCTCGGCCACCAGCATCGATGTTGCCTGGGGCAAGCCCGAGATCGTCGTGCGGGCCGGTTGGCACGACAAGGGGCAATGGGGAGCCTACTCCCTCGACGGCGGCAAGAGCTGGGCGCCATTCGCATCCATGCCCAAGGGCAAGGGCGCGGGATCGATCGTCGCCTCCGCGGATGGCTCGGCTTTGCTGTGGGCGCCCAAGGACGGACCCGTCTCCTATTCAAAGGACCGGGGCGCGACCTGGGCCCGCGCAGAGGGGCTTTCCGAGTCGGCAGAGCCGGATCCTGATTGGGCCCCGGTCCATCTCCGGCCGGCCGCTGATCGTGTGAACCCCAACAAGTTCTACGTGCTCGATGCCAAAGCCGGGCAGGCGTACACCAGCGTGGACGGCGGAGCCCACTTCACCCCGTCGCCGGGCGGGCTACCAAGTCTTCCCGACTACCAGCTCCATTCGGCTTCGGCGCAGGCCGTACCCGGTATCGAGGGCGATGTGTGGCTCACCAATTTCAAGGAGCTCAATCACTCGACCGATTCGGGAAAGACCTACGTGGCCATCGACGGCGTGACCGAGGCCAATCAGATCGGCTTTGGCAAGCCGGCGGAGGGCAAGAAGTACCCGGCTGTGTATTTCATGGGCAAGGTCAACGACAAGCCAGGCTTCTACCGCTCCGACGACGCCGGCGTTACCTGGGTGAGGATCAACGACGATAAGCACCAGTTCGGCTTCTGCGGCGTCATCATCGGCGACCCGCGCGTATACGGCCGGGTCTACGTGGGAACCGGTGGCCGCGGGATCTTGGTCGGCGAGCCGAAGTAGCACTCCGTCGAGTCCGTCCCGGATTTCACCACAGAGAGCACAGAGATCACAGAGACGGATGGGAAGGAAGGAAAGGTTCGGACCCGGATCCGGAACCCTTTCCTTCCGGCCTCTGTGGCCTCTGTGCGCTCTGTGGTGAAACTCCGGATCCCGAATCTGGCCGGTGTCAGCCAGCAATCCCGAGCGGCGAGAAGTAGGCGAAGATGAGCACGATGACGAGGACGATGGCCAGCGAGAGCACGAGGTCGCGTTTGTTCCAGCTGGCGCGCGATTGCGCCTTGTCTGCTGCCACAGTTGTCCCGTAGGTCAGACCGTTGAGTTGGGCCGCGGACGGCTTTTCAGTGAGAAGGCTGACGACGATCATCACGACAATGGAGAATATGAACAGCAGGATGCAGAAATAGAGGAAGTTGAGCGTCGCAAAGGCATACAGGACTCCGCTCAACGAGTGCCGGAAGAGCTCGAGAATGATGCGCAGGATGCCGACCACGAAACCTGACACCATGGCCGTCAGTGCCCCCTTGCCGTTGATGCGCGGGACGAAGACACCCAGCAGGAAGACAGCGGCGATGGGCGGGGCCAGATAGGACTGAACGCTCTGGAGATACTGGTAGAGGGTGTCGGAGATCCCCTTCATCACCGGAATCCACAGCGTTCCCAGAAGAACCACCGATGCCGTGGCAATGCGCCCGACCTTGACCAGCTCCTTCTCCGTCGTGTTCGGCTTGATCTTCTGATAGATGTCCAAGGTGAAGAGGGTCGAGCAAGCGTTGTAGACGGAGGCGAGCGAGCTCATGAGGGCGGCCAGGATGCCNNCAAGGTTGGGAATGCCTGATCGGACTGGGGGAGCTGAATCTTGCCCGAGCGGGATAGCGCATACGCCATCAGTCCGGGAATCAGGAAAACGAAGAAGGGCAGCATCTTGAGGTAGGCCGCGAAGATGGTTCCCCGCCGAGCCTGCTGCTCGTTGCGCGCCGCCAAACAGCGCTGCACGATGTGCTGATCGGTGCACCAATACCAGATGCCGACAATGGGAGAGGCGAACAGGATCCCCAGCCACGGGAAGTCAGGATTCGAAAGTGGCAGGAACATGTTCAGGTGATCCTTGGGCACGGAATGCACGAGGTTGCTCCAGCCGCCGATTTCAATGAAACCAGATATGGTCAGGATGATTGAGCCGCCCAGCAGAACGATGGCTTGCAGTGCCTCGGTGTACATGACTGCGTGAAGCCCGCCGAAGACCGTATAGGCCCCCGTCACCGCGATTAGCACAATTGCCCCGGTCCAGAAGTCGACCCCTAGAAAGGAGTTGAACACGACTGCACCGGCATAGATTGTCACGGATGCTTTGGCGATAACGTAACTGAGCAGTTGCACGATAGAGAGCAGCCAACGCGTCTTATTGTTGTATCTGCGCTCCAGGAATTCCGGCATGGTGAAAACCCTGCTGCGCATATAGAAGGGAACGAATACCCATCCCAGCGTGAGCACGATCCAGGAATGCAGCTCGTAGTGCCCCATGGCCAGGCCGGACTTCGCGCCGGTGCCGGCCAACCCGACGATGTGTTCGGAACCCACATTCGAGGCGAGGATGGAAGCCCCGATGACAAACCAGCCCAGATTTCTGTTGGCCAGGAAGTAGTCGGAGGGTGAGTCCTTTTTCCTCCTAATCGACCAGACGGAAATGCCCCCGATCAGAAGGAAGTAGATGCCGACCGTAATCCAGTCAACCAGGCCAAGGATTGCCATGCGAGTTCCTCTCCTTTTCGACCCGCACGATACCTGTCCTTCGCCAGGTTGTCACGGTGTCCGAAGCCGCTTGCGTGGCAGTCCAGCGGACGTGTCAGCGAATTGCTGCCGGAATGTCCACCCTGCGGATGCGGTTGTAGGGCCCGCCATCACCCGAGTTTCCGTCAGCGACGAACACTGCACTGCCATCGGACAGGACGTCGAGCCCTTCCTGGCCGTAGAATTCGGCGCTGGCACCACTGCCATCCGCGAAACCGGCTGTTCCATTTCCGGCCAGGGTCATTACGTTGCCGGCGGCGTCGATGCGCCGAATCCGGTGTGCCCCATTGTCGCTGATGTAGAGATTGCCCGCGATGTCGCTGGCCACGTCGACCGGGCGATAGAACAAGGCCTTGGACGCCGGGCCGTCATTCGTCCCCAGGGTGTCCCCGCCGGCCAGAGTGGTGACGTTGCCATTCAGGTCCAGCACGCGGATGCGGCCGTTGCCGGAGTCCGCGACGATGATTCTTCCGTCCGGCGCAACCACCAGACCGTAGGGGGAGTTGAAGGCAGCGCGCGCTCCCTGCCCGTCGGCGAAGCCGGGGCAGCCGCTCCCCGCCAGCACCGCGAGGGATGCGTCGGTTGGATTCAGCAGTCGCACGACATGGTTCCGGAAGTCCCCAAGGACCAGCCGACCATCGGCGAGCTGGGCCACCCCACGCGGACTTCCTATGTCGGCCCTAAGCGGGACCTTCTGACCGGTGCTGGGGTCGACGGACCAGATGGTCCCGGTAGTGGCGCTCTTCGCCCCGTTGGGATCGTGGTCCGTGTCGACGAACAATTGCCCGGTCCTGGTGGCGACTAGCCCGAAAGGCTGCAGGCCGGCGAGGTTGGCCGCCGTGGTCACAGCGCCGGTCTCGGTCACCCGGCGCAGAAGACCACTGTCGTAGTCGGCGACGAACAGGTCACCCGTCAACCCGACGGCGATGCTGACCGGATTATTGAAGCGCGCGGCCGCTCCCTGCCCGTCGAGGCCGCCGCTGACGTCGCTGCCGGCCAAGGTGGAAACTTGCGCGCCCACCACGAACTGAAGCGTGGGCGTCCCGGCGAACAGGGGTAACGTGGGCGCTGGCGAACATGCCTCGCCGCCATCGCCGCCATCGCCGGCGTCTTCTCCGAACCCTCCGACAGCGTCGCCATCGCCGGCGTCTTCTCCGAACCCTCCGCCCGCGATGTCCGCACCCGAGTCAGCAGCGAGGTCCGCGCTCGCGTTGCCAGCGACGTCC
>PMLB01000420.1 GCA_003158735.1 Myxococcales bacterium | reverse complement strand
TTGCGGGCCAGTGCAGCAGCGATGAAGTCGTTGAAGAACCCGGACGAGAGGATAGCATCCATCATCACAGAGACGAGGGCGACTATCAAGGACTTCAATTGGAGCAAGCAATGATGCAAACGCAGTTCACTCGTACCATCCGACAATGGGCGCTGCTTCTTTCGGGGGCGAGCTTGCTGCTGACCTGTACTGACCCACGCCCAGCAGTGAACGCCGGAATCCCGCTGCACTCGACGGCGACCCTGGACCTCGGGTCGGTTATCCAGCAGGTGCATTCGGCGTTTCGCCGCGAAGGTCCGCAGTTCGTGGCCGCCCGGGACACCTATCGTGTCAACGCAACCCGCGACGGGGCGTTCACGATCACCGGCTATCACTATCCTGCGGGGACGCGCTCCGGCGCGCCGCTGGTTGCGCCGCCGCTGCGGGTTTACACCACGGCCGTGACCGGGCTCGACGGCGGACTGGCCCCACCGTCGGAAGCGCGGGTGGAAGGTCCGGGCGGGCTTCTCTTCAGACGGAACCAATTTCCTCCTCGCCTGGGCAATCGATCAGGGTTCGGGCGGAAAGATCCTGGCGGCGCGCATGGGACCGACGGGAGCGGTGCTCGACAAGACGGCTGCCACGGTGAGCAGCATCAGCTCGACCTACGCTCAGGTCCAGATGAACCCGGCCATCGCCTTCGACGGGACCAACTTCCTAATCGCTTGGCAGGATCTGCGCGGGAGCACGTGGGACATCTACGCCAACCGAATCTCGCAAGCCGCGGTGGTGCTCGACGGAAATGGCTTTGCGGTCGCCAACGGGCCGAATGCTGAGGAAACCCCCGCGATTGCCTTTGATGGCGCGAACTACCTGGTCGCGTGGGAGGAATGGCTCGACACCACCACGCGCGATTCGTCGATCATAGGCCGCCGCGTGAGCCCGGCCGGCGCCCTGATCGACGCTGCACCCCTGACCCTGGCCGCCGCCCCTGGTGAGCAGAGCGAGCCTACCGTTGCATTCGACGGCACCGACACCTTGGTGGCGTGGACAGACTACCGGGCTGGCGGCGATTCCGACATTCTGGGCGTCCGGGTGGGCAAGGATGGCACGCTCGTGGATTCTCAACCGCTGCCGATGGTGTCAGCAGCTGGCGCTCAGTTCGGAGCGAACCTGATTGCCGGTGGCGGAGGGCTGTTCATGACCTGGGCCGACTCCCGCGCAGGAGCGTCCACGGTATACGCGGCCCGCTTCGACGCGAACGGCGCCAGCCAGGACGGCAGCGGTGTGGTGCTGCCCAGCGTACCGAATTTGCAGCAGACTCCCGCAGTGGCCTCCGACGGAACGAACTATCTCGTGGTTTGGAGTGACTCGCGCACCGGCGGTCCCAGTATCTACGCCATACGCGTCGGCCCGCAAGGAGCGCTGCTGGATTCGTCCGCAATCCGTGTCTCCGCCACCGCCGGCTGGCAGAACAGCCCGCTCGTCGCATGGAACGGGTCGAGCTACCTCGTGATCTGGGTGGGACAGAATACACCGGTCGGTCGGCGCGTGAGCCCGGACGGAACCATCCTGGACAACGCCGACATCATGTTGCCAGCGCCCCAGCAAATATCATCAATCGCTTCAAATGGATCGGACTTCCTGATTGTGGGCAGCAAGTCGTACCAAGACATCGAAGCGGCGCGGATCAGCGGCGCGGGAATCCCGCTCGACACCACCGGCATCNNGTCTGGCAGGATTCTCGCGCCGGCACGCACATCTACGGCGCCCGTATGGCCCCGACCGGGGCCGTGCTCGACCCCGATGGAATCCTGCTTTCATCATCGCCGGGAGCGTCCGACTACCAACACAGCCCAGATGTCGCATTTGACGGCAGCAACAGCCTGGTGGTGTGGGAGGATTCTCGTAACTACGGAATCTGGGGCGTGCGGGTCACGCCCGCTGGCACGCTGCTCGATCCGGAGGGAGCGACCCTGTTTTCTCCCCCCACCACCAACGATCTGCTTGGCAACCCCGGCATCGTCTTCAATGGGNNCTGCTCTCCTACACGACCTACGCCGGAAGGGTCAGCCCCACGCTGTCAGCCCTCGACCGGTACACAATCTTCGCCGATCCGACCGAGGACCCCGCCTGGGTCATGGCGTCGGATGGGACGGGTGGAACCATCTTGACTTGGGCTTTTCCCAGCAACAGCGATGGGTATCCCGTGGAGCGGGTTCGGGCGCGCATCCTGTCTGAATCGCCGCCTGCGGGCTCGTGCTCGACCGCGGCGCAGTGCCCGTCGAAGTTCTGCGTGGACGGTGTCTGCTGCGACAGCGCCTGCGGCGGGGGCAGCACCGTGGACTGCGTGGCGTGCAGCATAGTGGCGGGCGCCGCCCAGGACGGCGTGTGTGGCCCGGTCGCCGACGGCCGCGGCTGCGACGACGGCAATGCATGCACTCTTTTCGACACCTGCCTGGCGGGCACCTGTGTCTCGGCCGGCAGTACATGCGGCTCCAGCAACGACGGCGGAACCAACGACGCCCGGGCCTGGTATGGCGAGACCCGTGACGCCGGCCGGGACAACTCCCTCGATGGGACGACCGACGGACGGGCCATCGATGGGATCGGATCCGATCGCGTGAATCTTCCCCAGATCGATGCTCTCGCTGGGATTGACGTGCGCGCGGATGCCGCTGCAACCGACAGCGCCCCCGCCGTGCCCGACGGCGTGCCCAGCGCAGCGGATAGCGCGTCCATTGCAGCAGATGGCGCGCCGACCCCAGCAGATGGCGCGCCCACCGAAGCAGATGGCGGCGTGACTGTGGTTGACGGCGCGTCCGGGACCACCGGCAGCGACGCCGCCAGATCAACAAGTTCGGCGTCCGGCTGCAACAGCAACATCGTCGCCCGAGGTGGATCCCGGCAGAATCTGTGGCTCGGACTGGCGCTTGCGGCCTTGCTCATGCTGCGCAGGCGAGGCCATCTCGATT
>PMLB01000082.1 GCA_003158735.1 Myxococcales bacterium | reverse complement strand
ATCCCAAGGCTTTCTTCGAGCCACCCACGCCCCAGAACGAACGCTACGACGAGCTGAAGTTGGCGCCCGACTGGAGCTTCTATGGCGACGACTACCCACCGCTGATGGAGCTGTGGAACCAGACCGAGCGCCTGCTGAGCCGCCATCCCACGACGACCTTCCTCTTCATTCATCTCGGCCTGTCCGAAGACCTCGACTACATGGAGAGGCTGCTCGATTCCCACCTCAACGTCTATGTGGACACCTCGGCGCGAATTCCCGAGTTCGGCCGTCATCCCGTCGACAGGGTGAGACGCTTCTTTCTGAAATTCCAAGATCGGATCCTGTTTGGCACTGACCTGTCCATCGGGCCGGACACCTGGCAGCTTGGCTCGGTTTCCGAGACGCCCGTCGGATTCGAGGACGCAGTCAAATTCTACCAGGCGCATTTTCGCTTCTTCGAAACCGATTTGCAGAACATCGACCACCCGACGCCCATCCAAGGTCGCTGGAAGGTGAATGCCATACACCTTCCCATCGATGTGCTGCACAAGCTCTACTACGCGAACGCCGAGCGGCTCATCTTTGCGCGCAAGGTCGCAGTGGCGGTGGTCGATCCTCTGGACGAGCCGCCGGCAACTTCGAGCTCTACACGCAACTAGACGCGTGGGAAGCCCGACGGCTCTGCCGGCGGCGGACCATCGCGGGAGGGCATGGGAACCCTCTCAGGGTTCCCATATCAGCGAATTCCACGAACGGTCAGGCTGCGCACGAGCACGCCGCCCTTTTCGTAGGGTTCGCTGCGGGTCAGCACCTCGACGCTGGCGAAGCCAGCCGCGCGAATGGCTTCCAGGTATTGAGATTCTGGGATGGCTCCGCCATAGCACGCGGCCCAGGCAGCTGGGTCGTTGCGCACTGACTCGGGCAGCTCGGATTCTGCAATCACGTCCGAGACCACAAAACGCCCTCCGGGCCGAAGAATGCGGTGGATCTCTCGGTAGACCGCCGGCTTGTCTGCGGCGTGGTTGATGGTGCAGTTGGAAATGACCACGTCGGCCGAAGCTTCTGGCAGGTCCAGCGCCGCCAAATCGCAGGAGACGAAGCGTACGTTGGTGAGGAAGGGCGGGACGGCAGCCCGTGCCTTGTCGATCATGGCCGGAGTTCGGTCCACACCGATGGCTGCACCCCCCGGGCCGACTCGACCGGCAGCGCGGATCACGTCTCGGCCCCGGCCGCAGCCCAGATCCACCAGGGTTTCACCTCTGCTAGGGGCGGCCAGGTCCAAGGCTTCACCGCAGGAAAGCGAGCAGCAGGACTCCGCGAGCCCTGCATAGCGCACTTCAATGGCGCGACCGATGATGGAAAGAGGTGGAGATGTCATGGGCGTAGTTCCGTTTTCATCGCGTTTCGCGCAGGTACTTCTGCGCAGCCAGGGCGGCGATGGTGCCGTCCGCGACTGCGGTGGTGATCTGGCGGAACATCTTGGCGCGGATGTCGCCCGCCACGAACAGGCCAGGCACGGAGGTCTGCATGGAATCATCAGTCTCGACGCAACCCCAGCGATCGAGGGGTACCAAACCCTTGAGCAACTCGGTTCGCGGCACCATGCCGACGAATACGAAGACACCGTCGGTATCCAACTCGCTCGTCTGCTTGGTCTTGAGATTCTCCACCCGCAACTTCTGCAACGCGGTTTCGCCCAGAAAGGCGCGCGGCTCGTGGCTCCACATGACCTTGATCTTGGGGTTCTCCAGCGCTTCCTTTGCGGTGGCGGGCTCGGCCTGGAACTCGTCGAACTGGTGGATGATGGTCACGCTGCGGGCGAACTGGGTGAGAAACAGCGATTCCTCGACGGCAGAGTTCCCGCCGCCGATGACGTGGATGTCTTTCCCCTCGAAATAGGCGCCGTCGCAGGTGGCACAGTACGAGATGCCACGGCCACGAAAGGTGTCCTCGCCTGGAATGCCAAGGGCGCGCGGTTTGGCGCCTGTGGCCACGATAACCGCTCTGCCAGTGATCTCTTCGTCCTCGTCGAGAACGAAGCTCTTCTCCCGGCTGGATAGGTCCATCTTGGTAATTTCAACCGCGCGTGCAATGCGGGCGCCGAAACGCTCGGCCTGCTTGGCGAACAGGCCGGCCAGTTCCGCGCCCTTCACATCCTCGGGGAAACCGGGATAGTTGGACACCTTGTGCGTGGTCTTGACCTGTCCACCTGGCATGCCCTCGTCGAGAACGATGGTGCGCAGGCGAGCCCGGGCGCCGTAGATAGCGGCAGTCAGACCCGCAGGGCCGGCACCCACAATCACCAGATCGAATTGTCCAACCATGCAGCACCCTCCAAGTCAGGCCAGCATGGCCTCGACAGTTTGCTTGATCTCGCTGCGCTTAATGTCGCCAGTCAGCCGGCTGCCCACTTCCTTGCCGCCCTTGTAAAACAGCAACGTGGGGCTGCTGGTCACGGCCAGCTTGGCCGCCAGGTCGCGGTTGCCCTGGCGGAAGATCTTGAGGAAACGCACCCAGCCTTTGAACTGGTCAGCCACAGCCTCGAACTTGGGTGCCAGGGCCTCGCAGGGTGGGCACTCAGTGGAGAAGAAGTCCAGGACCACGGGCTCAGGCGCAGCGAGCACTTCGGCCTCGTACTGGGCTGCCTGGATTTCGCGCACGTTCTCACTCATGACGCTGGTCTCCCTGCGATTTCGTTAGTCGTGGCAGCCCGCCACCAAGCGCGAGGACTTGGCGCAACACTGGGCGGTCTTCTCGGGCGTGGGCTTGGAAACCTTGGCGGCCTGGCAGCAGTTCTTCGTGGGCTTGGGCTTGGTCAGCTTCTTCATGGTGCTCCCTATTATGGTGAACCGAGTTTTGACAGGCGCTGGCGCAGATTCCTGGCGCGATCGCAATCCTCACAGGGGGCATCCTTCGCGCCCGCCGCCTTCTTGGTACAGGTGGCGAGGCAGTGGTCGAGAGATTGCAGCAGCAGCCGGATGTCGTCGCTCTTCAGGGAAAGCTGGATGTTGTCGCTCCCAGAAGCAGAGGGGTTTGTCATGCGCGTATCCTAGGCCAATCAGGACCCTGGGGCAGGTGGAACTGTCATAGGGCTGAATCCGTCGCATTTCTCGCCCACCAGCACTTCCAGAGATTGGATGAGCACCGGCAGTGGCTGCTCGCCAACGAGGCGCGCCACTTCCTTGCCGGCGCTATCCAGAAACAGGAACGTGGGCACGCCGAGCACGCCGTTCTTGGCGGCGGCTTCGCGGCCGGCCGTCGTGGAAACATCCACTTGCCGGACACGGATGCCGTGCTGGGAGCAATCGCGCTCGGCCGCAGCGACCACCGGGTGCATGCGCTGACAGATAGGGCAGCCCGCATCCACGAACTCCAGCATGGCGGGCATGCCCTCCGCTGCAACGGCGGAGGAAGCTTCGAGTGCCTGCGGTGCACGCGAGAATCCTGTATTGCACGTGGCTGGGACGGGCGCCGGCGTGGTGAACGGGGTGGCGCCCGACGGTGCCGCCAATGCTGCTCGTGGAGTCATGACCAGCGATTCGTGCCCGGTGATCAGCAACAGGCCCATTGCCGCCAGCAGGGTTCCGCTGGCCAGTTCGAACACGCGCAGGTGTCGCTTCGCCCTGTCCAGCAGCCGCAACGCAAGCGGCGCCACCAGGGATACGGCAACCAGTGGCAGCGTCAGGCCGAGCGCATAGGTTCCAAGATACAGCGCAGCCTTGGTCGGGCTTCCTGCCGTACCGGCAAACGCGAGCACCGAGCCGAGCACCGGACCAACGCAGGGGCTCCAGCCGAGTGCGAAGGCTGCCCCGAATAGGAAGGGCCACGCAAGGCCGCCGCCCCGACGAACCGAGGCCAGCCAGGGACGCGCTTCACGATCGAGCCAAGGAACGCGCAGGAAGCCCAGCAGTTTCATCCCCGCCAGGAAGATGGCCAGCCCCGCCAGTTGGAACACGAGGGCGCGATGCCCCGAGAGCGTCCGGCCCACCGCCGATGCGGCAAGACCCAGCATCACGAATACAGCCGCAAGCCCGAGCGAAAACGCAATCGTGGACGCAACCAGTCCTTTGCCGCGCGAGCCCTCGCGCAGGGCGACCGCAGAGGTGCCCGCGAGCATAGCCAGGTAGATGGGCACCAGTGGAAGTACGCAGGGCGAGAGGAATGTCAGCGCACCAGCGAAAAACAAGGCCGGAAAGGTGAAGTTCATGACTTGCCTTGTGAGAGCCAGCTTCGTTGATTTGGGTTCGCGTGAATCCTTTTGGTTGCGGCGTGGCTCATACATGCCGAAGGGCCATGGCAAGAAGCCGCTGGCCCTGACCAAGGAGGGTGCCATGTCACGTTTACTCGCGAAGAATGAACATCTGGTCGACCGCGCGCTGCGAGTGCTGCTCGGGCTCGGCCTACTCAGCCTCACGTTCGTTGGACCACACACCGCGCTCGGGTATATCGGGCTGGTGCCGCTGGCCACGGGCTTGCTGGGAAGTTGCCCGCTCTACTCGATCTTCGGCTTCTCCACCTGCCGCGTGTCGCCGCACAAGGGCGGCTGATCGGTTCAGCCGCCGGTGAAGGTCTTGGGCATCTGCACGGCGACGACTTCGCCTCGCGCTGTTGCCACCCCGGCGGCATAAACGGTCGTCTCGACGATGACCTTGCGGCCCTTGATCTCTTTCACACGCCCGCGCAATTCCAGTTCGCCATCGATCGGCGTGGGCTTGAGGTAGTCCACGTGCAGCGATGCCGTGACGTAGCGAAGCGGCGGATCTGAGTCCATGTCGCGGCCTTCCGCGCGGTAGGCGGCCGCAGCAGCGGTGCCAGTTCCGTGGCAATCGACCAGCGACGCGATGAGCCCGCCGTAGACGAATCCAGGAATGGCGGTGTGGTAGGGGCGCGGCCGGTAGCGGGTGACGCTCTCGTCGCCTTCCCAGAAGGTCTTGATCTGAAGACCATCGGCGTTCAGCCGTCCGCACCCGTAGCACTGGGCAACATTGTCGAGGTAGTGGTCCTGGAACGCCTTATCGGACATGGGATTCCTTGGGGCTCAAGACGAAGAAGTATTGGTACGGAAGCGAATCAAGCTCGGTTACCACCTGCAATCCCGCCGCGCGGACCTGCTCCAGGCAGTCCTCGCGGGAGAGCTTGTGGTCTACAGGCGGACCCACCGGCAGCTCGCGCTTGTGGAAGTCGATGATGGCCACCCTGCCCCCAGGTCGCAGCGCAGCCTGCAAGCGACGCAGGTACGCGGCCTTTTCGGGCACATGGTGAAAGACGTTCACCACCAGGATGAGATCGCAGGCGGCGGCCGGAACCAGCGGGTCATGGGGCAGACCCAGCACCAGCGTCACGTTTTGCAATCCCGCGCTGGCGACGCGGTCGCGCAGTAGAACGAGCAACTGCGGCTCCACGTCGACGGCGTAGACCTGGGCCGCTAGCTTGGCCAGGCGAAGTGCGAAGTATCCCGTCCCCGCGCCGACATCGCACGCAACACTGGTTGGCGTGATGCCGAGTGCGTTCAGGACGACATCAGGCCGCTGCCATTCGTCGCGCGCCGGATCGTCGAGCCGGGCGATGTATTCGTTCAGGTCGGCGGGATTACCGTGGTGATCCCTGGGCTCGTCGGTGCTCATGGACGACATATTGATCGATCGCCTCCTTCAAGTCATGCGGGTCCTGTCATGCAAGTCCTGGCAATGCCTCCACGTGCGTGCCACCATCTTGGTCGAAAAGGGGGGTTGACCTTATGAGGACTATCTCAGCAATCCTGGCGGGCCTTGCCTTTCTGGCCGTTGTTTCTGCGTGCCGCGCCGGCGGCGCCGATGCGGCGACGGTGCGTGCGAAGATCAAGGCAGGCGCGCTGGTGGTCGACGTACGCACGCCGGCCGAGTTCGCAGCCGGCGCGTACCCGGGCGCAACCAACATTCCCCTCGCCGAGATCGAGCAGCGACTTGCCGATTTCGGCGACCACAAGCGCGCCATCGTCGTGTATTGCCGGTCGGGCAATCGCAGTGGGCAGGCCAAGGCCATTCTAGAGAAGAATGGCTTCTCCGATGTAACCAACGGCGGCGCTCTCAAAGACATGCCGTCCCGCTGACGGGGAATCGCAGACTCACGTGTGGCCTTCGGGCGGCAAGATCGGGCCTCCTGCCGCTTTCTTCAAAATCTCCCACAGATCCTCGACGACCGGCAGCTCTCCCATCACAGCGTTGGCCCCCAGACGCTGCGCCCGCGCGGCCGTGGACAGAAGGCCGCCGGCCGGGATCAGGACCAAGGCGCGCGTGACTCTCTGGGAGGTCAGGCGGTGGGCCAGTTCTGTGTCCTCCTTTTCCGCAAACAGACCCCCGCACAGGATTAGATCGAGCGGTTTGTCCGTTCGATCGGCGTGTTCCGTCAGCCGGTCGCGCATGTCCTGGGCATTGGCCGCTTCCAAAACTTCATGGCCCCGAAGCCGCAACGCCGACGTGAGCCTTTGCCGCAGCAGGGGGTCAGGGGCGCCGACCAGGATGCAGAGGTGCTCGCCGTTGCCCACCGTATGTTCCGCATTCGCTGACATCACAACTACTGAGAGCCGGAGAGCGGACGAAGGGTTCGCGCAGGCAATGGAGTCCTCATCCGTTTGGATCTCGCTTCAAACCCGGCGATGAACCACCTCTCCGAAGAGCGGCGTCAGGTGCGAGGCATCGTTGAGGCGAACCACCGACAGATGTTCCGGATCGGATCCTTCCAGCAGGTTCAAACAAACAGGAGCCTGACGGAACGCCCATACCCGCGCCAGACTCAGCCCGAGAACCCGGCAGAGCAGCACGCGGTTCACGCCGTCGTGAGAAACCATGAGCAGGGTCTCCTGCGGTTGAAGTCCATGACAGGCCCTGCACAAGGCGCTCCAGGCGCGGACCATGACCTGTTCCAGGGACTCGCCACCAGGAAGGGTCACAAGATGTGGAGTCTCCCGCCATGCCCGGCGGCGAGGTTCATCCCGTTTCTTCACTTCAGCGTCCAAACACCCTTCCCAATCCCCATGGGCGATCTCCATCAGATCAGGGTCCAGGGTCACGGGAACTGAACGATTGCCCAGAACGATCTCGGCGGTCTGTCTGGCGCGCAGGAGCGGCGAGGAAACGATTCGCGTGAAATCGAAATCCGCGAGACGGGATGCCAATGCCTCGGCCTGGGAACGTCCGGTTGCGGAAAGCGGAATATCGAAGCCCTGGCCTTGATAGCGACCCTCGGAATTCCATTCCGTTTCGCCGTGGCGTGCTAGGAGAATTCGCATGTTCCAAGAACGGCCTGCCCCGGGGGCGACAGCCCGAAGGATGGCACACGATGGAGCCAAGTTCATCCCTGGCACGCAATCTGCAGGTGAATCTGCGTGTGATCGAGCGGCAGCGAGGAACGCGCATTTGCGCCGCCAATCGAATCGCCATCAAGGAGTGGATCGATGCGGCCACGTCAGGGAGCCCAGTCGTGGTGTCCAACAATGCGGCACATTCAGGAGCTACGAAGAACAATTGTCATGGCGTTGTTGGCTGGTGCGACGCCGTGCTCCTGCCATCACAGGACGG
>PMLB01000390.1 GCA_003158735.1 Myxococcales bacterium | reverse complement strand
GACAAGCGTGGTGGCGGAGTGAGTGGCGTCTGCGCGGATGGTCCGCGCGACCTCGTGCCCGTCCATCCCGGGCAGGCCGATGTCGCAAAGAACCACGTCCGGCCGGTGCGCCCGAACCTTTTCTAGGCCCTCATCGCCGGAGTAGGCAACCATCGCCGAGTGATTGAGGAGATCCAGGACCTCGCACAGGCTGTCGGCGGCGTCGCGATTGTCTTCGATGATGAGAACGCGCTGGGGCTGAACAGGAGCTTGCTCGATTGGCGGACGAGGCTCGGCGATCTCTGACGGCGGTATCGTGGGCAGGACGACCTCGAACACGGCGCCCTTGCCTGGCCCTTCACTTCGCGCCACCACGCTACCGTCGTGCATTTCCACCAGACCCTTGACCAGCGCCAGCCCGAGTCCAAGGCCGCCCTTGGAGCGGTCGAGGGTCCGATCCGCCTGGGTGAAGGGCTCAAACAGGTGCGGCAAGACGTCTGCACCGATCCCAGCCCCGGTGTCGCAGATCCGAACGGCTGCCTGGACATCCCCACGTCTCTCGACCGAAACTGTGGCGGTGCCGCCCTTGGGGGTGAACTTCACCGCGTTTTGCAGCAAGTTGCCGACCACCTGAATCAGGCGAGTCCGGTCTGCGTGAACCATCAACCTGCCGCCGCTGGTCCGCAAGGCAAGTTTCACTCCGGCTCTTGCGAACAGGTCGCGGTGGTCCTCGACCGTCCGGCCGACCAGCTCGTCGAGGTTCACCGGCTCCTTCTCAAGCCGGATCTTGCCGCGCGTGACCCGCGTGACGTCGAGAAGATCGTCGACCAGACTGGTCAAGTGCGCAACCTGGCGCTCGATCACCGATTCAGCACGCTGGACTTGCTCGCCATCGCCGCCAACATGTTGAAGGACGTACAGGCTGTTCTTGATGGGCGCCAGCGGGTTGCGCAGCTCATGAGAGAGCATGGCGAGGAACTCATTCTTGCGCGCGTCTGCGTCGCGCAGTTCGCGCTCGCTTTCTTGCAGGGCATGTTCGGCTTCGGCACGCTGGCGCTCGGCTTCGATGGCATCCAGCGCATACGAGACATCGGCCACCAGGGCCAGCAGCAGCTCGACCTGTTCCGAGTCGAAGGCGGCCCGTTGTGGCGAATACAGAGTGAGAGCACCCACGGCTTTTCCCTTCTTGTGCAAGGGGAAAGCGGCGGACGCCCTGATCCCGTGTCGCAGCGCCGACTCGCGCCAGGGCGACAGCAAGGGGTTGCTCTCGAAGTCGTCGTTCACCATGGCCCGATCCTCGCGGATACAGGTGCCCGTCGGGCCTCGGCCGAGCTCGCCCTCGACTTCTACCCTGATGCCGCCAAGGTACGCGGCAGAGGGGCCGCTGGCGGCCACCGGCTTCACCAATCGGCCCTCGACCAGCCCGATCCAGGCCAATGGCAACGCCATCTGCTCCGTGACGATCCGGCACACTTCCTGGAAGATGTGAGTTTCGTCGCGGGTACGGACGATCATCTCGTTGGCCTGGCTCAAGACCGCGTAGAGCTGCGTGAGCTGCTGCACGCGACGGGCCTGAAGCTCGCGCTCGGTGACGTCCCGGAACAACACCGTCAGGTTGTCCGCACCCGGATAGCCAAACAGCTCGACTGTGCGGTCGGTAGCCACCGAAGGCGCGTGGACACGGATCGGGGCACCACTTTCCATGGCCCGGCGCAACTCGGTCTCGAACACGCTGCCGACGAACGCGGGGAAGAGTTCGAAAAGCGAGCGCCCTAGCACCCCTTCGCGCGACTTGTGGAAGTAGCGCAGGGCCGTGTCGTTCATGTGGGTCACGCGCCACTGCCTATCGAGGGCGTAGAAACCGTCGGCAATGCTGTCGACAAGGGCCGCCAGCCGCGTCTGGGAGTCGTGCAGCGCCTGCTGGGCCTGCTTGCGCTCGCTGATGTCGTGGCCCGACTGGAGAATCCGCTCGATTCCGTCTTCGCCGCGCACGAGCTGCATGCGGACGGCAACCGTGAGCGTCCGGCCTTGCTTCGAGCGACTGACCAGCTCCCCTTCCCATTGGCCGACCCGGGCCAGGATGGCGTCCACCTCGGCCATGGAGGTCGGGCCGAGGGTCTGCAGGAGCTCATGGACGTTCTTGCCCAGAGCCTCCTGCTCGGTGAAGCCGTAGAGTTCTTGGGAGCCGTCGTTCCAGAACTCGATTTGCCCGCTCAGGCGGCGCACGTGGATGGCGTCTTGGGATAGGCGCAGCAGGCTAGCGTAGCGGCGAGCCATGTCTTCCGCTTGCTTGCGTTCGGTGATGTCGTGCGAGATCGCGCCGACCCCATACAGCCGCCCGGCCGAGTCGACCAGCGGAAACTTGCTCGCCAGGAACACGTGGTGCCCGTCGGGAAGATCGGCAACCTCTTCGACGTCGACGGGCCTCCGGGTCTGAGCAACCTGGCGATCGTGCTCGCGGAATAGATCGGCGCGCTCCGTCGGGAAAAGATCGTAGTCGGTCATGCCCTTGAGCCGCTCGCGGGACATGCCCAGCATCCCTTCCAGACGCTTGTTGATGGTAAGGAAGCGCCCTTGCAGATCCTTGAGGAAGATCGGAGATGGGCTTCCGTCGATCACGTCCCTGAGCAGCTGCTCACCTTCGCGCAGCGCCGTTTCCGCGCGCTTGAGCCTGGTTACGTCGGCGAAGTTGACGATCGTGCCCGCGATCGATTCATCGAGCGTGCGGTAGGGCAGCACGCGCAGCACCAACCAGGACTCGCCGGCGTGAACCTCTCGCTCCACCGGCACCAGAGTGCGCTGCACATCAGCGACGTCGGACAATAGATCTGTGCCCGCAAAGCGCGGGGCCAGATCGGCGAGAGGTCGGCCAAGGTCCGTGTCGATGAAGTGAAAAAGCGCCCTGGCGGCGGGCGTGAACTTCGCCAGCTTCTGATCGCGGTCGAGGAAGATGATGGCGACCTGGGTGGCCGAGAAGAGGTTCTGCAGGTCGGTGTTGGCGATGCCCAGATCGTGGATCTTCTGGCGCAGCTCACGGTTGACGGTCTCCAACTCCACGTTCGCCGACCACAGCTCTTCCTTGGTAACCTCCAGCTCCTCCCTGGAGGACTGCAGCCGCGCGTTGGCGGAGATCAGATCTAAATTCGCATCTGCGAGGGCAACCACGCCGACGCTTTCAGGCGTGGCGGCGACGGCAGTGGGCGCAGCAGGCGGCGCCTTGCGCGCCCGTGCGCGGACGGAAGATGAGTGCGTCTTACTCGGCCTTCGGGGCTGGGGCTTCCGCTTGGGCATGCGAACTTTCGGCCTGCGTCAGGTGCCGGGGAACTCTGCCACGTTACTCTCTCATTACCATGAGTGATCGCTTGGCATCCATGGGTTGGCACTCCGCGCGCGAATCCCAAATGTGCGCAACGCTGTGAGCCTTGCCGCTCGTCGCGTGCGGCCCACACTCTTATGTGGGGGTGATGGGAGATGCAGGATGACAACGCAGACCGGTTGGTCGTGCTGGACGAGATTGATGCTCGTGTCGCGCTGGACGACCCCGAGGCCCTGTCCGCGCAAGAGACCGCGTCCTACGACGTGGCCATTGTCGGCGGTGGTCCGGCTGGCTTGGTGGCGGCCGGACACTGTCGCATGCGCGGGTTGAGCAGCATCACCTTCGAGGCCCAGGCCTTTGGCGGCCAGCTTGTCAGCCTGTATCCTAGCAAGCCAGTCACCAATTTCCCGGCCCACCTGGACGTGGCCTCTGGAGAATTGGCGCGCCGGCTGGCCGAGCAGGCGGCGCACTTCGGCGCCGAGCTGCGGGAACACGAGCCAGTGGAGTCGGTCGCATTCGCGCGCGACATGGGGTTCGCACTGCGGTCCACAGCACGGCGAGTGAAAGCGCGCGCAGTGCTGCTGGCGCTAGGCCTGGGCCGCTTCCGGCCGCGCAAGCTGGGGCTCAAGGACGAGGCGCGCTTCGCCGGCCATGGTCTTGTGTATCGCCTTCCTCCGCGCGACAACATCGTGGCCCGCCACGCTATGGTGGTGGGCGGCGGTGACACGGCTGTGGATATGGCCATTGCCCTGAAGGCTTTCGTCCCGGAGGTGACGCTCGTGCACCGCCACGTGGGTCTGCGCGCCTACCCGCACTCTTTGGAGCGATTGGACGCGTCTGATGTCCGAGTGATAACTGAAGCAGAAGTGGTCGGGTTAGGTGGTAATGGCGTGCTGGACCATGTCCTCGTGGCGGTGCACGACAAGGAGATACGCGAGATCCCCGCGGATCTCTTGCTGGTCAGTGTGGGCCAGGAACCGGATCTGGGCGGATTGGCCCAATGGGACCTGAATCTGACTTTGGAAGGAAACCATCTGCCAGTGGACTCTTCCATGCGCACCGCTGTGGCCGGCGTGTTTGCGGCCGGTGACTTCGTGGCCTATCCAGGCAAGGTCAAGATGATCGCCACGGCCGCCGCCGAAGGTTCCACGGCCTCCGCTTCAGTGGAGCGCTACCTGCGGGTCCAGGCCTGAGCGAGTTATACGCAGAATAGCATAAACCTACGTATAACAATTCGAAATGACTAGTCGGGGAATCCCACCAGTTGCTGCCGGTTTTCGTCCCAAAGCTTGCCCGCTTTTTGGGGCACAGGGGGCGGCCGATGCGCATCTAAGTTCAACCCCACAGCCCGACCCTTTGAGGAGCCATCCATGATGAACCCAGCGCCCGAGAGTGCCCCTCTGTCTGCGTGGTGGCGCCACGGCGTGATCCTGGTGATGGTCATCGGTTTCGCCGTGCTGTCGTTGGTGACCGTCAAGACCTATAGCAACGCGCCTCCCATCCCAGAACGGGTCACCGACGAGCTGGACGCGACCATTTTCACCCGCGACGACATCGAGGCCGGACAGGAGGTCTTTCTCAAGTACGCGCTCATGGAACACGGGACTCTGTGGGGCCACGGCGCCTATCTCGGCCCGGACTACAGCGCGGAATACCTGCACCGCCTGACCGAGATCATGCGCGACGCTATTGCCGGAGACCGTTTCGGCCGGGCGTTCGC
>PMLB01000038.1 GCA_003158735.1 Myxococcales bacterium | reverse complement strand
GTTCGCGGGCAAGACCATCGTGGTTGTGCTGCCCGACTCCGGCGAGCGTTACATCTCCACCGTGCTGTTTGAAGGCATCGGGTAGCCGGGCGCGCCTCACCTGCGGTATTGCGGCCACGCCTGGATGGCGGGCTGTGATACCGCAGCGTCAAGCGCCGCCACTTCGGTCAGTGCCTCCTCAACAAATCCGCTGGCCTCCAACACACGGATGCCGCGGGCCTCGATCAGTAACCGCTGTGGCGTGGTGATCCGAGATAACACCAATGTTCTGCAGCCGCGCACAGCGTGAAGGATCACGCGCAGGCGCTCGATCTGCCAGCCGGATCTAGAGAAATCGGCTGGCCGCACCTCGATCCGGCGCTTCTCGACCAGGTGCAACCGCCCTTCGGTCGTGCTGAACACCAGGATCCACGCCGGCACATTGGGGGTCAAGGCCGCAGTCTCTCCGTCACGACTGACCACCGCCACCAGCGGCTCGGCCTCGCCCACCGACAAGCCCAGCCTTCTGTTCGAGTGGCTACTGGCAACACCGCCTGCCAAACCCGGCTGGCAGGTTCCAGGAAGATTCGCCGGCCGTTCCGTCGCCAATGCTGCTCTCTTCACGTTGGTATCTTTCGCGATCTCCACAGAGTTTTGCATACCATCCATTGTGTCCCGTTGGCAGGACAGTGCAAGACAAATCACATGTCCGCCAGCCGGCGGCGGTCCTGGTACGCAATCCACGCCAGAAGTTGCCTCGACCGCGCCAGGCTGGCTGCTATACTGGACGCCATGTCTCTCCCGAAGGATGCCATTCCGTCCCGCGCGGCCCTGCTGGGGCCGCCTGTGATCGATGCGCGGGCGCCGCGCTTCAATCAGGCCATCATCGGGGGTGCGGCGCTGGCCGCCTTCTGGCTCGGTTGGTGGCCCCTGCTCGCGCTGGCGGCGCTGCAGCTCGCGCTGACCCTGACCTTCGGGCCGCGGCTGTGCTTGGCNNCTGGTGTTTCTTTCGGCTGCCTCGGCCGCGCATTTGGCTGGGTTTCCCCGGCTGGGCTGGACGCTGGGGTTGGTGGTGGCGGGCCTGGCGCTCTTGGCCGCGTCCACGGGCTTGTGTGTAGGGTGCGAAATGTATCGCCTGCTGGCTCGCCTGCGCGGCATCGGGCCCCGAAGCGTGGCACGGATCGATCTTCAGGAGATCGGCGCCTCGCCGCAGGCGGGCCTGGTCGTGCAGTTCACCCATCCCCGTTGCTCTGACTGCCGTTCATTGGAAGAACGCCTGTCGACCCAAGGTGTGCCACTGGCTTTGGTGGACGTGACCCAGCATCCCGATCTGGCGCGCAAGTACGGCATCAGCCTGGTTCCCCTGGCATTCAAGGTCGACTCCGACGGAAGAGTGCTGGCGCGTGTGACGACGTAGAGGGACGGACTCCCCTAGCCCGGAAAGGGGACGTGGCCCGGCGAGCTGCCCTTGAGTCAAGCACCGAGACCGAAACTTTCTGACCCCCAAGAGGAACGCAAGAAACATGTACATGTTTTGTATTTGGCCCCCCCAAAAACATGTACACTTACTGGCATGAAGACAGTGCAATCGGCCTCTCTCAGGAGAGACCTCTTCAAAATCCTGGACCAGATCGCCCAGCAGGGGGAGCCCGTGGAGATCATGAGGCATGGCAAGTCAGTCGCAGTGCTGGGGCCTTCCACACAGATTCCGGCACCCAAGCGGAAGCCCCTCATCAACCTCGATGCGATCGCCAAGTTCTGCAAGCAACACCAGATCAAGAGGTTCTTCCTCTTCGGCTCCATCTTGAGGGACGACTTCGACGAAAACAGCGATGTCGATGTCCTGATAGACACCAAGGGAAGACGGCTGGGGTTCCGAGAGGAATGCAACATGCTCGACTTCCTCGAAGCCATGTTCGGCAGGAAAGTCGATCTCGTCACCGAGGACGCGATCGAGTCCCCCTCCATGAATCCTTACCTGAAGGCCTCCATCCTCCCGTCCCTCAGGCTGGTGTACGATGAAGCCGCATGAGCATGCCGACCTCGCCCTCCTGCACGAGCTGAGGGAAGAATGCGCCATCATCATTGGGCGAATTGAGCGCAAAACGCTGCCTGACTTCGTGTCCGACCCTAGCCTCCAGGACGGCATTGCCCTGCGCCTGATCTTGATCGGGGAGTCTGTCAAGAAGCTGTCAGCAAGAACCAAGGGACAGTTCCCGGAACTGGAATGGAGCCAGATGGCGAGATTCCGAGATCTGGCCGTCCACCACTACTCGCGCGTGGATGCCTTGCAGGTGTGGGAAATAGTCCAGGAAGAGATCCCCAAGCTATTGGCGACCATCACGCCCCGAAAGCACCAACACGAAAATCGTCACCACAGCCGAAGTGGCCCAAAGCCGGGAGACGTTGGCACTCGCCCGGCAGGGGAAGGCCACGCTCCCGCAGTTCGCCGCCGCACATGACGTGGCGAGCAGTGTAACCTCAGCCGTCGACGGGTGCGAGCGCTAATTGGGGCGATGCGAACTTCAGGGTGACCGTGGCATTTCCATGTGCCGGCCAGTTGGATACCGCTATTCCCAACGCCGAAGCACCTCCGCTGTATCCGTGCCGTCGAACGCCACGCGCCCACCTTCAAGCATGATGAAACGGGTACACAGCCGCGTGGCGAAGGCGATGTCGTGGGTCGCGATGAGCATGGCCGCGTCCAGCCTAGCCAAGAGATGGGCAAGCACGTTCTTTCCCGGCGGATCAAGACCAGCGGAGGGTTCATCGAGCAGAAGCAGCCTGGGCGCGGCCACGAGCGCCCCCGCAAGCGCCACGCGTTGCTTTTGACCGTGCGAGAGATGATGGACCGGGGACTCGGCCAGATGGCCGATGCCGAGTGAATTGAGGACTTCCGTGGCCCTTGCAGAAACCTCGTCCCTCGACCGTCCCTGGCGCACGAGCGCAAAGGCGACGTCGTCGATGACCCGGGGGAACAGAATCTGGTCCTCGGGCACGTTGAACAGAAAGCCAATCCGCTCTCGGATCTTTGGCAATGTCTGGCGCGCCAGGACCGTGTCGCCCACACGGATCTCGCCTTCGTGCGGGACGAGACCGACCGCGCTCTTGAGCAGGGTGGTCTTGCCCGAACCGTTCAGGCCAAGCAGGGCAATGCGCTCGCCTGCCGCTATCGAGAACGACACGCCCGAGAGGATCGCTGCTGCTCCCGGTTCGTAGCGGACGCTCACGTGGCGAAATGCGAGAGCAGGCTCGCTCATGCCACACCTCGCACGCGGATGACCACCGCCAACCCGAGCACGGCCAGTGCGAGCGCCAACGCGGCCCAGTCGGCTGCGCGCATCCGGCTGCTGCGCAGGGTGCGCGTCTCCCCATCGCAGTAGCCGCGCAGCTCCATCGCGTCGGCCACGCGATCTGCGCGGTCAACGATCCTGGGCAGCCACACCCGAGGCAAAGACCAGAGCACCTGCCACGCCGCCTTGCCGCTGCCCGAGGCACCTCGCACAGCCATGGCCGAGGCCACCCGTTTGGTCTCGTAGAAGAGACTCGCGGTCTGATGCACGATCTGCACGACAATCGCGGACACGATGCCGGGCAGGGGAAGCCGCGTGAGCCCTTCTCGCAAATCGCTCACACTGACAGAGGCTACCGTGGCCATCGAGATCAGGACGCCGCCCAGGCCTCGCACCAGTAGGTCCGCTGAAGCCACGAACCCATGCTCCCAGCCGGCCGCCGCCCTGACGCCGTTCGGCGGCATGAGCGGCAGCAAAAGGAGGGTGGGGACGAAAAGCAGGAGTCCAAGAAGGGCGAAGCCAAACACTGTTTTCATGGGCGGCCGGCTCGCCACCAACCAAGCTGCAACCGTGACCGCGATGACCAGCCCTCCGGCGAGCGTAGTGGCGGGCGCAATCATGCACGTTGCGAACGCAGCGGCCCCGAGGAGAAGGCGTGTCTGTGGAACCAGCCTGACCACCGGGCCTCGGCCGCATCCCCATAGGTCGTGCCAGTG
>PMLB01000066.1 GCA_003158735.1 Myxococcales bacterium | reverse complement strand
AGCAGCAGGGTCTTGAGGTCCTCGTCGTTGAACGTGAGCTGCAATCCCATGAACCAGTCGAAGAACCCGCCCGCGGTGCCCTGGGTTCGGGTGTAGTTGAGGACGTCGTCGACCCCTCCCACGAGATAGAGGTACTTCTTGTAGATCGCCAAGTAGGCGCGTGCGGTCACGCGCGGGTACTGATTCGAACGCGTGTCAAAGATGTCCGTCGACAGCATCAAGTGGTCGTTGAACAGGAACAAGTCACCGCCCACACCGCCGGTCGATTCCTTGATGCCAAAGCGCCCCTGCAAGGGCCCCCAGCGTTTGCCGAACATGAAGCTGAAGCGCAGCTTGTCGGAGGTAGTGATCTGCTCGTCGGAATACGCGCCGCGGTCCGAGCTGTAGCCCACGACGGTCTGGGCGCTGCGATAGCCGCGTGGATCGTCGACCAGTTCGATCAGGTAGAACTTGTCAGGACGCGGGACCAACTGAACCGACACGTACGACTTGAAGTTGTGGGCCATGTAATTGTATTCCATGCGCAAACCCACGATCGTCTGCAGTCGGTTCACGCCACGGGTGATACCGCTGATGTCATCCGTGATGTTGTCGAGATTCTTGGCCACGGTATCGTCGGTCAGGAGATGGCCCACCGTGCCCTCTCCGTCGGCCATGCGGCCGGTGATCTTGTCCACGTTGTGCAACGACTTGTCCAAGCTGTCGATGCTGCTCTGCAACTTCTGCAATGAGCTGCGCAGGTCCTGGCCGGCGCCCGAAACCTGACCCTGGGTGGTTCCCACCAGCCCCTTGATGGCCTCGGTGATCTCGCGCGCGTTGTGAAGCGTGACGCGGACATCCTCAGCCTCGGATCGGGTGATTCCCTGCACTGTCGCCGCGATGTCGTCTATGCGTCCCAGCAGGCGCTCGACGATGGCTGAGTTTCTCTCCAACAACTGGTTGGCGTTGTTGGCAATATCCTTGATCGGCCCCGAGGTCAGAACCTTCACGTCTGAAAGGATGTCCCTCAGGATGGGCAGCGTTTCGCCCACCGAGTTCATGATGTCGCCCATCTCCACCGGCTCTGTCACCGTCGTGATCTCGTCGCCCTCGCGCAATTCCCGCAGAGCCACGCGCTCGCCCTTGCGCACCGTAAAAGGCGCCCCCGGATCGACCTCGATGTAGTACTCGCCGAGCAGAGAGGCCGCCTTCTTGGCAATGACAGCGTTCTCGTAGAGCTTGATCTCCGGAATGATGCGGATGAATACCTTGGCCTTGCCCGACTCCTGGTCGAGCACGCGCTCCTCGACCTGACCGATGCGTAAGCCGGCCGACAGAACCCGCGTCCGCTCGTAGACCCCCAGCGCGTTGTGAAAAAGGGCGTGCACGCGGTAACCGCCGCCCCCGGCTATCTTCTTGCTGGTGTACTGGAAAAGCAGGTAGGTGGTGACCAGAACCACCAGCGCCAAAGCTCCCACCGTGAGGCCAGCCAGGCTCCGCCTCATGATGACGCCTCGAATTTCACCGCGCCCGAGGGTTCGACGAACTCGCGCAGCCTAGGATCGGGCACCGCAAGCAACTCGGCGGGCGTGCCGCACGCAATGATGATGCCGTCATACAGCATAGCGATGCGGTCGCCGATGCGAAAGGTCGACGCCATATCGTGTGAGATCACCACGGACGTGACCCCGAAGTCATCTGCAGTGCGCCTAATCATTTCATCGACGTTCTTGGTGGCAATCGGGTCCAGGCCGGTGGTGGGCTCATCGTAGAGCAGAATCTGGGGCCGGTCGACCAGCGCGCGCGCCAGGCCCACACGCTTTCGCATACCACCGGAAAGCTCGGCTGGGAACTTCTCTTCGACACCTGGAACATTGTCCAGATCCAGGCGCCGCAGCAAGTCTCGCACCCGAGCCAGAATCTCGCTTCTGGGCAAGCTGTAGCGCTCGATGAGTGGAAAGGCTATGTTCTCGACCACGTTGAGCGAGTCGAAGAGCGCTGCGTACTGGAAGACCATGCCGAACTTGCGCTGAATCTTCGCGATGGCCACGTCGCCAAGGCCCACGATGTCCTCGCCGTCGACGTAGATGTGGCCGCTGTCTGGTTGCAGCAGGCCCATCAGGTGCTTCATCAGCACCGACTTGCCCTGCCCGGATCCACCGATGACGATGTTGGTCTTGCCCCGCTCGAAGTCCAAGTCGATCCCACGCAAAACCTGCTGCGAGCCAAAGCTCTTGTGCAGACCGCGAATCTGGATCTGCCAGCGTTCGTCACGGGTGCCGATGCCGTTGGTCATCTACATTCCATGCGAGGGCCAGATCACGCTCATGATCTCGATCAAGAAGTAGTCGAGCACCAGGACCGAAACCGAGCTGGACACCACGGCGGCGGTGGTGGCACGGCCCACTTCCTTGGCCCCGCCGCGTACGTTGAATCCTTGATAGCAAGCGGCCAGCGCCATCGCGATGGCGAAGATCACCGCCTTGATGAGCCCTTGTATGTAGTCAACCGGGTCGACCCAATGGCGAAACAGCTCCAGAACCTGCCCCAGATCGATCTGATACACCAAGATCGAAATGACGTAGCCGCCCAGCAAGCCGACCACGTTGAACACCATAGTCATGACCGGCAACATCAGGATCGAGGCGACTAGGCGGGGCGTGACCAAGTAGTGCACGGGGTTCACCGCAAAGGTCGTGAGCGCGTCGATCTGCTCGGTGATGCGCATCGAACCCAGCTCGGTTGCCATGGCCGATCCGGCCCGCGCTGTGATCATGAGAGCGGTGAACACAGGCGCCAGTTCTCGCGCCAGGGAAACCCCCACGGCGAAGCCGACCCAGCGCTGCTGGTCGAACATGGCCAGCGCCATGATCCCCTGCAGGGCCGTCACCGCTCCGGTGAAAAAACCCACCAGCATGATGATGGGCATCGAACCCACGCCGATAAACTCCATCTGTTCGAGGAAGAGGCGCATGCGGAAGGGGCGCCGCAACAACCAGGTGAAGGCGCGGCCGAGCAGCAGCATGTGCTGGCCGAAGATCGCCACCGCCCCCAGCAAGGGCCCGAAGATTCGACCAACGAGGCGAACCACCTGCGCGGGCGAAAACTCCTGGGCGCCGCCACTCGGGTTGGTCGGAGCAGCGTCGCTCATGGCCGGGCGTCCGGTTGGCAGGTCCGGTAGATGCGCGGGACGCGCTTGGAGATTCCGCACAGTATTTCGTAGCTGGCGGTGTCAGCCCAGCGGGCGACCTGGTCGATGGTGATGGCCGCCCCGTCGTCGCGCCCGATGAGGGTGACGGTGTCACCAACAGATGCGCCCGGCACCCGGCTCACGTCGATCATCATCATGTCCATGCACACGGCGCCGACCACGGACGCGCGGCGGCCCCGGATGAGAACCTCGGCACCACGAATATGCCTGGGATAGCCGTCGGCGTAGCCGATGGGCAGGGTGGCCACTCGCGCCTTGCGCGCCGGACGCCACAAACCGCCGTAGCTCACGCCCTGGCCGGCGGCCACCTCGTGCAACGCCATGACTTTGGTGCGCAGAGCAAGCACAGGTTCCAGCTCGGGACGAGCCACCACCGCCGACGGCATGGCGCCGTAGAGCGCAAGCCCGGGCCGAATGGCACGGTAGCGCGCCTCGGGAAAGCGCACTGCCGCAGCGCTGTTGGCCGCATGCACGACATCGGGCACCAACCCGCGGTCGGCCGCGGCCACCAGACAACGATCGAAGCGGGCGATCTGCTCGCGCGTGGCACCGGGACGTTTCAGATCGGCCGATGCGAAGTGCGTGCACAGCCCGGTCAATTCCAGGTGGGGATAGCGAGCCGCAAGCGCAAGGAACGCGGGCAGCCCTTCGGCCTGGATGCCCAGACGGTTCATACCCGTGTCGATCTTCACGTGCACCGGCCAGCGCTGCTGCAGCCCGCTTGCCGCCTCAGACTGGCCGCGCTTCGGCCGGCGCCGCCGAGGCGCGGCGCCGAACCGTTGCAACTCGCCGACGTCGTAGACGACCGGCGTGAGACCTTCTTCCAGCACCTCGGAGTGGGTGTGACCATAGTAGGCACCTAGCACCAAGATGGGGCAAGTGATGCCGGCACCGCGAAGCTCCAGACCTTCCTCGACCAGAGAAACGGCGAGTGCATCAACCAACGGCGCGAGTACCCCCGCCACTGCCACGGCGCCATGTCCATAGGCATCCGCCTTAACCACGCCGTAAATGGCCACCTTCGGACCCACGATGGCCCGCACGGACGCGACATTGCGACGAAGGGCACCCAAATCGATCTCGGCCACCGTGGGCCGTATCGATGTGCGAAGGTCGGCTTCACGAACCGCAAGCCCGGTGGACTCATGCGCGCGCAGGACACACGTGGCCGCCGCTGAGGGAACTAGCCCAAGAGATGCTCCAGTCGACTGTACGGTCAAGACCCGACGGATTGTCACACCCGGTGGGTATAGCGTCAATTCCGGGACGAGGCTGAATAGTTTTCACGACGCGAGGATCGTGAAGCGCGTGATTTCAGAAACCCTCGGCCGCCCGCGCCATGGCGAAAAAACCCGGCATCAAGGTCAAACGCCGTCCTTGCAGAGTAAGAAGGTCCTGCCGGGCCAAGTCAGCCACGATTCGGGAAACGGTCTCACGACACGCACCGATCCGGCCGGCCAATTCCCGTTGCGTGGGGAAGCGCGCGATGACAGTGCCTTCTGCGCTCACTTCGCCCTGGTCGCGGGCCAAATTGAGAAGCAAGCGATAGAGCCGACTCTCCACATCAGTCGTGGCGAGTCCCCAGGCAAGGGCTTTGATCCCGCGCAGACGCCGCTCGAGTTCGCGCGCAAGGGCCAGCGCGAATTCAGGAATGGCGCGGGCCACAGCCAGAAACTCATCTCTTGGAATGAGAAGCAGCACGCTGGTCTCGGCAGCGACCAGGCTGTCGCTGGAAAGGGCGCTGTCCGGATCGACCAGCGCATCCACAAGCATGTCGCCAGCCAGAAACGCTTCCAAGGTCAGCTCGCGCGAGCTGTCGGTCTTGCGAACGGCACAGATGCAGCCCCGCACGAGCAATGCCGCGGCCCCGAGCCAGCGACCATCCAGCACGACCTGCTGCCTAGCGCCAAAAGAACGTATGGATGCGCTTCTGGCGAGCTGAGCAAGTGTGGAAACCGAGAGCCCGCAAAACCAACGCGAATTGCGCAAAGCGCCTAAGGCTGGGTAGGCGCTCTCATCGCGAAGGCGGGGGGTTGTGTCTGTCACCGAGAGGAGGGCGGCGGGGTTCATGCGACCTCTTGGCAATGCACCACGCGTACCAACGCGCATGGGCCAGTTTGTCCGCGACTTGTTGAGGATTTCCCCGAGAATGGACACGAAGATCCATTGCTACCGCGACACCGATGCCACACGCGTGTCGTGTTCGGCATCCCAACCCCTCAAGACGCCAAACGCATGCTAGGTAAGACCATCGCCATGGCAATGACCGTCAGGTAATAAGCTTCCTCTATGCCGCACTGAGGCACAAGATCTAAAGGACTTCCTCTGCTCTACAGATTCATCACTTTCTTTCTCTTCGCGCTTGCCATTCTGGCCGGCATTCATTCCTATTTGTGGGTGCGGCTCGTGCGCGACACGCAGGTACCCCTGCCCTACCGCATATGGACAACCGCAGTCTGCGTCGCGCTCGCCTGCTCGGTGCCAATCTCGCTCATGGCGCCCCGGCTGATGCCGCGACCGTGGGCCGCCTACGCGGCCTGGCCTGGGTACATCTGGCTCGGCTTCATGCTTCTGCTCCTGGCGGCCCTGGTTGGGACCGACCTGTTGAGGCTCATTCTCGCTATTGCCAGGGCCCTGTCCTCTCGTCCTCAGCTGGATCCAGCCACGCGACTCCGCTTGGCCCGCGCGCTGGCGGTCGCTGTCGTGGTGGCGAGCTCCGTGGTCGGAAGTTACTCGATCTTCCAGGGGCTGCGCGAACCCGTGGTGAGGGAGCTTCGTATCGCAATCCGCGGGCTACCGCCGGCGCTGGCGGGAACCACCATCGTGCAACTGACTGACCTGCACATCGGAGCGACCAAGCGCCGCGGCTTCGCCAGCGACATCGTCCGCCGCAGCAACGCTCTTTCCCCGGATGTCGTCGTAATCACAGGCGACCTGGTCGAGGGCAGGTTCGGATCGGGCCGCGAAGATACGCTCTCCTTGGCTGGCCTGCGCGCACGTCAAGGCGTCTTCATGGTCACGGGCAACCACGAATACTACTCGGGCCTGCGCGAGTGGCTGCCCGAGTTGCAGCGTCTGGGCATCCGCGTGCTGAGAAACGAGCATGTCGTCATCGACGGCGACAGGGGCGGAGGCTGGGAGCTGGCCGGCATCGAAGACTGGAACGGCGGCAGTGTCGAGCCAGACGGCGGGCCCGACCTGGCGCGTGCCCTCGCCGGGCATGATCCAACTCGCCCCCTAGTCCTGCTCTCACACCAACCGCGAGCCATCTACTCTGCCGCGCAGGCTGGAGTCGCACTCATGCTGTCAGGTCACACTCACGGCGGGCAAATCTGGCCNNTCACGAGGATCACGCTGGTCTCCGATCACTTGTGATGTCAGCGCCTAGCGCGCCCGGCCTGATTCGAACAGGCGACCCCCGGCTTCGTAGGCCGATGCTCTATCCAGTTGAGCTACGGGCGCAATGTGGTCGAGGGCGAATGTATGCCGCGCAGTCAGGGCACAAGTCAAGCGGTGATCCCGGATCGACCACACATAGTTGGTCACTCTCATCCGCCGCTCGGACGTGATCCGCGCGAGAGGTGAGATGAGACAGCCTCGACAGCGGTGCTAGCGGCGCCGGCGGCGACGCACGGCCAACGCCAGTCCCACACCAGCCAAGACGAAGCCCAGCGGGATGGTCGCTCGACTAGATGGGGCATACCCGCATCCGCTAGCTGATCCGCTGTTGCTAGCGGTTCCGCTGCTTGAGGCTCCGCCGTTTCCGGGCTGGCCACCTATGCTCGTACCCGTGTTTCCGCCAGTGTCGACCGCTGGTCCTCCGCCCGCGCCGCCACCGGTTTCAACCCTGCTGCCGCCTGAGCTTCCGCCAATAGCTGGCCCGGTGTCCGGATTCCCGCCACCAGGCGTACCAGTGCTCCCACCCGCAGGCGTGCTCGTGGTCCCGCCCGCAGCGGCCGTCGTTCCGCCAACCGGTGAGCCAGTGGTCCCGCCAACAACGGCCGTCGTTCCGCCAACCGGTGAGCCAGTGGTCCCGCCAACAATGGCCGTCGTTCCACCAACCGGCGTACCAGTGGTCCCGCCGCTCGCAGCCGTCTTTCCACCAGTCGCCGCGGTCCCGCCTGTGGGTGTGGTCCCGCCCGCGCCAGTGCTTCCGCCTGTGCCAGTCTTCCCGCCCGTTGCAGTGGTCCCGCCCGCCGCTGTGGTCCCTCCCGCGGCAGTGCTTCCACCTGTGCCAGTGCTCCCGCCCGTGCCAGTGCTCCCGCCTGTGGGGGTTCCGCCAGCGCTGGTGCACCGGGCTGGGGTGCCGCCTTCGTAGAAGCTCACGGCCCCCGTGTCTCCTGCCTTTGCCGCCCAGCAGCGACGATCCCANNCGATGTCACGGTCGCGTCGTCCAGCTCCGCGATGCCCAGCGCTGCCGCGCAGGCCGCCTTCACGACCGTGCTGCCGGTCGTCGACCCCGTCTTGACAGCGGCTTCGTATGTCGTCTTGTCGGCTGAGTTACCTGCTACGAGCAGCGCTGCCTTGGCGACCGTGGCCAAGTCCCCCGTCCCGCCGGCTTTTCCCGCAAGGAAGGTGCGCGCCCCGGTGTCGTCGCCCAGGTAACCCAGCATCATCATGGCAAAGCCTGCAAAGACGGTATTCGGGTCAGCGGCCCCACATTGAAGCCGCTGTCGCAAAGTGGCGATGCGGGTGTCCCCAAGACCACTCTTGCGCGCAACCAGCTCCAGGGCAGCCCAGAGGTGCGGGTATTGCCACTTGGTCCCCGCCCCCGTGCCCATGGTAGACGTCGCCTTTGTGCAATCGGTGGCAGCGCCAGTGCACGCCGGAGTAAGGACCGCGTCGCTTTGCGAGTTCCATGAACCGCGGCCCGCACAGTAGTAGTTCATCAACGTGTCCAGCCCGGAGCTGACATCGCTGAAATCCGTCTGGGCGGCATACTGAAGCTGCCTAGACTGGTCATCGCTAGTAAGCCCCGGCGGCGGCGAGGCTGAAGGCACGAGAGAGCCGTCAGTCGCCTTGCGAATCATCACGGCCTTCCCTGGCGACTGGCCGTACATGCCGGACTGACCGGAGCCGAAGCTGACCGCAAACGAGATTGAATCGATAGTCACGCTGCCGCCACCGGACTTGGTGATCGCCAGCGTGTACTTTGCCTTCTCGCCCGGCAGAAGGGTGCCGGCCACCTTCTGTGTCTGCCTGGTCGCGGTTATCGTCCCCGAAGTCATCGTCGCGGTCAGCTTGAACGACGGGAGCAGATATCCCATGTTGTTCTGCACGAATATGTCCAAACTGGCTGATCCGCTCGACGGCACGGTGACGGTGTCACTGGCCGGCCGGACCACGATGTTGTACGAAGATTGCCACATGTCGTTGCACCAGTGGGCCTGCGCCGCAAGCGGCGGGAGAGAGCTCGCCAGGACAGCCAAGACCAGGATCTTCGTGCGCATACTCATTCCTCCATGTGAGCAGATGGCTCTCACGTCGTGATATTCGAGATTGCCTTTCCTACGCCGAGGGCGGCGAAAAACGATTCGAAGGATCTCGACGGCCGTGCCTAGCGGCGCCGGCGGCGACGCACGGCAAACGCCAGTCCCACGCCCGCCAAGACGAAGCCCAGCGGAATCGTCGCCCGGCCAGACGGGACGTAGCCGCACCCGCCAGCGGATCCGTTCTGGCTAGCGCTTCCGCTTCCTGGGGCCCCGCCGTTTCCGGTCTGGCCACCCAAGCCAGCGCCCGTGCCTCCGCCGGTTTCGACAGGAACTCCTCCTGCCGCACCGCCCGTGTTTTCAGCTATGCCGCCGCCTGTGGCCAGAGCCGTGTTTCCACCAGTTTCTGTGTTTCCAGCGACGGGCGTTCCGGTGTTCCCGCCAACAGGCGTGCCAGTGGTTCCGCCAACAGGCGTTCCGGTGGTCCCGCCCGTGGGTGTCCCGGTGGTTCCGCCAGCCGCAGTCCCTGTCTTTCCGCCTGTAGCCGCAGTCCCGCCAATCGGTGGCGTCCCGGTGGTCCCGCCATTGGCAGTCCCGGTTTTTCCGCCCGTAGCCGTATTGCCGCCTGCGACTGTGCTGCCACCTGAGCCCGTGCTGCCGCCTGTGCCTGTCTTGCCACCTGTGCCAATGTTTCCGCCCGTGCTGCCAGTGCTCCCGCCCGTGCTGCCAGTGCTCCCACCCGTGCTCCCACCCGCGCCAGTGCATCTAGCCGCGGTACCACCCTCGTAGAAGGACACAGCCCCCACGTCTCCTGCGTTGGCTGCCCAGCAACGACGATCCCATGCCACAAGCGACAGCAGATATGCCGCGTAGATTGACTGGCCGTTGTCACTGCTATCGGGTTCCGTCCACTTTGTCAGGGGCACCAGTGTCGATGTCACAGTCGCGTCGTCGAGGTCCACGATACCGATCGCCGCCGCGCAGGCAGCCTTCACAAACACGGTGCCGGACGTCAGCCCTGCCTTGACAGCCGCTTCGTATGTCGTCTTGTTGCTTGTGGCGATCAGCAGCGCAGCCTTGGCGATAGTGGCCAAGTCACCAGTGCCGCCGGCCTGCCCCACAAGGAACGTGTTCCCCGCAGCATCGTCACCCAAGTAGCCAAGCATCATCATGGCGAAGCCTGCGAAACCGGTGTTCGCATCCTGTGCCCCGCATTGAAGCCGCTGCCGCAGGGTTGTGATGCGGGTGGCACCAAGGGCACTCTTGCGCGCAACCAGCTCCAAGGAGGCCCACAGATGGGGGTATTGCCACTTGGTTCCCGACCCCGTGCCCGTCCCCTTGGTGCAGACGGTGGCAGTGCCGCTGCATCCCGTCGTAATGACCGCGTCGCTTTGCGAGTTCCACGTACCCCGGCCCGCACAGTAGTAGTTCATCAACGTGTCCAGTCCAGCGCTGACATTGATGAAATCGGTCTGAGCGGCGTACTGTGACTGCCGTGCCTGCGTCATATCACCCGTGCATCCGGGGTTGGCAGGAGTGCTGAGGCCCGGCGGCGGGGTGGCCGAAGGAACGAGCGTCCCATCGTTCTTCTTCACCATCACCGCGTCCGCCCCCTTGGTGGGGTAGCACTTGCTCTCGCCCGAATTGCCAAATGAAACCAAGAAGCTGATGTCCTCGATTTTGACCGACGTCCCGGTTCCTGTTACCGCCAAGGTGTACTGCGCCTTCTGTCCTGGATACAGGGTTGTGCCCGACAACGCTCCTGTTTTGCGCGTCGCTGTAACATTGGTCGTGCCAATCTTCGCCGTCAGCACAAAGTTCGGCAGGGCGTAGCCCATATTGTTCTGAACGGAGATATTCATGGTGGCCGAGCCCCCCGAAAGGGTGACGGTGTCCGTGGCAGGCCGAACCACGATGTTGTAGCTCGACGCCCAGAGATCATCGCACCAGTGGGCACGCGCCTCGAGCGGCAGCAGGCAGATCGTCAGGAAGATCCCAAGCAACAACTTCGTACGCATGCTCATGACTCCATCAAAGGGGGTGGCTCTCTGGTAGTCTCGTCCAACTCACATGTCGCCAGGGAACTGGATGTCAGTTAGACTTGACACTATTGTAGTGCGCCCTAACGCAAAAGCTGGCTCATCTTTCTTCCTGGCGGCGCTTTCTCTCCTACCTTGGATCACACCAGGGACCGCCCGGGGGGATAGCGCAGCAGTTGCGTCTCCTGACTTGATGCAAGCAGCGGCCGCTGGACGCACTGATGCCGTGCGCTCTCTTCTCGCGCAAGGTTCGCCCGTAGATAGCAAGGACGCATCCGACTGGACAGCCCTGCACTTTGCCGCTGCCGGCGGGTGGACCGACGTGGCGGCTCTGCTGCTCGACCGCGGCGCTGACCCTAACGCCCGTGCACGCTTCGACATGACGCCGCTTCACTGGGCCGCCATGAGAGGCCGCGCTGAAGTCGCAGGCCTGCTCACCCGCCGGGGAGCGCGCGCCGACGCCCGCAACGCCTACGGAATGACCGCCTTGCACCTGGCCGCTGACAACAAAGTCGTCGCCGTGCTGGTCACCGCCGGTGCAGACGTCAACGCCCTCGACGAGCGCGGCAGGACTCCGCTGCATACGGCCCGGCAGGGCAGCGTGGCCAAGGCGCTGATCGATCGCCGCGCGGATCTCCGCATCCGCACGCCCGAGGGACGCACGGCTATGGAGATCGCAGCCGTGGATACCACGGAGCCTGCTGGACTCTCGGTTCACGCCCCCATGCTGGCGCGACTGCGCGGGCTCATCGGTCAGGCCAGGGTCACGCTCTTGAATATCTCGACGCGTCCCATGGACGCCTTCGTCCTTTCCGGACACAGCCCGGGCTGCAGCGTCGACGTGACACCCAAGCAGTTGCCCAGCCTACAGCCGGGCCAACTGGTCGACTTCACCCTGACATTCCTTCGCACAACTGGAGCTCTCGAGGGACAGCATCCGATCTTTCTCTCGACTTCGTCTGGCGGAGTGCACCTGGTTGATTTCGATTTGAGGATCAACACCGACAGGCGAGAAATCCCAGAAGATAGTGGCATGATCCCGCTGGCCAAGGGAAGCGTGCGACCGGCGCCTTCGCGCCTGCACTACCTCGCGTATGTCGCTGTTCCACTCTTAGTATTCCTGGCTTGGTTTGTGGTCCGCCGAGGGCGCAAGAAGTCTACGGACGAACCGGAGTGATCCTGGCGCGCTGCCGCCGCCGTTCGCGACTTGTGAGCCCGACCGCGAGCGCCAGGAAGGGAATCAGCACCAGAGGGAAGGACAACCAGAACCAACGATTGGACCGCAGGACAGGCGCCGCGCGGTCGGCCTCCCCCAGCGGCAGGGCGCGCAAGGTGCCATCGTAGCTGCCCACAAAGCCCAGCCAATGGCCGTGAATGCGTCCTGCCACGGGCGACGACCAATTGCTGTCGTCCATCCCAGCGACGTTCCACAGCGGCCTGCCGGTGAAGGCAGAAAAGAGCGGCGCGCCGCCGTCGAGCGCAGCGGCGTGCAACATGTGGTCCCATCCCAAGACAAGCGCCATCGCTTCTCCGCCCGAGGCAATCAAAGCGGGCGACGAATAGAGACCGCCACGGGCAGCGAAGTGCCAGATCGGCGAGCCATCGGTGGCATCGAGCGCATGCAAGAAACGATCGTAGGAAGCGACGAATACGCGCGCCGAGCCCCGCTCGGTCAGGATGGCCGGCGAGCCGGTGATGCGATCGCCGGTCTTGTA